>JAYTWK010000001.1:0-44752 GCA_043743715.1 bacterium
AGCCCGGTTAAGGCCTTAATTGCACGTGGGTCGTTGGCAAGTTTGCTGATGTTCATTCATCAATTATCTCATTTTTCTTATTCGGGAGCAAGTCTAATACAATTTTTCTCCTGATTGTCATCAAGCGCGAGTGAACATTTCTCGACCGTGCGTGTTACGTCACTGACACTATTGCCGGACGCATCACGTCCTATTGATTGCGTACAGGTATCACGGAACTGTTCGTCAACCTTGCCGCACAATTCGAATGCGTTTGCAAAATTATAGCCGTTCTTCGAAAGCACATATGAAGTCTGCATCAGGTAGCATTGCTCTTTATAGGCAAGAGCGACTGCATTGCATGGATACATAAGATCGTCACGCTTCAAGAATCTTGTCTTCTCAGCTCTATTGTCGACCATAATATTTTCCATGAAGACTCCACCGTGGCAACTCCGCCGCTCCCAGGAGCCCGAGAGATTGTCGCACACTTCAAGGGAATGAAAGAGTTCGTTCTCGGTCGCGGACATGATGCCGTGGCCGAGTCCGTGTACGCAGTTGTAGTAGTCGAAACTATAGCGCTCTTTTCCGGGAATGTCAGCGCACATCTTGTCGGCGTGCAATGAGAACTGTGTTTCTCCGATGCGTGTAATAGCGCGCTCGACCACGCCGTGATAGTAGCCCGACCAGCAGAAGCTGTCTCCATCAAGGAATGCTTTCGCGATGTTGCCCCCGTAGTAGTCAACGGCGTTGTTGCCAATGGTGTGCGAGAGTTGATGACAGTTGGAAACAATTTCAGGGTTCTTGGCATATTCCTCTTTGAGCGCTTCGAGTGCGGGCTTGATACCGACGTGCTCTGTCAGGAGTGCAAAGTGTTTTTTGGAACATACAAATGTCGCATTCGTACCGACACAATGAATGGAAGGGTAGCCTCGGACTTGGATCGGAGTATATGCATAGATGGCGCTCATGACGACGGAAAAGGCCACAATTACGAGCAGTATGATGCGTACCGCGTCCTTTTTGAGGAATGACTTCACTGATGTATTTTAGGACAATCTCGAAAAATAACAAATCATTTTGAGGCGTGTTCTGGTTATGGTACGATGGCGCATACCTTAGCACTAACCATATTTGCAATATGTCTATGTTAGAAGAATTCAAGTCGTTCGCGATGAAAGGAAATGTCGTCGACCTCGCAATCGGTGTGGTCATCGGCGGCGCATTTGGCGCAATCGTTGCGTCACTGGTGGGCGATATTATCATGCCGCTTATCGGAGCTGTCACCGGCGGAGTGGATTTCTCCGGGCTGCATTTTGCTGTCGGAAGCTCTATTATCGCGTACGGCAAATTCATTCAAGTGACATTCGTATTTGTGATTGTCGCATTCGTACTGTTCATGGTCGTGAAAGCGATGAACAAGATGAAAAAGCAAGAGGAAGCAAAACCTGAAGCGGAGAAGACCGTCTCGGATGAAGTGAAACTGCTCTCGGAGATTCGCGATCTGCTTAAGAAATAAGGGACGTTCCCTGCTTGGAAGGGTGGTTATACACCCCAAATAAAAAGCTGCATGCTATACTTTTGGCATGGAGCTTTTGCTTTCACTCATTCAGGATTACGGATATTTTTTCGTGTTCATCGCCACCCTGCTTGAGGGAGAGACGGTACTTGCTCTCGCGGGTTTCGCGGCATTTGAAGGGTATCTCGATCTCGAGACGGTCATACTGGTCGGATTTATTGGCGGTATGCTTGGTGATCAGATGTTTTTTTATTTTGGACGCTGGAAAGGCAAGGCATTTCTCGAGTCGCGACCCAAAATGCTCAAGCGCGCTCACCAGGTACACCGTCTTATAGGAAGATATCCCAACCTGCTGATCTTTGGCTCGCGCTTTATGTACGGATTCCGCATGCTTATCCCAATAGCGTTCGGTACGAGTAACGTCAATTGGGTCAGGTTCCTTACGTTTAATTTTCTCGGCGCGCTTGTTTGGAGCATACTGTTTGGTGCCGGAGGATATCTTTTAGGAACGGCGATAGAGACGTACATCGTGCAGATTCATCGCGCAGAAAAATATGTCCTCTTAGGACTTATTGCCGGTGCGATTATCGTCAAGGTCGTCAGTGTTATCGGGCGACGTATTACAGAGCGGGTAGAGAAGAGCGCAGTGAGCAACGAAGAGGACAAAGATGTGGGATAACTCAAGGGAAGTGCGCGAGAAGCTTGCTATACTGTAGTGATGGATCCCGTTCGAAGTCGCGGACATGGAGGAGACTCAAAACACATGATTCAGAAAACTATTACAGGAGCTAGTCGAGTAGTCGCGCGAATATCTTTTTTCGCGTACTACTTCTAATGGGATGGACATGAAGCCTCCGCGCAAATGGCTATACGCTCTTCTTTGTATATATGTAATACTTTTTGTCGCGCTCGCGTGGAACCCCGTAGAGCGGCATACCTGGTATGTTGAAAATGCCACAGTGCTCCTCATTGTCGGTACGCTTCTGATTCTGTATGCGCGGAAAATTCGCTTCTCACTTCCGGCATATCTTGCCATGAGCGTACTCATCTATGTGCATACCATTGGAGGGCACTACACATTTGCACTCGTACCGTTTGACTGGGTGACTGATTTCTTCGGATTTACACGCAATCACTATGACCGTGTTGCACATTTCTCAGTTGGCTTCTACGCATTTGCGGTTGCGGAATGGCTGCTCGCGAAGCGCGCGGTTACGAGCAGATTTCTCCTTTTCACTTATCCGGTATTCGTCATCACGACTATCGCCATGAGCTATGAGATCATTGAGTGGATTTACGCAGCCAATTCAGATCCTTCCGCAGGAGCCGCGTATCTCGGTAGCCAGGGTGATATTTGGGACGCGCAAAAAGATATGCTTGCGGATACGCTCGGGGCACTTACGGCAACGAGTATATTCTTCTGGTATCACGGGGCGCGGCGCTTACGCACTTTGCTTAGGGAAGCCCACCTGCACCGACCATGAAGACCCACCACTCTCAGCTGTATTTCGTATTCGGACTCTGGGTCTCGTTCGGCTCATTTCTTATGGCGGGTATCACCCTTCTGCCGCAGCGAACTGACGGAGTACGACTCGCAGCCGGAGTATATGGAAGCGCAGCCCCCGAAGAACTACACGAATATTCGGTTATGACCCATATCGGTAAAGTTATTCTCGTCGACGAGGCAAGTAAGAAAGTCACGCTCTATGAGAACAATCAGGAAGGGCGGTCGTTCCCGCTTCGTACCTTACCTCTTCAGGGCTCTGCATGGGAGGCACCATCCGGCAAGTATGCTGTCGAGAAGAAAGAGTATAAACACTTTTCGTCTGTTTCCGGTTCCTGGATGCCATACAGTATCGAAATAGCGGGAAATTTCTTCATTCACGGAGAGCGAGTGGGCGGGGAAGATGGCGACGGATCACTCGAGCTCCTCACCAAAGATGCAGAAGCGGTATTTAATTTTTCGGAGATTGGAACTCAGGTGATTGTGACTGGGGCATCACCACATGATGCATTCACCTCGTCATCGCACTACTCCCTACTTAGTCGCGGTGTACTTCCCCTCGTCACTGCACCGAGTTTCATTGTTGCTGACGTCGATTCCGGTGAGGTACTGTGGGAAAGGGATGCACAACGACCGATTGACCCCGGCTCGCTTGTCTCGCTTCAAACCGCACTTACTGCAGTTGAGCATATCAATCCCTACAAGACCGTGCGTATCGGTGAAATTGTGCTCGATCCGTCGGTACGTCATCGCTTTGTGCCAAGTGGCGATGATGAACTTAAGCTTGGTAGCCTCATCTACCCACTCCTGTTTACTACCAATGACACCGCTGGGAAGACCTTTGAGAAGACCATTGGTACACAAGAGTTTGTATCACTGATGAATGTGAAGGCAAAGGATGTAGGCATGGAGCATACTCACTATTCATCCGCGTTCTCGGATGGTGGTGCTACCACTACTGCACGCGATCTTTTTACACTGCTTGCATATATCGACCGCGAGCAACATTTTCTCATTGATGTTTCGTTGCGGGACGAAACCTCGGTCTATGCGACAAGCGGCAAAAAACGCTTACATTGGGAGAATAAGAATCCTTGGGTTCTCTCGGGTGACGGCAGATACCGCGGAGGACTCTCGCAAAAAGACGCAAGCGGCAACGGGAGCAGTGCGCTCATATTCTCACTCCCGGTAAGCGAGTTTGACGACCGATCCGTAGCATTTATCGTACTTAATTCATCCGCAATCGAACATGATATCGCTGCCCTCCGGGAATTTGTCGGCACGCATTATGTGTATGGCATGATGCGTGCCGAGAGGGAGAGTTCGGACGCATGGTCGCTATCCGATTCGCTCAGGAAAAAGATCCATGACCTTGCTGATTTCAGGCATTTACTCGAGGCAGATATTTCTTACGATCGGCGTCTATGAACCTTTTCGAACTTCCCTGGAATGTACTCCTGTCCTTTGAGGGCTTGCTTGTCGTGCTCATCGTTCGCGAGGGAGTTCTGACGTTTCGACTCCACCGCTACCACCCCGAGTGGGGAGTGGCATGGTTCAATGTATGCATTCTCGTGTCGCTGTTCATCGCCGTGTTCGCCGGAGGATCAGCGCTTTACTTGCGCGAAGCGCGCATTGTCGCATTGTTACCGGCATATCCGGGGGCACGGTATGCGCCTGAACGCGAATTATTCGAGCATGACGATAGCACTATATTTGTCACCTATGATGCGACCGATGTCATCAAGCACTATTATGAGCGGACAGCTTCGTCGAGTGGATTCACTGTCAGCACAAGTGATGACCACGATGCGACGCGAGTGCTTTTTCAAAAGAACGGACAGAACTTCTTCCTGACAATAGTAAATGCGGGAAATTCGCGACTTCTGTTTTACGGCAAGCAGGGCGAGGTGAGGGCCACTCTGGTAAATGGGCAATAGTTGAGGCTACGGAGTTGTCTGCTGCATATCGGTCATGCTAAACGTTATCCCTTCAAGCGTAGGTGCGAGAACGTCGGCGATACGCATGTTTCCTTCAGCATTTGGCATGTTTTTGTCCCAGTATTTTGGATTATCTGTGATAGTTGAAAGGATATTTAGTGCAGTGAAGCTGTGCGTCTCTCTTGCGAATTGTTTAATGATACGCTCATGTTTTCCTCCAGAGGTCTCGCGCTCTGCACCTAAAAGCACGGTGACCGCACCCTCATGTTGGGCCGCGCGTATCATCTCGCGCAGGTAGTCAGTGGAGCGGGAATCATCCCACAGCGCTCTGCCATTGATACCGCTATAGCAGAAGATGACTGCGCTCGGCTTACGCTCTAGGATAAGCGCTACTGTGTCACTTGCCGCACTCTCCATTGTACGTGATGCTGAACTTTCGATTTCAATCTGGAGATTCAATCTTTTTTCTAATACGCCGACAAAACCGATACTACTTGTCGCGGCAAGTGTGTCACCCAAAAATATGATTGGTCCCTTGTGCAGAGGGGGATAGTTATAAATCGGATAATACTCCGAAAGACTGCCGATTGCCTGCCAAAGGACATAAACAATCAAAAATATACCTATCACGAATACCTTCTTCACGGCTGTAGACTTCATTGCCCAAATATATCATAAAATACCCTTATATCGTAAGGATATTCTATTAATTTTTCACGGCAAGTGAGGGATAAGAATACGCTACGCCACATCTTATTGAACTGAATAATTGACTGTACACAATAATAAATACGTGTTATAGTATCAGTATGGATGCCGTTAGAAGTCGCGGACACGAACGGGTTATTATGTGTATATGGGTTTTAAAAAATTATCAAAATTAACAAACGTAGTCACACGAACGCGCATGTTCGCGTCCTACTTCAAGCGGTATGGATTTCAATAAATACACCACAAAGGCGGCAGAGGCGCTCGAGCGAGCAGTTTCTTTAGCTCAGTCGTTTTCGCAAAGTGGGGTAGAGCCCCTGCATTTGCTTGCGGTACTCCTTGATACCGATGCAGGTATCGTTCCATCACTCGTGAACAAACTGGGGCGAGACTCGAGGTCGCTCATTTCAGAAGTGAACAAAGAGGTGATGCGACTTCCACGAGTGCAAGATGCATCGAGCCCCTTCCTAACGAGCATCATGAAGGAAGTGCTCTCACTTGCGGAAAAGGAAGCCACGCGACTTGATGATCAATATGTCAGTACGGAGCATTTATTTCTCGCGCTTCTCGATGAACCCGCCGCTGCAAAACTCATTGGCAGCACGAAGACTGATGCGGAAAAAGAACTCAAGGCACTACGCGGCAATCAGCATGTGACTGACCCTGATCCCGAGAACAAGTATCAGGTACTCGAGAAATATACCCAGGATTTCACCAAGCTCGCCCTCGAAGGGAAGATTGATCCGGTCATCGGACGTGATGAAGAGACAAGACGCGTGCTACAAATACTTTCCCGCCGCTCGAAAAATAATCCCGTGCTCATCGGTGAGCCCGGTGTAGGGAAGACCGCCATCATTGAAGGACTGGCAAAGAAAATAGTCGACGGCGATGTGCCGGATACACTGAAGGGCAAGAAGATACTCTCGCTTGATCTTGGTGCGATGCTTGCGGGTGCGAAGTACCGTGGCGAATTTGAGGACAGACTCAAGGCGCTTATTAAGGAAGTCGAAGCGAGTGCGGGTAGTGTTATTCTATTCATCGATGAGCTCCACACTATCATTGGTGCGGGCGGAGCCGAAGGCGCGGTCGATGCGGGGAATCTCCTGAAGCCCGCTCTTGCGCGCGGCAAACTACGCACCATCGGCGCAACAACGCTCAAAGAATACCGCGAGTACATAGAGAAAGACGCTGCGTTCGAGCGCCGCTTCCAGCCAGTCATGGTGGAAGAACCAAGTCCGAAAGACGCGATTGCAATACTGCGCGGGATCAAAGAGAAGTATGAAGTGCACCACGGCGTGCGTATTAAGGATGCTGCGGTCTTAGCTGCGGTTCATCTTTCTACCAGGTACATTGCCGGCCGATTTCTCCCCGATAAGGCTATCGACCTTATTGATGAGGCGGCAGCCACATTACGTATCGAAATAGACTCGAAGCCGCTTGCCATCGATACACTGCACCGTGATATGCGTCGGCTCGAGATCGAACGCGAAGCGCTCAAGAAGGAAAAAGACGAATTCTCAAAAGAGAGACTAAAGACACTCGAAAAAGAGCTTGCAGAAATGAAAGAGAAGAACAAAGAGCTCGAGCTGCGGTGGAAACATGAGAAGTCGTTCATTGATGAACTCAAAGATATACAGGCACAAATAGATACGTTGCGCCAAGAAGCGGTGCAGGCGGAGCGCAAGGGCGATCTTGGGCGTGTTGCTGAGATTAATTACGGCGCTATTCCGTTTCTCGAAAAGAAAATGAAGAGCGCAGAGACAAATATGACCCGTGAACGCGGGATACATCTCTTAAAAGAAGAGGTGACCGAAGAGGACATCGCGCACATCGTCTCTCGCTGGACGGGTATTCCGGCAGAGCGCATGCTTGCCGAAGAATCGAAGAAGCTCGCGCATATGGAAGCAGAACTTGGCAGGCGCATCATCGGCCAAAAAGAAGCGGTCAAAGCGGTGGCAAATGCCGTGCGACGTTCACGCGCGGGCATCCGTGATGAACGCAAGCCAATCGGCTCGTTCCTGTTCCTTGGTCCAACCGGCGTCGGCAAAACCGAGCTGGCAAAGGCGCTCGCGGAATTCATGTTTGCGGATGAACACATGATGGTGCGACTGGACATGAGTGAATATATGGAGAAGCATAGTGTCGCGCGCCTTATCGGTGCGCCTCCCGGCTATATCGGTCACGACGAGGGTGGACAGCTCACCGAAGCAGTACGTCGCCACCCGTATTCGGTGATACTCCTTGACGAGATAGAGAAAGCGCATCGCGATGTGCTGAATGTCCTTCTTCAGGTGATGGACGACGGCAGACTTACCGACGCGAAAGGGCGTACCGTCAGTTTCCAGAGCAGCATCATCATCATGACCTCAAATCTCGGATCAGGTGAGATTGCCGAGTATGCTGGGAAGCCTGACGCGCAGCGGAGTGCAATTGAGCGGGTACTCAAACATGCGCTTCCCCCTGAATTCCTTAATCGCATCGATGCAACAATCATCTTCCAGCCGCTTGAGAAGGAGGAGATAGGCACTATTGTTTCGCTTGAGCTCACAAAAGTTTCAGCGCGACTCCTCGCGCGGCACATCACGACGCAGACCACAAAAGAACTTTCCACATATATTGCTGATCTCGGGTACGACCCGGTATTTGGTGCACGACCACTCAAGAGGGTGATCCAAGACAAAGTGCTTGACCCTCTGTCGATGGAGATTATCGACGGAAGGATAGTGGAGGGAGATACTCTCACCATAGGAATGAAAGACGGAGCGGTGAGTTTTACAACCCACATCCGCAAAAACGACAAAAAGAAAAAATAATCATGCGCGCGCATGAAGTACATACTCGCCCATTCACAGGGTTCTCCCTGTACGCTATGATGGATTGATGCAAATCGCTAGATATAAAAAACCGCTTTCTATTATCGGCGCGATACTCGGAGTCGCTTTGGTGTTTTTCATTGCAAAAGAGGCTAAGGCACCCGAGACTGTCCCCCCAAAAGCCCCGACGAGAGTCCTTGAGGTAGACCCCGCGTCTATTGGAGTGGTGATCAAAGACTCGAGCGACAAGGAATACATGTCCAATCAAATCATTGTTGAGTTCAAGCCCGAGGTGCCTGAGGCTGATGCGCTTGCGATCATTGCGAACCATGGGGCAACGATGGACCAACGCTTCACGCTTGTATCACTCTTCCTTATCCATGTCACTGATCCGGGTGACGGTTCGGTGACACGCAAGGTCATGGCGGAATTGCGCTTGCTCCCTCAAGTAAAAACCGCCGACCTCAACTATCTCACGACACTTCCCGCGAACAAAAATAATTAAACACGAATAATTAGCCTGAGTTGCGGAATATAAGAGTGGTACGCTGATGAGTAAGAAAAACAGTAAAACAAAAAAAAATATCTTTCATAATGAAAAAGCACTCGTCATGGGGCTCGGACTTCATGGCGGAGGGGTTGCGACTACAAAGTGGCTGGTGCATCATGGCGCCAAGGTCACTGCGACTGACATGCGCGACAGTATAACACTAGCCACATCAGTCGCCGCACTCAAAGGTCTTCCGGTGCGATTTGTTCTCGGGAAACATGACATGAGCGATTTTATGAAAAGTGATATCGTCATCGTGAACCCGGGTGTACCGCGAGAAAGCGAGTATCTGCGGGCAGCTGAAGGAGCCGGTGCTCGCATCGAAAATGATGCGAGTCTGTTCTTCCGTTATCTTGAGAATCCGGTCGTCGCGGTGACGGGTACCCGAGGGAAGACCACGAGTACACTGTGGATAGCAGCGCTGCTCTCGAAGAAATACAAGAGCGTGCGTCCCTCGGGAAATACCTCAGAGAACGCATTTCTCAAAGAGTTCGAGAGAGTAAAGGGCAAACGCATACCGGTGGTGGCGGAAATGTCATCTTGGCAACTCGAGTTGCTGCCAGTCTCAAAGAAGGCTCCGCATATCGCAGTCATCACCAACCTCTATCCCGACCACTTGAACAGATACCGAGGAATACAGGCGTACGCAAAAGCAAAAGCGAACATCTTTCGCCATCAGCAAGCGGATGATTTTCTTATTCTCAATCATCACAACGAGTGGACGCCGTTCTTTCTCAGGCAGAAACCCAAGAGCACGGTGTTCTACTTCACCAGGGGCAAACTGAAAGGAGCAGAGAACGGCATATATATGGAAGGTGGGGCAGCATATTTCAGATTTGACGGGCTGACACAGAGACTGTTTCCGGTAGAGCGTTTCGTGAATGAGCACGGAACGCACAATCTCGAGAATCTTCTGGCGGTGGTACTTGCGGTGAAGCTGTATGACCCGGGGATATCGGTGTCTGAGCGTGATATACTCTCGCTCCCGCTGCCTCGCATGCGCGAAGAAATAATTGTGAACACAAAAAAACTCTTGGTTGTAAACGACAGTTGCGCAACCTCCCCGGACGGTACCATTGCCGCACTCAGACGTTTTGGAGCGCAGGGTGACGTCATACTCATTGCCGGCGGCACGGATAAATCCCTCGAGTTCAAAACACTTTCGAGCGAGATAAAAAAATTGGTGCAGAAAGGAGAGCTCGTGCTGCTTGAGGGCTCAGCAACAACCAAACTCCTTACTTTTTTGCCTGCTGCGTTCACCCATGACCCCCCTCTCAAGACACTTGCTGAGTGTGTCGCAAGAGCGTTTAGGATAGCAAGCGTGCATAAGCGCAGAACAATCATCCTATTCTCTCCCGCTGCGGCGAGCTTTGAAAAATTCCTTCACGAATTCGACAGAGGAGAACGATTCAATCTGCTGATAAAAAAAATAATGAAAAAAACCGTCCGATAATCGGACGGTTTTTTCATTCGTGAGTGAAGGTCACGTCACTCTACTGCTCTTTAAACTTTACCGACGGTACCACACCGATACCGATGACCGAAACTTTCGCATTTAATGAGCCGCTGAACTTGATGGTGTCCTTCTTAGATCCGGGGGATGTTGGAGTAAACCGAATCGTGAACGATACCGTTCCGCCGTTCGGTGCGATATCCGGGTACATACATTTGCCCGTACCGTCCATTGGCGTCGGCGGCACACATGTGAACATTCCACCCGATGTACCTGTCCAGCTGATGGTGCCCGCCGGGACAGCGAGAGTGCCGTTGTTGACGATAGTCACAACCTGCTCCTTATAGTTGCCGGTTTTGACGAGTACTCTGCCGAAATTTGAGTCTGTGGTCGAGAAGCTCGATGCGCCGAGCTGTCCGATGCCGAACACGGAAAGGGTAGCACCGCCTCCGCCACTGAAACTCACTGTCCCAGGGAGTGGTCCGATATCAGCTGGTACGAACGCAATCTTCACTTCTGCTGATTGACCGGGATTGAGCGGTCCGTAGTGACATGTAACGCAAATGTAATGCGTACTTCCTGAAGTGATCGTCGCATCACCCGAGAGCGGAGCTGCACCGGTGTTGGTGACGATGATCGGCGCAATCGTACCGTTTCCGCTGATTGCCTGTGAACCTTCGTTGACCGTTCCATAATCAAGGAATCCCGGTGAACCCGGAGTCACCGATATCATCGCTAATGCATTGCCGACAGCGTTTAGTGTCGCGATGAGCGCTAACGGGTCTGTGGGATCATTGTTTCGCGAGATGAGGAAATGCCCAACGGCCGCTCCTGAGGCGACCGGCGTGAACGAAATTGTCGCCCATAGTGAGCTTCCCACCGCAACGTTATTCGGTCCGCACACCACGCAGCCCATTGGGCCGTCGATGTGACTGACGGTAACTCCGTTCGCGACGTCGGTCCCGTCGTTAATCGCGCGTAATATTGTAGTCGATGTTGCTCCAACATTGGTGGTCGGGAAATAATACGTACTCCAAGTGAGGTGCGGACCAGCAATGCCCGTACCAGTATGGATCAGGGATGGTGCGCTCCAGGTGTGGCAATTTTGCACATTCCCCGGGCAGTCTGTCGGAGCCGAGCTGGACGCGCGATAATTGTACTGAAGTGTAAGTGTCTCGGTTACGTTACCTGCGGCCGCTGGATTGAAGTATATTTTGTCGTAGTCTTGAGCAAAGTTACCGCCAAAAGAGCCAGGAGGACTAATGATGCTGCCACTACATTTCGAAAGGCTGCTACTGCAGAGGAAGTGCGGAGTGCTGATGAAGTTATATTCGACCACTCCTCCGGTACCGATATTATCGACCTTGTAGTACATATGCGTCTTCCAGGGAGCATTGATCCAAGTGCCTCCATCATCATTTTTGTACCAACACATTTTCTTCAGATATCCGGGAGTAGGATCTCCGAAATTACTGCTACCGCAATAGACACTGCTGGTGAATGTCTTCGAACTAGAGGCAATTTCGTTTCCGAAGTATATTTTTTTGGTTCCACTGAAGACACAAGTCGAATATTGTGTTGCGCAGACGGTCCACAAATCCTCATCCTGACTTCCTGGGATGAATGGAACGAGCTTGATGCGAGGATCCTGACCCCAGCTGCTCATGTTGTAGTCTACACAATCTGAGAGTACGCAGACGGTGAATTTTTGGGTGTATAAGGTCGGTGCGGTCGGTGCGAAATACATGGTGACGATCTGTGTCTCATTCCCGGCAAAGGTCAGGGTATTCGGGATGTCGAGATTGCAAGGGGTGGTCACTCCCGCACCATTCTCTATCTTGCAGGTATAGACTCCTGCGCCGGTGGGCAGTGTGAGTTCGACCAGTATCGGAATACCCCCCTGATTTGTGAAAGGGATTGGGAGTGCGGTCGGTGCGACAGGATGATAGCTGTTGTTGACCAGGGTATCCATGATCGAGAAATTATAGCCGACGCCGATATTGATCTGACCAAGGATGACACTGGAATTCAAACTGAGGGCATTATCATTGCCAAGATTTGAAGTACTCTTGAACATAACCGAGTCGGAGAGTGGACCGGCGGGCGCCAGTGCTGTGTATTTCATGTGTGCGACCGCTGGATTTCCACCGTTCGTGACGCCGTAATACTGACAAGGTTGATTCAGAAGAGGTGTAACAATGCTTCCGTCGGGTTCGGTCACCGATGTACAACTCCAGCCGTGGGTGGTCCACGTGCCCGGTGTGGGGTCAAGGTAACCGGTCGCCATTCCGACTCCGCGATTGGTGATGTTGACATCAGCGTTCACGATGCTGCCTATGGAGATGGCTCCGACAGACCAGTTGTACTGACTGGCACAGCCCATACAGGTGATGTCTTGGAGCGGCTTGTCATTTCCCCATCCATTTAAAACGATATTGTAATTATAACCGCCATTGGATGTTTCAGGAGCGATCACATTCTTTGTTCCCGCGGTCGTAGGTCCGAAACGGATAGTGATAGGCAGATTACTGCCTCCGGCAATACTGAACGAACAGCTGGGATTGGCGACGCAGGTGAAGTCGCTTCCTGGGATGTTCAAGGAGCCGGTGAGGAGACCTCCACCGTTATTGGTCACTATCAGCACTTTATCCTGGAATGAGTTTATATTCTGCATACCATAATCTATTGTGACCCAACTAAGACTAATCTTGGGAAGTACGGGATTCTGGACGCTATTGCCGGTGATAGCCGCATTGATGCCGTTGCAATTCGCTGCTGTGCAGGAAAAGTTGAGCATCGCATTATCTGTCATGTTCACGATGTTCGGCTGATACCGAATAGTTATAGGTACTGCCGGAGCCCCTGCGGCTATTGTATACGCGCAGCTCGGCACACAATAGAAAGGATTCTCGCCGCTTGAAACACTCGCAACCCCTGTTGCAACCCCGCTGCCAACATTGCGCACATAGATGGTGCGATCAGCCGAAACATTGACGACAGTATTGGCGAAATTGAGCGCAGGAGAAGAGAGCGGTTGGGTACCAGCCGCGTCGTACGAAAGAGAGAGCACCGGGTCGGGCGAGCCGCTCGCGGTATAGGTGCGCGGGAGGGTATATTCGTCGGCGTTGTTTGTCGGATTTCCCGCCTCCTTGCCGTTGATATAGTCGGCCGTTCCTCCAAAGAATTCAAGCTGAATATTGTGTGGACTCGGCAGTGGTGGCTGAATGCCGAGATCGATGGTGAAGTTTGCGCTCTTCTCTGTCGCTCCGAGCGAGTTATTGATGGTGAGTTCTTGCGGAAGTTGTATTCCGTCTTGAATGACATAAATGGTCCCGACCCAAAACGGTGGAAGTGTATATGCGCCGTTGATAATGACTGGATTACCGAACGAGACAAATGAATACGGTATCGGGTCTTGCCAGTTGGTGATGATCGTTGCCGCTGATGCCACGGAAGCAAACGAGCCGAGCCCTATGGCGATGCCTGCGGCGAGCACCGCAGTTCGAAGCAGTCTTAGTTTTTTCATTTTGTAGGACTGTTAATAATAATAGAGGTAGTGGTACCTTCTTGTGATTTGAGGTATGCACGGAGCGCCTTGATGCGTTCTGATTTTACACCCGGATCAGTGATATTTGTCGCAGGAGTGTTTTGGGTGGCCGACATGTTGCTTCGCTCGAGTAAGACGAGTGCGAGTGTTGCTATAAACAACACGATAGAGGCAACCACCATAACCTTACATATTTGGCAGCTACTTTTTTTGGGCGCAAGACCCGCGGATAGCTTTTCAAGCTCACGCATCTCTTTGGAATTATTCATTCGTTAGAAGTTACTGTAATAAAATTTTTTAACATAAATGATTCCCCGTGTCAGTATACTAAGAGTTTTCTAACCAAAGAGCCCCCAGAACTTTAAACGGGATTCATGTCTATTATTATATACTTATTTTTCCACGCTAGACATGTGGTAATGCACAACAGTGTAGGACTTGTGCAAAGCGATGCACCACAGGAGTATTTCCACTTTTCTAAGCGGAGTACCGCTAAGAAAAGTTAGGTTAAATTCGAGGCGCGGAGTGAGCTGTGGTAATTGGGAACCCATTTCTTAATGGGAACCACAGCGCAAGACCTTTTGTGGGTTTTTCTTAAAATCCCAAAAGGTGCACAGTTCCTGTAAGGAAGACGACGAGGAAGGCATATTCTTGTATGTTGACCGAGTCGTAGGAGCTTAGCAATAAAGAATTTCGCGCTTCGCATAAGTCCTGTTGTGCTACGTCGGAAGGGTAAGTATGGTTATGATGAATATATGTGTGGCATATTTGGCTATGTCGGAAAGAAGGAAGAGAAGGTAGCAACGCGCGCATATTACGGCCTGCGTGAACTTGAGTACCGCGGATATGATTCATGGGGCATCGTTGCACAAAAAGCGAAGGAATTTCACTTGGTTCGCGCAGTTGGCAAAATCTCAGATAAGTCTGCTGACGATTTCAAGGACATCAGTGGCACCATGGCGCTCGGTCATTCCCGCTGGGCGACCCATGGCGGGGTGAGCGAGAAGAATGCCCACCCACAGCTCTCCTTCGACGACTCGGTCGCAGTTATTCACAATGGCATTATTGAGAACCACCGCGAACTCAAGCGTTTTTTGGTGGAGAAACTCGGACGCAGTGAATCAGCGCTCTTCCGCTCGGAAACAGACACTGAAGTCATCCCGCATCTGATTGCATACTTTGTCGGGGAGAAAAAAAGTTTTGAAATGGCGTTCATAGAAGCCTGCCGCATGCTTGAAGGCCGCTATGCGATAGTGGCGATGAAAAAGGGCGAATCGTATCTCATGGCCATGCGTCGCGGGTCACCCTTGGTGCTTGGAAAAGGAGTTGGGTGCTATTTTGTCGCATCTGACGTGCCTGCATTTCTCGATTATACCCGCATGGTGGCATACCCGGAGGATATGGTGGCCATTAAACTCAAGGCGGACGAGATCATCTTGCGTGATATCACTGATGCAAAGAAGGTCGACTGTGTGTGGAAGACCATTACTTGGGATAAAGTGAGCGCCACCAAAGAAGGATACCCGCATTACATGCTGAAGGAGATTATGGAGCAGGGTAATTCGCTCGACCAGGCTATCAGGCAAGATGATGCGAAGCTTGCAGAAATAGCGAAGATGATCAAAAGCACAGAGCACCTGTTCTTCGTCGGCTGTGGTACTGCGGCGAAAATGGCCAAGCTCGGCGAACTATATCTCGCTAAGCTCGGCGGCAAACTTTCAGCTACCTTCGTCGGTTCAGAATTTTCTATCTACGAACAATTCCTCGACAAACGCGCACTCCTCTTCGCGGTTTCCCAAAGCGGCGAGACTGCAGATGTTCTCGAGGCGCTTGCAAAGGCAGAGGATGAAGGCGCGAAAATAGTCTCACTCCTCAATGTTGTCGACTCCTCAATCGATAGAATGTCTGATACCTCACTCTATATATATGCGGGGCCGGAGATTGCGGTCGCATCGACGAAAGCCGCGACTGCGCAGATAGCGGTGCTCCTTCTTTTGGCACATGCATACGCTGGAAAGATAGGAGAGGGCAAGCATGTGATGCGAGGGGCGGTGAAAGACATCAGGAGCTGGCTCAACTCCGACCTGTTCCAGGAGACAAAGAAGATCGCAGAGAAAATTTCCGAGAAGAGTAAAAAGCATAATGACCTCTATATCATCGGTCGCGGCCTCTCTGCGCCCATTGCACACGAGGCGGCAATCAAAATTCAAGAAGTGTCTTATATCCACGCTGAAGGATTTTCTGGTGGAGAGTTGAAGCATGGCCCTATCGCGCTCATTGGTGAAGGGACTCCGGTCATAGCAATTGTGCCAAATGACGAGACCAAGCGTGATATGGAATCGAACACCACCGAGCTGCGCGCACGCGGCGCCTATGTGATTGGTATCGCACCGGAGAACAGCGTGCTCTATGACGAGTGGGTGCGAGTTCCGGATCTCGGGCTTGCTTCGCCGATCGCAAGTCTTATTCCGATACAGCTCTTGGCGTATCACCTCGCCCTTCTGCGCGGCAACGATCCAGACAAACCAAGAAATCTGGCTAAGTCGGTGACTGTTAAATGAAATGAGTATGCTGCTGGCGAGCCGCTCCGTCTGTCCTCCATTCTTTTCCTTTGACCTTATCTTTTGCCTCACCTCACCTTGTCTCTTGTTCCTACATTATGTAACTTGTAACGGCCGTTACGAGTTACATAATTCCGAGACATATCAGTCAGACGTATTGTCACAAACGTATTTGATAAATGTTAGACTGGATACAGTAAACAATTTAATCAGTAAAAGCAAAAAATCATGTCAGCAGACAACAATCAAGGAGAGCGCGTCGTTAAGATAGTTCCTCCGGAGAAAGCAGTTACCGCGGTGGTCATACTTGCACTCTCGGGAGCGCTGCTCCTTCTTGCAATATTCGCAACCTATTTGAAGGAATATAAGTACATTGGCAGAGATCTGAACGCACAGACCACGATAACAGTTTCAGGTGACGGTGATGCATATGCCTCACCAGACATCGCAACAATCACGTATACCATTACACAAGAGGCAAAGACAGTTGCAGAAGCACGCAAGACAGTCGATACAAAGATGAAGTCCATCCATCAGTTCTTGAGTAAGTCTGGAGTCGAAGATAAAGACATCAAAGCGAACTACAGCTTCAATCCGAAGTATGAATGGCAAGAGAAGCGCATTGAGTGCCTTGCCTATCCCTGCGTGCAACCTCCCGGCAAGCAGGTACTTATCGGCTATGAAGTGAGCGAGCAGGTGGTCGTGACTATTCGTGATATCGACAAGGATGCGGATAAAGCTGGCACTATTGTCGGAGGACTTGCAGATAATGGCGCAACAAATCTCTCAGGTCCGAACTTCACTGTTGAACATCAGGATGCGGTTGAGGCACAGGCGCGTGAATCAGCTATTGCAAAAGCAAAGGCAAAAGCAGATCAGCTTGCGAAGGATCTTGGTGTCTCTATCGTCCGCATCGTTTCCTTTAATGAGGGAAGTAATTATCCGATGATGTACCGCGGAGGGCTGGAGATGAAGGCCATGTCTGCGGATGCCGGAGCACAACCTGAGGCAGCCAACATCCCCGCAGGACAGAACAAATATACTTCGAATGTCACAATCGTGTACGAAATAAAATAGCACTTCATACCAGCCAAACTTGACCTAAAATTTCATCGAGCGACCAATGTTACTTAGCGGTATGCTGCTTAGAAAAATGGAAGTGTCGTTGCAGTGCTGCGAGTACTGAAT
This sequence comes from bacterium, assembly GCA_043743715.1. GTDB lineage: Bacteria > Patescibacteriota > Minisyncoccia > Phycocordibacterales > UBA6899 > MHLP01. The sequence goes on from JAYTWK010000001.1 coordinate 17,760, forward strand.
TTGGAAATACTCCCGTGGCGCTTTGGTCTCTGTCCCGAGTGATTCGTAGAGCGTATGTTGAATATGTCTTCCTCACCATTCTTCCCGCGCCTCGAATTTCGTCCGTTTCAGAAAGTGTTTAGTCAACATAAACCCATAGATATGAAAAAACGGCTCATATATAGAGCCGTTTTTTCATGCATAGCGGAGATTGACAAGGTAGGTGAAAAGAGTATACTAACACCAATTGAAGAAACGCCTCCGGGCGTTTTTTCTTAGGAGACGTTTTCGGGAGATCTTTCGTTACTTTACTGAAATTAACAGACCTAATTTTTCTATCATGGGAGTTACTGACTATTTGAGAGACGTACGCGGTGAACTAAGACATGTGAGCTGGCCGTCACGCAAACAGACCATCAACTACACCGTCATTGTGCTGATTATCTCTATCGGTACCGGATTATTCTTGGGCTTCCTTGATTTCGTGTTCAGCTCGGTGCTGAAGCATTTCGTCTAATCGCTAACCGCTTTCAATTTTTGCGTCCTGCACATACTTTTCCATCAGAGGTCAGGTGATAGTACATGAGTACAGCCACCATGACACGCTTCGAAAAATAATATGCATTCCATCAAGAATTGAAAGCTTCTAAAAATATCATCAACATCATATGGATGAACAACACACACAGCCTGAAGTAGTAGCAGAAGCTGGCGCGCAGAAGCCCGGCCGTTTTTGGTATGCCATCCACACCTATTCGGGCTACGAGAATGCGGTGGTACGAAACCTTAAGCAGCGCATCGAGTCGCTCGGTATGGAGGACAAGATTTTCGAGGTTGTTGTCCCGAAGGAAAAGAAAATCAAGATGAAGGGCGGCAAGCGCACCGAAGTCGAAGAAGAAATCTACCCGGGATACGTCCTCGTGAACATGATCTACGATCCTGATTCGTGGTACGTCGTGCGCAACACTCCGCGCGTCACCGGATTCGTCGGCGCAGGCGTTGTTCCGGTGCCACTTGAACAGAAGGAGATAGACAGTCTGTTTGGCCGCATGAGCTCAAAGGGTGTGAAGCATTCCATCGACCTTGTTGTGGGCGAGTCAGTCATCATTACTGACGGCCCGTTCAAAGAGCTTGAGGGCCGCGTGGGCGAAGTGGACGAGGACCGCGGCCGCGTGAAGGTCATGGTGCCGATGTTCGGACGCGAGACACCAGTCGAGCTCGACTTTCTCCAAATCAAGAAGATCTAGAACTTCCAAAATTGCCACAGTACTCGTCTTTCCTGATTTCAGTTTGGAAGCAGTATCACTCATGCGGATTCTCAAGTACTGAAACAGTCCAAGACTCGTGTTGTATCCAATTGAGAAAGTTCTTAAAACTTGCGAAATACGTATTAATTCAGTAGTATCCTCTACATCTGATGAGTGCCGGCAATCCGGGCTTCTCGCTTGTCAGCAAAGGAATCACATATATAACACACAATCATTATGGCAAAAAAAGTCACTAAAAAATTAAAGTTGCAAATCCCTGGTGGAAAGGCCACTCCGGCACCTCCCGTAGGTCCCGCACTCGGACAGGCTGGCATCAACATTGGCGAATTCGTCACCAAGTTTAATGCTGCCACAGCGACCATGATGGGAGACATCGTTCCGGTCGAGATTTCGGTCTACGACGATCGTACCTTCTCATTTGTCATGAAGGTCTCTCCAGTCTCTCGCCTTATCTTAAAAGCGCTCGGCAAGGACAAAGGTTCAAACAAGCCTGGCACTCAAAACGGAGGTGAGCTTACCCAGAGCCAGGTCCGCGAAATCGCGACCAAAAAGATGCCTGATTTGAACGCTGCTGATATAGAGGGGGCGATGAAGATTGTAACTGGCACCGCTCGCTCTATGGGCATTAGCGTTAAGGCTTAATTTTTGCACGCTACTTCGTTATCATCAGGATACGGCCCCAATCGCCATACGCAGCGTATGGCTCATGGGTACCGCACCCTTGATGCCTCGTATCGTATCAAAAATAAAACCTTAACGCATCTTCGCAAAAATGGATCCCCCCTCGGGTCTGTTTTTGTTTTGCGCCTTTACTTTACCTAGCCCCGTGGTGGAAATTTGTCTTTGTTTGATAGATGCAGCTCAACTTTGTATCATGGGTGAGTGAAACGTTCATCTCATGCCGCTTATTCTTCCCCACACGCTTCGCATGCGCAAGGAGCGCTTGCGGCAAAGCAAATAACGCAATTGATGCGCGCGGGTTTTATTACCGGAGCCGAAGCCAAGCATGTTCGCCCAGCATCGCTCGACCTCTCGCTCTCCTCCGAGGTTTATAAAGTAGAGGGTGTGTTTCAGCCGCGCCCGAGCGAGACCATTCGCGACATCATGAAGCTGATAAAGAAAGCGAAGCACGACATCACAGAACCCCTTGAGCGTGATGCGATATATCTCGCGAGACTGAATGAAAAACTCTCGCTCCCCGAAAGTGTCTATGGCTACTGTAATCCAAAATCGACCTCAGGTCGGGTTGATTTGCACGTGCGCGTTCTGGCCGATGGAGTCTCGCGCTATGATGCGGCGGGTAAGGGATACAAGGGAGAGCTGTGGATCGTGATGCAGCCCAAGTCGTTTCCGGTGAAGGTCGCACAAGGACTGTCGCTTTCCCAGCTGCGTCTTTTCAACAGCGACACCCGCTTCAATGAACTTGACCTTGAAGTGGCAATGCGCGAACACAAACTCCTGTGGCGCCAGAAGGAGAAGAAGCCGCTCGACTATAGCGAGATAAAAATTCGCGACAACGACGGCTCGCTTATTCTCACCCTTGATTTTTCCGGCAAGTTGCTCGGATATAAGTGTGCCTGCCCCGATGAAGTGCTCGATCTTACAAAAGTGAATCACTATGATTCGTCGCACTATTTTGTTCCAATGCATTCGCGTGACGGCTATGTCACACTGAAGAAAGGCGAGTTTTATATTCTCTCGACCCGTGAAGCGGTGCGTGTGCCGCCCGCACTCGCATGTGAGATGGCACCGATGGACGAGCGCAGCGGAGACTTCCGTTCGCATTATGCGGGCTTCATTGACCCGGGTTGGGGGTGGGGCAAGAAGGGCGAGGGAGTAGGGCGCCCTCTCACACTCGAAGTGCGTCCGTTCGAAGACCTACTGGTGCGTCATGGCCAGCCGGTCGCGAAGATTAAGTTCGAGCACATGATTGAAATGCCGGAGTTAAGCTATGATGCGCTCGGCTCGAACTATATCACTCAAAACGGACCGCGCCTTGCGAAGCAATTCAAGACCAGTGCTCCGAGGAACGCCACCATGAACACCATGAAGAAAAAACTATTACGAGCGTCATCCAAGAAACCATGAGTGAACAGCGTCACATAGTCGCCATTTTAGGCATGCCGGGCTCGGGGAAGAGCGAGGCAATCGAATATCTTGAGGAGAAATACCATTTCCCGAAGGTGTATTTCGGACAAATCACTATCGCCGAAGTTGAGAAACGCGGACTTTCGGTAAATCCAGTCAACGAACGCAATGTGCGCGAAGAAATACGTGCGCGTCACGGTAAGGACTACTATGCCAACGAAATGATTAAACTTATCGACGCGGTTCCGTATAGTCCGCTTGTCCTCGTAGAAAGTCTGTACAGTTGGACCGAGTATCAGACATTTGAGCGTCACTACGGCGACACATTCTCGACCATTGCTATTCATGCATCGCCGAAGATACGACACATGCGCCTCACCACTCGTCCGGTGCGTCCGCTTACCAATGATGAAGCCGAGATCCGAGATGTCGCGCAGATAGAGCAGCTCGAGCAGGGAGGGCCTATCGCGATGGCGAACTATCTGGTACATAACGAGAGACAAGTCGAAGAGATGCAGTATGCACTCGATGAAATCATTGCGACTATTCGTACACAGTCCGCATGAAGAAAGGGAAGTTTATCGTGCTTGAGGGAGGAGACGGAGCCGGCAAGGGTACGGTCGTGCGGTACCTCCAAAAGACCTTACCAAAAGGGAAGTTCGTTTTCTCTCGTGAGCCAGGAGGGACGATGGTCGGTGAGAAAGTACGCGAGATACTGCTTTGCGAAGCAATGTCGCCTGTCACCGAACTTATGCTGCATTTTTCATACCGCTTCGAGCATATCGAGAAGGTCATCATTCCAAATCTCAAGAAAGGGAAACACGTCATAAGCGAGCGCTATATAGCATCCACCTATGCCTATCAGATCGAAGGCTGGAAACGCCCTGATCTTCTGCCGCTGTTCCGAATTCTTGAGAAAGAGTGCAATAAGCTTGTGCGACCCGATCTCTACATCTTCCTCGACCTCGACGCAAAAGAAGGAGAGAGACGCCTCAAGAACAAAGGCCAAAAACTTGATCGTTTTGAATTGGCTGGTCTTGCATTCCACGAGCGTGTGCGCAAGGCATATCACAAATATCTGAAAAATCATCCGAGTGAGGTGGTGGAGGCAGGACAGGGTCTCGAAGAGCTACTCTCGGAAGTGGAAAGCATCATCAGAAAGATGACCTCGGGAAAAGGAAAAAAGAAATAAAAGGGAAATTTCAGGTTTTCCGCCTTCTTTGTTAAGCTGTATTTCAATGGCAATAGAAGACAAACTCAAGGGATATATACTAGAAGCGCTTTCGAGTCTCGGGATAGAAGGAGTCCTAGTTAATCTTGAGCACCCAGCGGATCTCGGCAACGGTGATTATGCTACCAATGTCGCAATGATGGGAGCCAAAGGAGCCGGCAAGAATCCACGTGAACTCGCGGCAGAAATAGTTGCAAGACTCATGGCGCAGAATGACCCGAATATTCTGGCAATAGAAATCGCCGGTCCGGGTTTCATCAATTTCAAACTTTCGAAAGCATATTTTATCGCTGCACTTACCGAGGCACTTTCTCTTGGTGATACCCATGGAGAGAATAAAGCCCTTGCAGGTAAAAAAGTGATAGTCGAATATACTGACCCAAATCCGTTCAAGGAATTTCATATCGGACATTTGATGTCGAACACTATCGGCGAATCTGTATCGCGGCTTATTGAAGTTTCCGGAGCTGATACGAAGCGACTGTGTTATCAAGGGGACGTAGGTATGCAGATTGCAAAAGCGGTATGGGGAATGAAAAAATCGGAACGCTCCCGCCAGCAAGGCATAAACGGGCAGATTGCTTGGTTTGCCTCAAGTTATTCACTCGGTGCGATGAGTTTCGAGAAAGATGAGCAAGCAAAGAAAGAGATCACTGAGATCAACAAGAAGATTTATGACCGCTCAGACCCGGAGATAAATGCCCTCTACGACCTCGGGCGTAAGGTGAGCCTCGAATACTTTGAGTCTATCTATGCGCGACTCGGCACCAAGTTCGATCATTACTTCTTTGAGAGTGAAAGCGCGAGCTTCGGTAAAGAGGTTGTGGAAAAGCATCCCGACATATTTGAAATTTCTGACGGAGCCATTGTCTATAAAGGTGATGAATCAATCGGACTCCATACGCGTGTGTTCATCAACAAAGAAGGTCTGCCGACCTATGAGGCGAAAGAGCTGGGACTTGCGAAGATCAAATATGACGCGACGCGTTATGATGTTTCGATCATCATCACTGGCAATGAAGTAAACGACTATTTCAACGTACTCCTTGATGTGATGGCGAAAGTATTTCCCGAACTCGCCGCGAAGACCGAGCACTACGCGCATGGTATGTTGCGACTTCCAAGCGGGAAGATGTCGTCACGCACCGGTGATGTCATCACTGCAGAGGCACTCATCGATGAGACAAAAGAGATGGCGCTTCTCAAGATAGCAGGGGAGCATTTTACGCCCGAAGAAAAGCAGCTTATTGCGGAACAAGTCGCAATCGGCGCCATAAAGTATTCGATACTGCGCCAGGCATCGGGGAAAGATATCATCTTTGATTTCGAGCAATCACTTTCATTCGAGGGTGATTCAGGTCCGTACCTGCAGTATTCCTACGCTCGAACTTGTTCGCTTCTCGCAAAAGCCACGGACAAAGCTGTCGATCCCGCCAAAGCGTCAGGCGATGAGACCAGACCGCTCCATAAATACCTGCTGCGTTTTCCTGATGTCGTGCTGCGTGCACAGGAGGAGCGTGAACCGCATTATCTTGCGACCTATCTGGTCGAGCTCGCGCGTGAATTCAATTCATTCTATGGCAATACCATCGTCCTCGACGGAGCAGCAGATGAGGCGTACAAGCTCGCTCTTGTCACACTTGTCTCGCGGGTGCTCGGAAAAGGTCTTTGGTTGCTGGGAATACCCGCTCCCATTAGAATGTAGTTTATGAATTACACCGAGAACAACACAGCGCAGTCGACCCCAATGGGACGGATTTGGAAAGTCGTACTCGCGAGCATGCTCTTCACCATCATTACGGGTGCTCTGTGGCATATTGTCGCGCTTGAAGAGGCGCACATAGACAATCAGCACGAGAGCGATGTGCTACGCACCGAGATACGTAAACTCTCCGACTATCGTGCAACACTCAGCGCTTCATCGACTTCAGAAATGAAGCTTCCACATGAATGATAACTCATCATATATGCCTATCAACGCACAACCCAAAGAAAAACCAATAGAACGCAAAGAGGTTATTCAGCTGAATGGCATGACTATTCTTGCAGTACTGGTGATCATTGCGAATTTTCTCATGATGGGATTTATCTACCGCTACCATGCCCATGAGCTATTTCGTGAGAATAGGGCGCATGACCAGGAATACACGCTGCTTTTAGCCGAGCAGCATGATCTGCACATTGAGATAGCGAAACTCGAGCATGTTGTATCGTGGAGTGACACCGCATACGAAAAGGCACAGCGTGTCCCAAAGTAATCTGTGTTGACGCTACTACGAAAGACACTGGGTGCGTTTTTTTTGCATGATATATGAAAAACCGATAGTATGAACGCTACTATGGAGTACAAAGAGAAACAAAATCATCCCGAGAAAACCGAGTCGATCGCATCACGCGAAGTCAAGATACAACAGTTCTGGAAAGACAATCAGATTTTTGAAAAAACCCTTGCACATACGGAAGGAAATGACCCGTATGTATTTTATGACGGACCGCCATTCGCGACCGGACTCCCGCATCATGGACACTTGCTTCAAGGCACCATTAAGGATCTTGTTGCACGCTACCAGACTATGCGCGGTCGCTATGTTCGACGTCAATGGGGATGGGATTGCCATGGACTGCCGATTGAGAACCTTATCGAGAAAGAGCTCGGACTCAAGGTCAAGCAGGATATCGAAGCCTACGGCGTCGAAGCATTCAATCAGAAAGCGCGCGATAGTGTCATGACTTATGACGAAGAGTGGAAAGCGATAGTTCCGCGTATGGGACGCTGGGTGGACATGGAGCATGCCTACAAGACCATGGACGCGACATATACCGAGAGTATCTGGTGGGCGTTCAAGACCCTGCATGACAAAAGCCTGATCTACGAAGGATACAAATCAATGCACATATGTCCGCGCTGTGAGACAACACTCGCGTCGAGCGAGGTCGCGCAGGGCTACAAGGATGTGAAGGATATCTCGGTGTATGTAAAGTTTGAGCTCGTTGATGAGCCAGGGACTTTTCTCATTGCATGGACCACGACTCCGTGGACACTGCCTGGCAATGTTGCCGTTGCGGTGCATCCTGATATCGAGTATGTTGTTGTTGCTTTGGCGGAAACTAATTTTAATGAGGTTGTTCATGTAAAAAATGTTGGGGAAACTAATCCGATTCCCGAAGTAGCATTTAGGCAGTTCAATGTAATTATTGCAAAAGAACGTGTTGGAGAAATACTCAAGAATAAAAGTTATAAGGTTGTAAGGGAAGTTAAAGGCTCCGACCTTGTCGGCAAAGCATACAAGCCGATTTTTGATTACTATGCAAACGATGAGAAATTAGAGAACCGGGAGAACGGCTGGAAAGTTGTTGCCGCGGACTTCGTCACCACCGACTCCGGTACCGGCATCGTCCACGAAGCCCCCGCGTTCGGTGAAGTTGATATGGACCTCGCAAAGAAACTCAAGCTTCCGTTCATTCAGCATGTAGGAATGAATGGCAAGATGAAGCCGGAAGTGGTGGATTTTGCGGGCATGTACGTGAAGCCAAAGTCGGATGATGACAAGGAGCGTCTCTCAACTGATATTGCCGTTCTTAGGTATCTTCAGGAAAATGGACATTTTTTTGCTAAGGAGAATATTATGCACTCCTATCCACACTGCTGGCGCTGTGATTGGCCGCTGCTCAACTATGCCGCATCGTCGTGGTTTGTTGATGTGACGCGCCTGAAGCCTCGTCTTATCGAAGAGAACAAAGAGATTAAATGGGTCCCGGAGAATGTCCGCGACGGCCGTTTTGGTAAATGGCTTGAGGGAGCGCGCGATTGGGCAATTTCACGCAGTCGCTACTGGGGGGCGCCGCTTCCGGTATGGAAGTGCAACAAATGCGGCAAGATGGAATCCCTCGGCTCGGTTGATGCGCTACGCGAGCACACACGCAGTACGAATACGTATTTCATCATGCGTCACGGTGAGGCCGAGTCGAATGTACGCGGCGTGGTGAGCTACAAGCCGGAAGATGAATTTCACCTTACTCTGAAAGGGAAGACCCAGTCGAAAGCCGCAGGTGCGACGCTTAAAAAAGATAAGATAGATCTGATCATTGCATCGCCCCTCTTGCGTACCAAGGAGACTGCAGAAATAGCCGCAGAGGCGCTGGGTATTGCGAAAGAAGACATCGTATACGACGCGCGTATCGGTGAGGTGAATACCGGCGACTTCAATGGTTGTGCAATAGAAACCTATCGCACATACTTCACTTCGATTCTCGAGAAATTCACCAAACCAAGCCCCGGTGGCGAAAACCTCGAGGCGATGAAATTGCGTATCGGTGAATTCCTCTACGAAATCGACAAAAAGTATAAAGGGAAGAATATCCTCATTGTCACGCACGAATATGTCACATGGCTTGCGGATGCGGTTGCAAAAGGCTCCACTCCGGAAGAGGCGTCGGCACTTCGTGACGGTGAAGGTGAGGACTATATCAATAATGCTGAAGTTCGTCCGTTTCCATTTGCCCCTATTCCGCACAACGACAAATTTGAACTCGACTTCCATCGGCCATTCGTCGATAGCGTCACATTCCACTGCAGCTGCGAGCTTGGTACGATGGAACGCATCCCTGAGGTCTTTGACTGTTGGTTCGAATCAGGTTCGATGCCGTTTGCGCAGTTTCACTATATGGGTGATGAACGCACACCAGAAGGCAAATTGTTCGTGAAGAATTTCCCGGCCGACTTCATTGCTGAGGCGGTCGATCAAACCCGTGGCTGGTTCTACACCATGCTCATTCTTTCGGTCGCGCTGTTTGACCGTGCCGCGTATAAGAGTGTTATTACTACCGGACTCATCTTGGCGGAAGACGGACAGAAGATGTCAAAGCGTCTCCGGAATTATCCGGATCCACTCGAGCTTGCCGCCAAATACGGAGCGGATGCAGTGCGTTTCTATATGATCAACTCTCCGGTCGTACGCGGCGAGGAGCTGCGTTTTGCGCTCTCGGGTGTTGATGAAGTGTTTAAGAAAATCACCTTACGCACCGATAATGTGCGCTCATTCCTCGAGATGTATACCGAGCACGTGACCATTTCACGTGAGACTCCGTCATCGGCGCACACACTTGATCGTTGGATACTTGCGCGCTGGTATGAGACGCACGCCGAAGTCACTCATCATCTCGATACCCATGAGCTTGATAAGGCGACCCGCCCCATTATGCCGTTCATCGATGATCTTTCGACTTGGTACCTACGCCGCTCCCGTGATCGCTTCAAGAGTGATGATGCGATTGACCGAACTTCCGCAATCGAGACCACCGGCTGGATACTGATGCAACTGTCAAAACTCCTCGCACCCTTCATGCCATTCCTTGCAGAAGACCTCTATCAGCGATTGCCTATAGTAGAAAAGAAAGAAAGCGTTCATCTTGAAGTCTGGCCACAGACTGGAGTTGCTGCGAGCAGTATTCTCGACAATATGGACGTCGCGCGCAAGGTCGTTGAGGTGGCGCTCAATATACGTGCACAGCACAATTTGAAAGTGCGTCAGCCGCTCGCGACTCTCACATTCCAGCTCGGGGCAAAGCATACTGTACTCTCCGAGGATGTCCTTGCGATTATCCGCGACGAAGTGAATGTAAAGTCGGTCATATATGATGAAGAACTGAATGTTAGCGTCGAGAATGATCCTCATCTCAGGAAGGCTGAATCTGGAGGTGTATCTGTCGCGGTTGATATTGTACTTACTCCCGAATTAAGAGAAGAGGGGGAGCTTCGTGATATCATCCGCCTGGTGCAGGAAGCGCGCAAAAAGAATGATTTTGTCCCCCAAGATATCGGCTTGGTGCATGTGACAGGACCTACGACAACAACTGCCGCGGTAAAGAAATTCGAAGAGTTGTTCAAGAAGACTGTCGGAGCCTCGAGGATTACTTATAGTGAAGGGGAGATAAAGGTTGAAATAACAAAGGCATAGTGGTTGCCAAGCTGAGGTAGTATAATAATGAACAAATGAATATGCAATTAGATTTGCTTCTTCCTACTTCCTACTTACTACTCTCGCCCTACTGACTGTATGGCATATCATGTGTATCATACTGAAGCACTTCTGCTTGGGGGCATCGCGCGGGGTGAAGGCGACCGGCTACTGTATTGTTATACCCGCGAACTTGGGCTAGTGCTTGTACATGCAAAAAGTTTACGTGAGATGCGCTCCCGCTTGCGTTATGCGCTCCAGACATTTTCTCACGCGCATGTGGACCTTATTCACGGTAAGCACGGTTGGAAGCTGATTTCGGCTCGGCCGGTTGAGTCCTATGGTTCACTTTGGGGATCATCACGAAAACGTTCTATCCTTGCACAATACACCGAGCTCATCCGCAGACTCATTCAGGGTGAGGAAGCCGAGGCATCACTGTTTAGCGAAGTGCTTGATGGCCTCAATTACCTCACTGCCATAGAAGATGAGGAAGAACTGCGTGCTGCGGAACTGCTATTTGTGGTCCGGCTCCTCCACCGGCTCGGATATTGGGGAGATACACAGGGGATAGAACCGCTATTCACTTCTGATGTCTGGAAAGATAACACGGCGAGCCTTCTTGTCCGCGAACGCCGTATGACCCTGCTTTCGAGTGTAAACCGGGCACTCCGTGAAACGCAGCTGTGAATCAGGAGTATCAGTAGATTGAAGCGCTCGCTGCGAACCACTCTGCAATGTATAATGGTCCAATATGAATCTCGTTAAAAGTCGCGGACGCAACATTTAAATTATGCAACAATTTGTGGTCGTTTTTATAAATAGTAGTCGAGCAGGAAGGGCAGTACATCTGTCCGCATCCTACTTCTAACGGGATGGACACTGAGTATGAATCGAGTCGTATTGAACGCGCAAAACGTGATCTTTATCGCACGGATGATATTAAAGATGCGGTCAAAAAAGCCGAACTCACCCCGACGGATATTGAAGTCGCAAATAATTGGCAGGACACTACTATTGTCACTGATCGCGGCATGAAAAAAAATTCCGGGATCAAAATACTCAAGGCGCTTGTGATTGTAGCCGTTCTCACAGCATTCAGTTCTGGCGGGTATTTACTCTACCAGATTCTTGATCCCTCAAACAAGCCGTCGGACAAGAACATCTTAATTGCCTTCGACGTACCTGTCGGGGTTACGCCGGGAATTCCGGCTGACATTGTCATTAAGATCACCAATCAAAATCGTTTTGCGCTCGAATATGCCAACCTCACGCTCGTTTATCCGCAGGGCTCACGCTATGTGAGTGACCCAAGCAAGGATTTGCGTGACGAAAAGAAACTACTCGGAAATATCGACGCAGGTGCGGTTGCGGAGTTCCATACAAAGGCGATCTTCCTTGGGGAGGAAAATACCAACAAAGAATTGCGCGCCAGTCTCGAATTCCGTTTCACTAATGTCAACTCGACATTCAAGAAAGAGGAAGTCCGCCCAATGCATCTTCTCGCTGCTCCGATAAACCTTACGGTCGACATGCTCAAGGAGATCAATTCCGGTCAAGAGATCACGCTGAATGTGAATGCACTCTCAAATACGGTGATACCGCTCCGCGATATGTTAGTGAAAGTCGAGTACCCGCTCGGTTTTACTTATGTAGATGCAGATCCGAAACCATCATTCGGCAATAATATCTGGCGCATCGGCGTGATGAATCCCGCAAGTAAGTTCAAGGTGAAGATTAAAGGCTTTCTCGTCGGTGACAATACTCAGGAAAAAGTCTTCCATACCTCGATTGGCGCAGGACAGGACCAGACCGATAGGGATGTAAATACGCTGTATGCAAATATTCTCTCCGCCGTCACACTGCAGCGTCCGTTCATTGGCATTACACTCCTTATGAATGGTAAGTCGGCCGGCGATGCGACCGCACGGTACGGACAAAGTATCGACGGACAAGTGATATGGAAGAATAATCTCCCTACAAAGATAGTGAACGCACAAATTGAAGTGAATCTTTCCGGTGTAGTATTTGACCGCAGTAAAGTTCGTCCGTCCAATAATGGCTTCTTCAGGTCTTCAGACAACACTATCCTTTGGGATGAACGAGGCTACGCCGACTTACATGAAGTTGAGACTGGCGCAGGAGGTACTGTTGGATTTGCGCTCACCCCACTACCAAATGTCAGCGGAGGAAAGATTATCACAGATCCAACGATCATTGCGGAAGTGACAGTGAAAGGAAAGCGTTTTTCCGAACAGGGAGTTCCTGAAGAGATAAATACGGTGATTACCGAAGAGATTCGCATCACATCTCAGGCACAGTTTGCTTCGCGTGTAGTCTATCACGGCGGCCCTTTTGTGAACACCGGACCACTACCTCCGAAAGTCGAACAGGAAACCACGTACTCGGTGATATGGGATATCGTGAATACTTCGAATAAACTCAAGTCCACGCAAGTGCATGCGGTCATCCCTCCGTATGTGCAGTGGGCGGGAGCCGTATATCCAAGCAACGAAAATATCATCTATGATCCGTCTTCGCATCAGGTAATCTGGACTCCGGGGGATATTCCTTCGGGGACCGGTGTGAACACCCCGCCAAAAGAGGTCGTGTTCCAGATTGTCCTGACCCCAAGCCTCTCGCAGCTCGGTGCAGCTCCTTCCTTACTGAGTAAGGTTAGATTCGAGGGCATCGATGCATTTACCAACCAGTCGGTCGGACAAGATGGCAATGAACTCAACACCGTACTCTCGACCGATCCGAAGGCGGTCAATACTGATTACAATATCGTGAAGTAGCCCACCCCTACCGCATAAAGGTTCTTTCCTCATGCTCGGAAATTGTGTAGGATGGCTATCATAATAGACAAGAAAAACATGACTGAAAAAAAGCAAGAATCAAACGAGAAAATGGAGGCTATCGTCTCGCTTTGTAAGCGCCGCGGTTTCATCTATCAAGGCTCCGAGATTTATGGTGGAATGGCTGGAATGTATGATTTCGGGCCATATGGCGTTGAGCTACTCAATAATATAAAAGCAGCGTGGTGGAAAGAGCATGTCCAGCTCCGTGATAATTATTTTGGCCTTGATTCAGCGATGTTTAAAGATCCTCGTGTCTGGGAGGCATCAGGGCATACCAGTGGTTTTTCCGACCCTCTTTCGGAGTGCAGGAAATGCAATACACGCATTCGCGTTGACAAGGAACTAGGGAAGATTGGCGTGACAGCTGACGAAAAAATGTCTGAAGCAGAATTAAACGCGCTGTTTGATGCGCACAAAGCTGCGATCAAGTGTACAAAGTGTGGCGCAAATGATTTTTCTCCAGTGCGCGCGTTCAATCTGCTTGTCAAAACAAACATGGGCGACTTCACTGGAAAAAATGAACAGCCAGTATATCTGCCCGGAGAAGCATGCCAAGGTATCTACCTCAACTTTAAGAACATTGTGGACACGACGCGCGCCAAAGTACCTTTTGGGGTGGCGCAGATTGGGAAGGCGTTTCGTAACGAGATATCACCCCGTAATTTTCTTTTTCGCACACGTGAGCTCGAGCAAGCTGACACGCAGTATTTTGTTCGTCCTCATGAGAATAAAGATGCATATGAAAAGATCAAGAGCGACCGCTGGAACTGGTACGTGAAAATGGGCATCAAAGAAGAAAATCTTCGATGGAAGCAACATGAAAATCTTGTGTTTTATGCTTCTGATGCTTGGGATATCGAGTATAACTATCCTTCATACGGTTTTGATGAAATGGAAGGAATTCACGATCGCACCGACTACGACCTCACTCAACATGCGAAGCACTCAGGTGTTGACCTTTCGTATACAGACCCTTATACGAGCGAGAAGTATATTCCATGGATACTGGAGACATCAGTAGGGCTTGGGCGCATGTTTCTTGCGTTTATGTCAGATGCATATGTCGTTGATGAGCTTGGCGGAGAGGAGCGCACGGTACTCAAGCTTTCGAAGGAATTAGCACCTATAAAAGTAGCCGTATTTCCATTACTGAGAAACAAGCCCGAGCTTGTCGCAAAAGCACGTAAGGTGTATGACATGCTCAAGAAAGTGATGCGTGTAGAATTCGACGACAACGGCAACATTGGCAAACGCTATCGCCGCCAAGATGAGATAGGTACCCCATATTGTGTGACTATCGATTTCGACACACTCGGTGAGAATAAAGATTTACTCGATACGGTCACCTTGCGGGATCGTGACACAGGAACCCAAAAAAGAGTAAAGCTGACAGAACTTCACTCTGCACTCACACGAGAATAATCGCAACCTTTTACAGTGAAGCAAATGTGAGTATAGTGTGCACATGAAGCCCTCAAAGAAGAAAGAGCTTTTCGACCATAATGAACCAACGTATCGCGCGGGGCTACTTCATGCGCATTCGTATCGCATATTGCGGAAATACGCGACCGATGAACTTGAGATAGTCGAACTCTCTACGCTCGATTGGTCACTTCTTGGAACCCTCTATGAGCAAAAGAAAGGATACCGATCGAGTGTACTTGCGCGGAAGCTTGGTATTGATGCGCCTCTTGTCACAGCAATGGCACGAAAGCTCATACAAAAAGGCTACATAGCGGAAGCCGTAGATACCAAGGATTCACGCGCAAAGATACTTCGCCTCACGGCAAAGGGCAGGGGTTTTGTTCCGATATACGACCGCATTCTCTGTCAGCGGCTTAATCTTCTCTTAGTGGGGGCGACCGCAAAAGATTTTTCAGGATATATACATATACTTGAGATTATTCTCAAGAACTCAAAACCCTCGGACCTGTAGTGAAATTCACACCATACTCATTATCCACATGATAGCATGTAAAGTATGGTTGACATCACATCTGTGATGTATATACTTAAGTAACTTAAGCAATCTGCTCTCTCGGGAGACGATTGCTTGATTATTAGTGATTAATTCATTTGTATGAATAAAAAAGTAATTATGAGAGTGGGGAGAGGGGCGGTTGCAGCAATGCTGCTGACTCTGCCTTTCACAGTGTTTGCAGAAGACATGATGATGACGACAAGTGCATCAATGGTTAGCGAGTCGAACCTCATGATGAGTTCACGCGGAGACGGAGTCGTCTGGCTCCAGAATTGGCTTGAGAGCAAAGGCTATCTCGTCATGCCGCAAGGGGTTGCTAAGGGATATTTTGGCAAATTAACTAAAATGGCGCTGGCAACATACCAGGGTGAGGCGGGTCTGCCGTCGACCGGATTTTACGGTCCGATGACACGTGCCAAGCTGAAGGGTATGTCGATGGATATGCCTAAGGACATGATGAAAGACAGCATGAAAGATACCATGAAGGACAATATGATGAACACTGATACCGGGATCATGGTCGGTGGTGCGATGATGATTCGCTCACGCGATATCGTCGATAATGCGGTACTTGCAAGTAATGTGACAACCGTAGTTGCAGCAGTAAAAGCAGCAGGACTTGTCGATACCCTGAAGGGCGCAGGACCTTTCACGGTCTTTGCTCCGACGAATGCAGCATTCGCGAAACTTCCCGCAGGAACTGTCGACACACTTCTCAAGCCTGAGAATAAGTCACAGCTCGTGGATATTCTGACCTACCATGTGGTAGCAGGACGCTACACCAACGCAGACCTTACCGAAGGCCTTGTGCTCAAGACTGTTGAAGGAAAGACGCTCAAATTCCATCGCGATGCGAACGGTCTTATCTGGATTAACGGTAGTGCAATGGTTGAGACCACTGATGTCATATCATCGAATGGTGTGACCCATGTGATTAATGCTGTCCTCTTGCCGACACAGTCGACCTATATGACCGACGGTGTTGAAGTCGGCGGTGCACTGATGGTGCGCTCACTTGATATTGTCGACAATGCGGTGAATGCAAGCAATGTGACCACCGTGGTTGCAGCCGTAAAGGCAGCCGGACTTGTCGATACCCTGAAGGGTGCTGGACCATTCACCGTCTTCGCTCCGAACAACGATGCATTCGCGAAACTTCCCGCAGGAACTGTCGACACACTTCTCAAGCCTGAGAATAAGTCACAGCTCGTGGATATTCTGACCTACCATGTGATAGCAGGACGCTACAAGATGTCCGACCTTACGGACGGCCTTATGCTTAAGACTGTTGAAGGAAAGTTGCTCACCATTAAGCGCTTGGGAACCCAGGTGTGGATAAATGGCTCAGCAATGATCAACACTCCCGATGTCATTTCATCGAACGGAGTGACACATGTGATTGATACGGTCCTATTACCGAAGTAATCATAGAGAATCACGTCAAAATAAGCTGTCCTTCACGGACGGCTTATTTTTTGTCTTTGCAGGTGGGTTTTTTGCATATGTTATACTCTAATTCTATGACAAAACCCATCACAAAAAAACTACACAATGGAATGCGTATGCTGCTTGTACCGATGAAAGATCAACGCACTGCGACTGCCCTCGTGCTCGTAGAGACCGGCTCGAAATATGAGACCAAAGACAAGAACGGCATTTCGCATTTCCTTGAACATATGTGTTTCAAAGGCACAGTCCATCGCCCGACGCAGCAGGTGATAGCGGAAGAACTGGACGGACTTGGTGCTGATTTTAACGCATTCACCGGCCATGAGTATACCGGTTACTATGCGAAAGTCGCGGCAGGACATCTCCCTCAAGTACTCGACCTGCTTTCCGATATCTACTCCAACTCGCTGTTCAAACAAGAAGATATCGAACAGGAAAAAGGAGCTATCGTCGGTGAGATCAATATGTATGAAGACGTGCCAATGCGTAAAGTGAATGATCTTTTTATGAAGTTGGTGTACGGTGATCAGCCTGCAGGATGGGATATTACAGGGCCGAAGGAGCTTGTTACGACATTTACTCGCGAAGACTTTCTTGCGTATCGAAAAAATCAGTATGTGCCGTCAGCAACCACGATCGTTGTAGCGGGTAAGTTCAATACCAAAAAGATTGAGGCTCTGGTCAAGAAACAGTTCGCCGTGATAAAAAAATCCAAGAAAGAGGGGAAGGTAAAAGTTGTAGATACCCAGACGAAAGCCAAGGCGCTCGTGGAATATAAAGAGTCCGACCAGACACATCTCGTACTAGGCGTTCGAAGTTTTCCTCTTGCACATCCGTCATATTACCCGCTTGCGGTTCTTTCAGGTATTCTCGGTTCGGGTATGAGTTCGCGCCTGTTTCAGAAGGTGCGCACGGAGATGGGTCTAGGATATTATGTGCGCGCATCCAATGACGTATTCACTGACCACGGAATATTTGCGGCATCTGCCGGTGTGGTCAATGAGCGGGCAAAAGAAGCGGTCAGCGCCATCCTGGTTGAATTCCGCAAATTGCGTGATGAATTAGTGAGTGAAGACGAGCTCAAGAAAGCGAAGGACATGTTCGCGGGAAGGCTGGTCTTGGGGCTTGAATCATCAGACGAACTATCGGAATTCTACGGTTTCCAAGAGATTCTCAAGCACAAGTTATCTAGCCCCGAAGAGATTATGAAGAAGGTGAGTGCGGTGAGCGCCAAAGAGATCAAAAAAGTCGCCGGGCAGATATTCGTAGAAGAACATCTCAACCTTGCGCTGATTGGTCCGTGGAAGGATGCTTCCGAATTCGAGCCGCTACTAAAGTTCTAAAGCAATCACCGAAGAGCAGAGTAACGAAGTAGTTCGCCAGATTCGCCCTCTGTTTCGATTTCTTGTTCGCCCTATCGGTGAGTGCTATGATGAGTTTGTGAAAAAAGATGGCGAGGAGGTGGATATCAGTATTTCGACCGGAACTATGGTCCGCGTCATTCTCGTAATGGCATTTTTTGCCGCCCTGTGGTTTTTGCGCGATATCTTCCTGGTGGTGCTTACAGCGGTGATTCTTGCCTCAGCCATCGAGCCGGCAGTACGTTTTTTTGTGAAGCACAATGTCCCAAGACTCCTCGGACTGGTCATAGTCTACGGCCTTGGAGCAGCAATGCTCGGGGGCATTTTCTACTTCTTTGTTCCCGCACTGCTTGATGATGTGTCACTGCTTGCCGATGTGGTCCCCAAATATGTTGATGTTTCCAGTCTGTGGAGTCCGCTCTCGGGTGCGAGTACCCTTACTGAAAGTTTGAGTGCGGGAGGGCAGGGAGGCAACATTCTTAGTGTGATAAAGCATAGTTTACAGGAAGGAGGAGCGCTCAAATCATTTAGCATCTTCTTCGGTGGTTTCTTCTCATTCATACTCATCATTGTGCTTTCATTCTATCTTTCGGCTCAAGAACACGGGATAGAGAATCTTCTTCGATTGATTTCTCCATTAAAGTCGCGCGCATACGTAGTCGATCTCTGGAAGCGCTCGCAGAAGAAGATAGGTTTGTGGTCGCAGGGGCAAGTTTTACTTGGAGTACTTGTCGGAGTACTGGTATTTCTCACCATGACTCTGATGGGTATCCCATCCGCGCTATTTTTGGCAATCGTGGCGATGATTTTCGAGATTATTCCGGTGTTCGGCCCCATCCTTTCCGCGGTTCCGGGCATCGTACTTGCATATTCGCACGGTATCAGTCCTCCGGGCAACGCCATACATGCATTTAATGTCAGTCCGGGAATAAACGCCGCCATCATCGTGGCGATAGTGTACTTCTTCATTCAGCAATTCGAGAGTCATCTGATATATCCTTGGGTGGTACGTAAGGTCATCGGCATCCCTCCGGTCCTGGTAATCCTTGCGCTGGTCATTGGCGCCAAGATGGCCGGATTTCTTGGTATTATTCTCTCTGTTCCTGTGACCGCAATTCTTGTGGAATTCTTGGGCGATGTTGCAAAAGAAAAGAAAATATTCGAAGACTTTACATAACTCCTCCGCGCTCGCGTGGCCCTGCCTCCTGTGATAGTCTGTTTTTATGTCTGAAATGAAATTAGCAAAATCTGCCAAATCCTTTTATCTCACCACCACGCTTCCGTATGTAAACGCCGACCCTCATGTGGGTTTCGCGATGGAAATAATCCGTGCAGATGTGGTTGCACGTTACCTCAGGAAGGCGGGGGATGAGGTGTTCTTCAATACCGGTACTGATGAACACGGCGCGAAGATATACGAGAATGCAATCAAAGCCGGACAAGAGCCTCAGGAATATGTCGACGAGTATGCTGAGAAATTTAGACAACTCCTTAGTGCACTGAATATTAGTGACATCAACTTCATTCGCACAACAGATGCGAAGCATGTGAAGGCAGCCGAGGAGCTCTGGCGCCGCTGTAAGGTAAGCGGCTATATCTACAAGAAGACCTATCAGTCCAAGTATTGTGTCGGCTGTGAACTCAACAAGACTGACAGCGAGCTTGAGAATGGGCGATGCCCCATCCACCCGAATCGCGACATAGAGCTCATCGACGAAGAAAATTACTTTTTTAAATTCTCAGAGTTTCAGAAGCCGCTGCTCGCGTATTATGCGGCGCATCCTGATTTCGTAATCCCCAATTTCCGACAGAATGAGATCAAGCTTTTCGTAGAACGCGGACTCGAAGATTTCTCAATCTCGCGCCTTAAGTCGAAGATGCCATGGGGAGTGCCGGTTCCGGGCGATGATGAGCATGTCATGTATGTGTGGTTCGACGCCTTGACCAGCTATATCTCGACTCTTGGTTGGCCGGACAACGATATTTCATTCGAGAAATTCTGGAAGCAAGGTACCCCGGTACAATATTGCGGCAAAGATAATCTGCGCCAGCAGTCTGCGATGTGGCAGGCCATGCTCATGTCGGTTGATTTGCCGAATTCTTCTCGCATTGTTATCAACGGCTTCATCACTTCAGCCGGACAAAAGATGTCCAAATCACTCGGCAATGTCATCAGTCCGTTCGAGGTTATCGATACATTCAAGGGTTTTGCCAAGTACCCGGAAGACGTCCTGCGTTTCGTCCTCTTGCACGACATCCCGTCATTTGAAGACGGCGACATCACCCTCGACTCCATTAAGCTGAGCTATGTTAATCATCTGCAGAACGGTATCGGCAATCTCACGAGCCGCATCATGAAAATGGCGACCACTCACCTCGATGGACCGGTCATACTCCCGGATATGTTGCCGCAAACGAGCATCGACGGCGCAATAGGTCGATTTGATCTCAAGCAGGCACTCGAAGGCATCATGGCAGGAGTACGCGAGCTCGACGGCTATATTCAGGAGACCGAACCGTTCAAGGTCATCAAGGTGGATGCTGACGTAGGGAAAGCGCTCATCACCGAAATGGTCGAGCGACTCGCATCACTTGCGATACTCCTTAAACCCTTCCTTCCGAATTCAGCCGACGAGATCTTCCGCCTCGTAAAACTCCATCAGATGCCCGAGACCCCTCTGTTCAACAGGCTTTCATAAGTCTCATCGATACGACCGATATGAAGAAAATCTACAACAAGCTCGTACGCGACAACATGATCGATATCTATGAGCATGACGTCGCAAATAAGATTACTGCAACCGACTATAAAGTGCGCTACATGGGGAAGCAAGAAACACTTGCATGCCTGAAGGATAAACTGCTCGAAGAAGCACAGGAGGTGTGCGATGCGTACGATGATCCTGATGTAACACATCTCAAGGAAGAGATAGCTGACGTCATAGAAGTTATTGATGCGATTCTCTATCACAATGACCTCTCACTCATCGAGGTGCTTGAGATACGCGATAAAAAGAAAGAGAGAAAAGGAGGTTTCGAGCGCGGCGTTTTTCTCGAAAGCATCGACTACATCGATGGCAAAGAACCCGCATAAGCCTAGTAAAGAATTCATGAAATATATCGATATCCACTCGCACTTGAATGACGCACAGTTTGATGCTGATGCGGCACTTGTCATGAAACAAATGAGAGAGCGCGACATCGTCACTATTACGGTTGGGACTGACCGTGTGATGAGCGAGAAAGCGATCGCTCGTGCTGAAGATCTGGGACAGTGGGCGACGATCGGAATTCATCCGAATGACGACAAGACACAGCGCTATGAGCACGAAGTATATACAAAACTTGCACGCCATCCTCGTACAGTCGGCATAGGGGAATGCGGCCTTGATTACTACCGGCAGAAAGAAGTTTCGGATGAAGAACGCGCACGTCAGTATGGGCTATTTGAAGCGCAGATCAGACTTGCCGCCGACGTTGATAAATCGCTGATGATCCATTCGCGTAGTGCGCATGACGAGACTATCGTGCTCATCAAGAAACATCAAGCAGAGTTTGGTAGCAAGGTGCGCGGCAATATTCACTTTTTTACCGCAGGTTATGATATAGCCAAACAATATTTTGACCTCGGCTTTACGGTGTCATTCCCGGGGGTCATCACGTTTTCTGCGGAGTATGATGAGACGATCAGAAATTCTCCACTCGACATGATTATGGCTGAGACTGACTCTCCATATGCGGCTCCTGTCCCATACCGCGGGAAGCGCAATACACCGCTCTATGTAGACGAAATCTACCGTAAAATAGCCGAATTGCGCGGCGCTGATCATGAGGAAGTTCGGCTCACTCTTAACCAAAACGCACTCCGAGTCTTCAGTATTGTGGCTTAGTTAAGGCATTCTCGACATATTTCGCCTCGTCTGTTAGTATGCTCATATTATGATAAATAAAGAAATGAGTATCGAAGCCATCCCGAACGATCCTAAGATCTACGAAATCGGCTTCCATATCGTGCCCATCGTCAGAGATGAGGAGCTCGGCGCGCGCGTCACGGCGATCCGTGATGTTATTGAAAGTTATGGCGGTCGCGTCATTGCGGACGAGTATCCAAAACACATGGATCTCAGCTACGCAATCACTAAGATCGCAGCAAATAAGCGAGCATTATACCGCTCCGCCTATTTCGGTTGGATCAAATTTGAGGCAGATCCTGCCGGCATTAAGGCGCTTGAGGCGAACATGATGAAAGATGATTTCATCCTGCGCTTTATCCTTGTGAAGACTGTTCGTGAGAACACCATGGCGCCAAAGAAGGCACTCCAGGCAAAGCGCGAGGATGGTATCACTCCTCAGGAGAAGACAGTCGAAAAGGTTGTGGAGAAGCCTCAGCTCACCGAAGAAGAACTCGACAAGACTATCGATGATTTAGTTATAAGTTAAATCAGTATTTGGGATTAAGCATTTTCTTCTTACTAGTCCCTACTTATTACTAACTGAATTCACATGTATATCAATAAGGCAATGATTTATGGCAATCTCACGAGAGATCCGGAGGTCCGTGCGCTTCCGAATGGTACTCAGGTTGCATCGTTCTCAGTAGCGACCAATCGCACCTATAAGGATAAGAACGGCGCAAAGCAGGAGCAGGTTGATTATCACAATGTTGTGGCGTTCGCGCGTCAGGCAGAGGTGATTGCGCAGTACTTCCGTAAGGGTTCCGCAGTATACGTTGAGGGACGCATTCAGACTCGCAGCTGGGATGATAAAGACGGCACTAAGAAGTATCGCACTGAGATAGTCCTCGAATCATTTGAGTTTGGACCAAAACCCGGCGCAAGTGCAGGTGGCGCAGGAGGGGATTATGCCGAGAAGGGAGCATCAGCTCCGGCTACGGCGGCAGGCAAAGCAGTACCGGTCGCAAAGTCGAAGAATGAACCTCAACCCGCAGAACTCGATACAATAGAATATCCAGACGAGGACATTAACCCTGACGACATCCCTTTCTAAATTTCCACAATCGGCGCACTTCGAATTTTTCAAAGCCGGAAGATTCGGAGGACATATAGCTCATATACCCTCTCGAATACTCCCGTCATGAAAAATCCGAAATTGCATCCAATTCTGAAAATTTAAAATACTCACAATAATTGAAATAATTACTTAAAAAATAACGTATGAAAAAACAACAAGACTATCTGTCGGCCAACAACATCAAGTATATCGACTACAAAGATGTTGAGCTTATAAAAATGTTTCTTACTCCGCACGGTCAGGTTTCAACCAATCGCCGCACAGGACTCTCAGCCAAGCAGCAGCGCGCACTCGCCCTCGCGACAAAGCGTGCGCGATTCATGGGACTTCTCCCTTATATCGCAGCCTAAACTGGTAAATTCGGCGCAGTTCAAATTTTTCACAGTCGGAAGATTCGGAGGACATATAACTCATACAGCTCCCTTACAGGGACTGTACACCTTTTGGGTTTATCAGAAGAAACCTCAAAAGGTCTTGCGATGTGGCCCCGCAGAGCGGGTTCCCAATAGCCACATCTCACTCGAATACTCCCGTCATGAAAAATCCGAAATTGCATGAAAGTGTTCGAAGGGATTTATAGAAATAAATCCCTTGAACCTTTCTGACATAAAAAATTTAAAGAGCGCCATTTAGCAGCTGCCTAGTAGTTATTTTGGATGCAGTACGAGAAGGCAAATAAAAAATCTCTCGAGCCATAGTCCGCTATGGTGACCAGAGTTTTTTATGCAGGTGACAAAGTAATGCGCCAAAATTACTACTTGGCTAGGCTTTCTCGACGCGTTCTGCGTATTCTCCCGTCTCCGTATTAATCCGGATGATATCATTCTCATTGATGAACATCGGCACATTTACCTTGGCGCCCGTCTCCACCACAACTATCTTGGTTGCATTGCCTGAGGTATTGCCACGCACTGCAGGAGCGGATTCGGTCACCTTCAGTTCTGCTTTCACGGGGTAGCGTAAGCCGATGATGTCATCATTGAAGGTGGTTGCCTCGATGATTGAGTTCGGCTTTACAAAATGAATACCGTCGCCAAGCTGGGCATCGGTGAGCTTGAATCGATCTGACGCAACTTTCGCATCACAGAAGGTATATTCACCGCGATTTTCGAACAGATACTTCACTTCTTTTGTGCCCATGTCCGCCTCCTCAGCTTTCTCGAACTGGTGGAAGACAACCTCCTTCACACTTCCAGAAAGCAGGTTCTTCACCTTGGTGTGGTTCACCGGGCGTGATTTTTGCTTCTGGAATACATGTGCGTCCAAGACCTCAAAGGGCTGACCATCGATAAGGATGATTTTGCGGGGTAAAATTTCACTGTAGTTTAACGTAGCCATAATGGGGCTATTCTAAGCCGTAGTTTGAAAATTGTCCAGCGGATATAGCTGCGACTTTCAGGTCTGGATTTCGTTATCATAGACGTGAGCACGGGGTGAAGTCACCGCTTGCAGAGAGGCGGATTCTGAGACATGATAAAGGCAATGCTACTTGATGAGAATGAGAAAACCATCGACAATCTTCCTGACGAAGAGGTTCTTGAACGTTCCCTGAAACATCCGGGCCTTTTTGCGATATTAGTGAGTCGCTACCAGGATGCATTCCTACGCAAAGCCGAAAGTGTGGTACGCAGCCGCGAGGAGGCTGAAGACATTGTCCAGGAGACCTTCACAAAAATCTATTTCAATGCCCGCCGGTTTAAACCTATGCCTGGAGCCACATTTAAGTCATGGGGGTACAAGATTCTTATGAATACAACCTTTACCCACTATCAAAAGTTAAAAAGGAAGGGAGCGGCCAGCGTCGAGCTTGAGCCGGAATTCTATGAAGCACTCCCTGACCCCGCAAATTATTCTCACGAGGAGACGATGCGCGACTATGTCGCCTCATTTCTCTCGAGAATGCCGAAACAATTGTCCCGTCCGCTCACTCTCCACTTCATCGACGAGTACTCGCAGAAGGAGATAGCTGAGATGGAAGGCACTTCGGTCTCAGCCGTGAAGACCAAGATTTATCGTGCAAAGCGGGAATTCCAAAAATTACTCGCAAGTGAGGGAGCGGAATGAGGATGCCCTGATGCTCACTCCCGACCGAACGCAGCGAGAATGAGTTTGACGATTACTCGCAAGTGAGGGAGCGGAATGAGAATGCCCTGATGCTCACTCCCGACCGAACGCAGCGAGAATGAGTTATTACGATTATACGATTATTAGACGCGCAAGGAACCTAAACATAGCCTTTATGGATACTATGGAAATGTCACAACGAGCACTTTCAAAGCGCATCATGCGCAGGGTGTACCTGATTGCGGGTATTCGCTTCGTGCTGAACCCGGTGTTTCTCAAGTCGCTCGTCGCGGTGATGTTGTTCGCACGTTCAATGAAGTATGTCTCGTATACGAACGTTATCGCCAATATGCCGTCACTTGCAGATGTCTCCGGTGGATATCAATTCGTACGCGCGGCACTATTTCACACTAATCCTATGACCGTTATTCTGCTTTCATCCGTCGCATGGCTTTCCCTTTGGGTCGTGCTGGACATGTGGAAGAAAGATCAGGAAGCGTGGATCTAAACGAAATATACAACTATCCCAAGATTGAATTTTTGAAAATCTTCATCCCATATATAAGAATAGACATCCAACGACAGGATGTCTATTCTTTTACAAGCTTATATAAGTGAGGGGAGTCCCCGATAAGAAAACTTGGCATAATATACATAAATCGAGTCTTAATTTGAGCATTCTATCTTGTGGTGAAGCCACAGAACTGCTAGAAATTAACTACCATGTTTAAAAAACGGCAAAATATGCCCATATTGCAAGAGTCATAACGTTCTCAAAAGAGGTGTGCTCGATGGTGTGCAAACATACCAGTGTACAGGGTGCGCAAAAAGATTTCGCAACAAAAGAAAAGAGCACACCAAGGAGGAGGGGTCCGTGTGGCACGACTACGTGTTCAGAAAACAAGTGCTCCGTGAATTGATCGAAGAGTATCACCGAGACATACGCACACTCCATCAGTATTTAATACAACACATTGTTCCTGCGAAGGAACATGTACCACGATCATGTTTCGTTGTTGTGGATGCCCTCTATTTTCGAAAAAAGAAACACGTGACACCGTGGTGTGCAGTGGTATTTCGTGACCCACTCCGCAAAGAAAACTTATGGTGGGGTTTTGGTCCAGTGGAGAGCACACATTTATACCTGCAAGGAAAGCTTGAGCTTGAAGCACTCGGATACACGCTCCTTGGTGTCACCGGTGATGGAATAGCCATGCTCCGCAAGGTATTTACACGCATTCCCTTTCAAATGTGCTTGGTGCACATGGAGCGTATTATTATCAGGAAGATCACGCGCAACCCACAAACAGAAGCAGGCAAGGTACTGCTTGCACTCACGCGCACACTTCGCGATACCCCTTCGGAGATCTTTCGGGAACGATTCACGCAGTATATTGAACGGTATCGCGATTTTCTCAATGAGCGTACCGCTCATCCTGAGAGTGGATCCTCATCGTGGACACATCAAGAGCTACGGAGTGCCGTCCTGTCACTCAAACAATTTGAGCCCTACCTCTTTACGCATGAAATAGTGAAACAACTCCCGCAGACATCGAATTCGCTGGAGGGACACTTTGGACATGTGCGAGATATTGTCCGTGTGCATCGGGGTATTTCCGATATGCTGTTACGCAAGATGTTGTGTGCAATTTTCCTCGCGTCGACGATTGCTCCGAGGAAGAAAAAGGTGTGCTAAAAAGACTCGATTTATGTATATTATGCC
>JAYTWK010000002.1:0-6933 GCA_043743715.1 bacterium
ACCCAGGAAGATCCTCGGGTTTCGGAGTGCACTTGAGGTTGCACTCGAAGCGGGTATTATTACTAATACGAGTATCCTAATAGGTGGGTGAATTTAGGATCGTAGCTAAGATAAATGGTAGGCAAAATATCACTTTGTGTCAAGTTAATAAAGCGGCTTGGTTATATCACGCCGTAACACGAGTATCTTAGTCAGAAATGCAGGCGCCGTTTTAATTACAATCGCGTGTAGAGATAAAACTGCCCCACTGATCAGTGGCTATTCTGGGATAGTGTAGGACTTGTGGAGGGTAATTTCGAGACCCGCTGCCTTCGCCTTCGGGAGGGTGTCGGAGGTGCCAGTGCTGTTGTTTACGTGGAACGCGTACACCTCATCTGAAAATGTAACCTCTTCATTGTGGCGCACATCGTATTCGGTCTGGGTGATGTCACCACTCTCTTTTCTTACCTCGAACACCGCGCTTGGATTGCGTCCGCGGATGATTTTCAGTAGGTACTCAAGGTTGTCGATATCCGAGTCGCTTATTGGAGCGAGCTTCCAATTCTTGCGGTAATCGAAAATAAAATGCTCAAGCCGAGCGGGTATGAAGATACGGATACGGGTGCAGTCCGGATTGAGTTTGAGAAATTCATCCATCGCGAAATAATCGACCCCCGTTGCGCCTCCTGTTACCACCCCACCTCCTTGTTCGTAGACTTGGCGTGCCGCGAGACGGACATCGTTTTCGACTTCTTTACTGGTGAGCCTCCACGTTCCGGTGAATATCGTCCATCGCATGATGTGAGAACAATACTATAAACTTGCGGATTTATCCATAAGAAAAGCCCCGCGTGTGCGGGGCGAGTGCCTTCTTGTGCGTCTATCCGCCAGCTTGATTGTTCAAGTACGCAGTATAGAGTACAACTGCTTCTCGGACGATTTTTGCTGTAACAAGTTGAGGGTTAATTTCGGAGAGCGTAAACCAGCGTGCATCGCAGAGCTCGCTTCCTCCTTTGATAATTTGTGCCTCGTCTATTTCAACAAGAAAAATTACCACACTATCTTTCTTCCCCTCAGCCTCGTTTTTGAATTCCCCAAGTATCTGGATGACATGAGAGTCGACACTGAGTTCTTCTCTTATTTCACGCATGACCGCAGTGGACGGACTTTCTTTTCTTGGGTTGTATCCTCCACCACACAGATTCCAGCGCACTGTATTGCCATAGGAATTTCTGATCAGCAACATCGATTCAGGAGTACCACTACGAACAATAATTGCTTTTACTCCGAATGTTTCAGGTTTTCGTAGCCTCCAGTATATCTGGAATATCGGATGAGTGATGCGGTAAAAAAAATGTTTCATATTGCCTCCTTTATATGCAATCACCATGATTACTGTATCGAGCTCTGATTATCACTCGCTTCCCGGAGAATGCGCTTCGATTATGGAGTGTTTTTGTGTTATCAACAAAAATCATTTGCCCCCTATTCCATCGGTGCTCAAGGATGATGGATTGACTTACTACTGTGTCTACAATGCGATAGATACGCCTCTCTTGTGCGTTGCTTGTATCGAGCATGGTATTTGTGTGTACCTTTGCTCGGTAGCGTAGTACACCTTGTTCAACTAGCGCATGCGTCGAAGACATTTCAGGATGTGCAAGACTTTCATAACGCATATGTACGCCACAAATTTCAGGGAATCGCCTCCTGAGGTGGTTTGCGGCTCTCTCTGCATCTATAATGCGCGTGACGCCTCCAGTTTGAGAAGGGCGGACACATCCTAATGCAAAGAAAGGGATGATACCATCTGGACGATAAATCCCTTCCGTATGAGTCGCAAGGTCCACTTCGCTCCCATCACTTTCAAGTACAGCAAGTGAAACAGACGACGCAACCTCTTTCCCAATTTCAGTCATTATAGAAAAGAGCTTTTTCACTAGTGTGTCATCACTTACAACACTACTATCCACTACGCGAACAATCGCAAATCTGTTTTTTGAGACAGTGGTCCAAACAGTCTTACTTGCATGGGCTAGAGAGGTTTGCTCTCCAATCTCGATTTCTGAAGTGTGCATCAGTATCCTCCTGTGTTCATGGTACTTCTATCAAGTACCTTCTCATGAAGGTAGGAATGAGTCAACGCGATCGCTCTGTGCCATCCTTTCATGATTCATGATTCATGATTAAAGTGGACTGTTAAACACAGTAACCACTTGCCATCATCTGCTTTTGACTACAAGTCTCGCAGCTCTTTTTCCAAACAATATCGCTGTCTGCTTCAACGAGAGCGGGCAAAGTGCCCTTCCACGAACCCCCCACGAACCCTCCAAGAACGCTTAGATACTTCGCTCCTTGTGCGAAGCGATGCAATGAGATTGTCGTCAAAAAGCACACAGTTTTTGAGCTTCTTGGCAAACGATACTACCTCAAGCCGTATGGCGGAGATTGTTTAGTAGCATGGAGTGTTTGCACTTCGGGTTGAATGTACCCTAGGAAAAGTTTGACTTATGATTTTATATATGGTATCATTATTTCGGAAAAAACTACGAGAGTAGAACCCCATAGCGCAAGGGATTTTGCGCACGTTCTCTGAAAGGAAAGAAAAAAAGTGATCAAACTGATCCAATTTGGTGCTGAGGGACTTATGATCGCCTTGCTTTGCGTGGCCGCTTACTCACAAGTGATCCGGCCACTCCTCCGCAAGACGCCAGCATTCCCGATTTTTCGTCGCAAACCTCGCCTCGAGGCAGCGATTGAAGCAGTCAACGAAGATCTTGACGTAAAGGACGAACAACGCGTCCTCGCGGAAAAGAAGCGCCAACTCGGCGAGTGATAGTCAACAAACCCGAAAGGAAAACTGAAATGGAATTTCAACAACTCGGCAATATCCTCCCCACCGGTCGTAAAGTCATGTGGGCTGTCGTCGGACTCGTGCTCGTCGCCTGCGGCTTTGCTGCAGGTGGCCTGATCGAGACCAAGGAGGCCGACGACATTCTCGGTGTCCAATCGATCACCGACGGCAAGATCACCTGGTACACCGGAACCGAAGCATGGGTCTGGCAAAACTGGGGCAACACGGTTAGCTTCAAGAAGCGTGGCATCTATCGCTTCGACACCGTCGACGCGACGCCCGAAGGAATGAAGAAGGGCAAGTGCCTCGACGGGATCGACGTTCGATTCAACGATGGCGGTCACGGCACCATTTGCGGCTCGATTCAATACGAGATGCCACTGGATCCGACGAATCTGACGGCGATCTTCACGAAGTTCAAGACTCAGCAGGCAGTCCAAAGCCAGTTGATCGAGACCATCGTCGGTAAGTCGGTCTACCTGTCGGGACCGCTCATGTCATCGCGGGAATCGTACGCCGAAAAGCGTAACAACCTGCTGTCGTACATCGAGGACCAAATCCATTTTGGCGTGTATCGCACCACTCAACGCGAAGCACACGTCAAGGATCCTATCACCGGCGTGGAAAAGACTGCAACGGTCGTCGAGATCGTCGCTGGTAAAGAGGGCCGACCCGAGCGCCTCGAACCCGCGGTGCTCCAGCAATTCGGCATCAAGGCCTTCAACTTTGCGATCAAGCGTCTGCCGTACGCGGACGACGTCGAAGCGCAGATCCAGGCGCAGCAGAAGATCACCATGAAGGTGCAAACTTCCATGGCCGATGCGAAGGAAGCTGAGCAGAGGACTATCACGGTTGCCGAACAAGGTAAGGCTGCCGCGGCCGAAGCCAAGTGGAAACAAGAAGCCATCAAGGCAACGGAGGTCACCAAAGCCGAACAAGAAAAGGCAGTGGCAATCACCTCAGCCGAGAAGGATCGCGACACCGCAAAACTCCAACGTGATGCAGCTGAGTTCTACAAGCAGCGGCAGATTCTGAAGGGTGAAGGCGACGCCGCGTATCGACAGAAGGTGATGCAGGCAAACGGTGCACTCGAGCAGAAGCTCGAAGCACTGGTGACCATCAACGGCAATTACGCGAAGGAGTTCGGAAAGCAGAAGTGGGTGCCCGAAGTCCAGATGGGTGGCACTGCCGGCGCCTCAGGAAATGCCGCGGCGAACATGATCGACTTGCTGTCGACAAAGACAGCTCGCGATCTCGGCCTCGACATGAAGATGGCCGGCAATCGTGGAGTGGCAGAAGCGCAAGCTGAAGCCCCGGCGCGTTCAGTCAAGAAGTAAGTTTTTTAACTCGCGCAGCTGTGCGCACAGGGCGATCACATTGGTCGCTCTTTTTTATACCTGTATTGTATGATTTTGATAAATGATTAATGGTTGGAATGCTTGACACATTTATACAAATATGTCAATATATAAGGGTTGTTCCTCTTTTAATTCTTTGGAGATAGAAATGTTAAAAATATTTGTTGTTGGGATGCTTCTCATAGCTTCATTTGCAAACGCAGACGAGCAGGTAAGTCGTCCTGTGCCTCAAACACCCGCTTGCAATGGTGATATATTTGTTTGCAGGCAGAAGGAAATTGGTTGTGAGTTAGCCCAAGGCTTAATCGCTCAAGCGCAAGTATTTCGCGCATTAAGCAACGACCCAGAAGCCCTTAACAGGCTCGCTGTTGCGAGCTTACTTTGTCCAAGTCAGCAAACAACCGAGCTTATTATGAGTTTCGGAAAAAAAGAATAATACGTTTCTAAATTCCGAACCCGCCTTTGTGCGGGTTTGTTTTTTGCATAGGCATTTCATATAATATGCGACATATACGTGATATGATTTTTTTATGATTACACCGAGCCATGTTGTCTATAATCTCGTCCTGTTGGGAAAGCGAAAGCCACGTCGACTCTTGCTTGCGATTCTACTCGGGGCGGTATTTCCCGATATATTTAACTTTATGTTCTTCACCTATGAGCATTTGATTATGAAGGTGCCGAATGACGTATTGTGGGAAGATATGTATTTCCACTCATGGTGGAATGGGGTGTTTAATCTTGCACATTCATTCCTCTTATTGCCGTTACTTCTGCTTGTGGCATGTATGCGTGATGCGCGCTTTGCAACATACTTCTTTGGCTCTGCGCTCCTTCATGCATTTATGGATTTCTTCGTGCACCATAAGGACGCATATATGCCATTTTGGCCTCTCACGAGATGGAAGTTTGAGAGCCCCATTTCCTATTGGGACCCGCTCTACTACGGCACCATATTCGGTCCTCTCGAAATGCTTCTCTCATTCATTGCTTCACTTATACTTTTTCGTCGTGCAAAACGGAAGTGGGGGAAAATAGGGGCATTCATCGCCATGCTATTTTTTCTTTGCGCTGGGAGTGTAATGATCATTGCAACTCTCGGCTACTGCCCAACTTTACTTGTGAACATTCTTTGTGGCATGAGTCACTCGACGCCCTAACGCAATGCGCTATTTGTCTCTAAATGGGGACAGCACATTGTTTCTCTAAAAGACTATTTAAAAGTGGGGTATTACATGATAGACTGCATACATGACAGAACATAACCCTAATGAATTAGAACAAGTACCCGAGCATATTCCTTCTGCAGAAGAAGTAGGGGAGATATTCGCACAGCTCTTGCCGGGTGAAACATATACCGAAGTGAAAAGAGTCGAAGATGAACAAGGATTGTACCGTCTCGATATCGAAATTCAGGGAGCAGATGGTAACACTGAGTATTCATACCTGAGAAAAGGGAACAATCCGATGGGCGGGAGCAGAAAAGAGACCGTCGTCAATGTGATCTACTATGATACAGATGGCATGCCTGTGAGTGGATCTTCGGTCGCGAAGTGTAATAATGGTAACTGGACACTCACACCATAAACTCATAGTCAGTACTACATGTTTTCGCAAAAACTGTATATATACTCATGACCAAGAAAGCGATTGCTACTGGTGCGCTACATACACCGCCTGCTGATTTTAAGAAGGCGCTGTATGGTTCGCCTGCGGTGCTCGAATGAAACACGAAATTGCTACAGCTGTTTGAACACGTCATCTCGCAAGGTATGATGGGGGGACATGAAGATAGCAATCATTGGCTCGGGTATTTCGGGCCTCTCCGCAGCATATATACTCGCACCACATGCTGAAGTCACTCTCTACGAAAAACAGGATCGTTTAGGAGGCCACGCACACACGCACAAAGTCCGCTTTGGTGATGAAGAGGTCTCGGTCGATTCGGGTTTCATGGTGTTCAATCCGCCCGAGTATCCGAATTTCGTCGCGCTCCTCGCTGAGCTCGGCATCGACAGCATTCCTGCACCGATGTCGTTCTCAGTAAGTGCGGGAGAACGCTTCGAGTATGGAAGCGACTTTCCCGGGGGCATCTTCGCACGAGCGGGTTCCTGGTTCGATGTGCGTTTTCTTCGCTTCCTTTTTTCAATATTGAGATTCAACTTTGCAGCTCGGCGCGCCCTACGCACCGCAATAGAGGACAGTGTCTCACTCGAAGAATTCCTCAAGGAGAGAGGACTCTTAGGTGACCTGGCGGAGTTCTATCTCTTGCCGATGATCGGTTCGATATGGTCATGTTCATTCAAAGACATGCTGGACGCCCCGGCAATCGAGGTCCTCCGCTTTCTTTCCGGTCATAACCTGCTTGATATCGTGCCGCCGTCCTCGTGGCGCACCATTCCCGGTGGATCGCTCCGATATGTCGAAGCCATAAGAGCTGCGCTTGAAAAGCGTGGTGTCAAAATTTTTCTCAACTCCTCTGCGCGAGTTTCTCGTACGGAAAAAGGCATAATAATAAATAGAGAGGGGAACATCGAAGAGTACGATCACGTCATTATCGCGACCCATGCCGATGAAGCACTCGCACTGCTTGATGATGCGACAGAAGAAGAGCGTACGATACTGGGAGCATTCACCTATTCGAATAATAGACTCGCTCCCCAATAAGACCCACCCGTCAAAAAACACACACAGGTGTGCTTTTAACTCTGGTAACTCAAGTGATAGTTCCACAATCCCGCT
>JAYTWK010000003.1:0-11000 GCA_043743715.1 bacterium
ACCCAGGAAGATCCTCGGGTTTCGGAGTGCACTTGAGGTTGCACTCGAAGCGGGTATTATTACTAATACGAGTATCCTAATAGGTGGGTGAATTTAGGACAGGGTACCCGAAGATACTATACAAGGAATAAAACATTTGGCAAGTGACCGTAGGACTCATTTCAGTTGGATGAACGTCGCATCATGTGCTTTAATCTAGATATGCGCATCACACTTAAAGCGACAAATATTGAGCATACCAATGCTATCGATTCATACGTTACCAAACGCCTCAAGGAACTCGAGAAAGTTCTTGATGCAAAAGAGGGGAGTGAAGTCGCCCGTGTCGACATTGGTGCGACGAGTAAACACCACAAAGAGGGCAAAGAGCAATTTTATGCAGAGATTACCTTTCACGTGAAGGGTAAGGATTTCCGCGTGGTAGTAAAGTCGCCCGACCTCTATGCGGCGATAGACAAAATGAAAGACGATATCGTGCACGAAGTCACTCGCCACCATGATCGCGTACGCTCACTCAAGAAAGCGGGCGGGAGAGAAATAAAGAACAGGATGAAGCGCCCTTAGTTTCACTTCACATCTGATATGAGCACACTCAGCGGAAGCCGAACTCGACTCGACAGTGTCATCTACTGGTCGGTATTCTTTTGTATTGCGCTGTTCGTCACGTATTTTTTGAACAGTATGATTTCGCTCGCGAACACAGATGACGTGAAGGTAAACAATGATATCTCAGCCAGCTACAAGGTACAGAGCGCGCGCATTCAGGAGCAGCGTTCACAGCGTTATGACGAGATAGAAAAAGATGCGAGTGGTGCGAACGACTTCGCCTCTCCCTCAGAGTAATCCGCGCAGGAAGTCTTCATATATCATCTCATCCTTCCCCTCGGGTACCACACGGGTAATCACGAGCTTGCCTTCTTCGAGTCGGGCATCAGTCACTTTGACGCGGACATCTTTGCTGTGTTTTTTTGTAAAGAAGTATGTGCCCGGCCAACCATCATAAGCTCTTATCTTCTTATAATTCATGACCGGATCAGCAGAGAGATCAAGTAACCCGTCTTCTTTGTTGATTTTCTTGGTGAAGGTTGCACGCGTGTGGTCTTGAGGAAATGCATGGAGGCCGTTTAACCATTCCGGAATGACGTCGGCTAAGAGTGATCCGCCGAAATGTGCGAGGTCGCGTGTCAGCTCGCTGCCGCGCGGTGGCCAATGCGGAATGATGCGTTCGCGCTGTGCGATGACAGGTCCGTGATCCATCTCCTCGTCAAGCTGCATGATGGTCACCCCGGTCCATTTCTCATCAGAGAGAATTGCAGATTCGATAGGAGACGAACCGCGGAATTTCGGCAAAAGCGAAGGGTGTACATTTAAGACTCCGTACTTCGGCATATTGAGTATCTCTTTGGGAATGATTTTGCCGTACGCGGCAACAATGAAGAGTTCACATGTTGCACTGGAAAGTGCCGCAAGAAACGAATCGTCCCGCATCTTCGTCGGGGTCAAGATTGGTACATCATGCGCCTGCCCCCACATTCTAACTTCGCTTTGGGTGAGTACGAGCTTTCGGCCTTTTGGTTTGTCCGGCTGGGTGACGATGAGTGTGGGTGTGAACCCTTTTACGAAAAGTTCTTCGAGAATGATCGCAGCGAATTCGGGTGTGCCGAAGTATGCAAATCGTAGCTCGTTGTTCGGAATAATAGGCATAGTTATTTTTTCGCAGCAGTGTTACGGTTTTCTATTTCTGCTATCTGCTCTGATGTGAGTTCTTCTATCTCGGTCGCATGGTCTATGAACAAAATGCCGTTTAAATGATCAACCTCGTGCTGAAATATCTGCGCAAGGAGTCCCGAGCCTCCGAAAGTGAAGGGTTTGCCCTCTTCGTCGGTCGCGCGGATACTGGCCTTCTCGCTTCTCCTGGTGTTGCCGTATAGCCAGCGCACCGAAAGACATCCTTCAGGTACTTTGAGTTTCTTACGTGAGAGTTTCACGATTTCCGGATTTATCACGACCATGTCTTTGGCATCAGGGTCTGGCAGTGTTTCTCCCTCCCCACCTTCGATATTAAATGCACGGTGCGAAACGATGAATATGCGCAAGGGGACTCCGATCTGCGGGGCGGCAATAGCGACTCCGTCCTGCTCGCGCTCAAGTGCGATTTTCATGCGCGCGAGGATGTCATTCATACCTTTTGTCCCAATATCCGAAATAGATACACTGCTTGCGATACCGCGTAGTACCGGATTGCCCTCCTGGACTATTATTGTCGCTCTATTTTCTTCTGTATCCTGCATTACAGCCATTCTACAGAAAAAATGTTTTCTTGCCACAGGCACGAAGATTATAAAGTTATAGAAAAGCCGCCGGGCCCGGGGTACGGGTCGGCGGCGTCTGCAAGAGTGTCTGTAAGAGCGTCTAGTCTATTTAGTGAAGGAGGATTCTGCGTCCTTGCAGTTCCGCAGTTACCACGAGTACAACATCGCCTTGTGCAGGGAAGAGCAGCTTGATAGCTGGTATCGCCTCAGGCGAGACATTGCGACGAGACAGAGTAAATGAGCGGACGTAGGGTTCGATTAACCCCGATTCAAGGATGAGCCGGTGGATTTCGAAGTGTGCTTGCCCAATCCCTCTGTTTTTGACGATGGACCTGATCTCTTTGGCCAGCTCTACAAGGAATTTTCCTTGAGTTTTTCGCTTGCTGACAAGTTGTTTTGTTGCCTCCAAAAATTTCGACCAATTCGGCGTGCCGTGTGTTCGGAGTTGCTTCACTCCGATAAGAACTGTGAGTTCCGGCGATTCCGAGAACGCCTGCAGTTCTTTGCGTGCAATATGCATGACAGTCTCCTCGTAGTTGCGGGATATCCATTTTTATTCTACACAGCTATGCAAAAAACAGCAACTAGATAACACTGTCAGGGTCGACTCTGACAGAGATGTCAGGAGGGAGGGATTTTATCAATGAAAACAGCTCATCATTTGGCCAGGCTTTCTTCGCTCCTTCCTCAACACGGGGAATTTTAATCAGCGCATTCATGATGTACTTGCCCTTTACCTTTGCGATGAAGCCGGGGAAGGAGACTGCATGATAGAGACCGAAGAGTTTTTCGATTTCTTCCATGACGGCTCTGCCTTCGACCTTCCCGCCTTCGTGAGTAAATTTGATTAATGTTGAATACGGAGGGTAAGAGAGTCGCTTGCGCGCTTCGAGTTCCGAGCGGAAGAACTCGCCCATATTGCCCTGACTTGCGAGGGAGAAGAGCGGCAAATCACCGTCGCGTGTTTGTATGAGGAAATGCTCGGTAGCTTTTTCCCGCAGTGACAGAAGGAGGCGAAATACTCGTTCGCCAATACGGAAGTCCGGCATGGTCAGGAGTGAATTCACCGACAGCACCGCAACACTCGCAATAGGCTCGGTGAGATAGGGGAGCGCCATCTCGGTGCCGATGAGAATAGCACCGGGCGTCTGATAGAACTTCTCAATCACTTTCTTTGCTTCGCTGTGTTTCTCAATCACGTCGCGGTCGATACGGAAGATATTGGCGTCAGGGAAACGGCTTCGAATAGACTCCTCAGCCTGCACGACGCCTATCCCTAAGGGGACAAGTCGCCATCCGCCGCAATGTCTGCAGTTGAGATTGGTATCCTTCTCGACTCCGCAGCGATGACAAAGAAAGATATTCGGTGACTTCTCACCCGGAGCAAGTTCATTGTTTACAATTGGTGCCGCGGTGCGTCTGTGCAGTACGACCGGAGCGCTGCAATTGTCGCACGCGACCACGGTGCCGCAGTCGCCGCACACGGTCATGGGTGCAAATCCTCTGCGTACGCCGAGAATAAAGATGTGCGAGCCTCTCTCCCGCGTCTCTTCGATCAGGTCGACGAGCTCCGCTGAGCAGATAGCCACCTTGCCGGTGGCGGGCTGTTCGCCTGAGGCGCGCATATCCACTATCTTTGGCACCGCGGTCGAAGGGATGCGTGACTTCGGGCGCATGAGTGCTTCGAATTCGCCGAGCTCTTTGCGGTACAGCGTCTCGACGCGAAGGAAAAGGTCGCCGAGGATGAGGTCCGCACCACTTGCACGCGCAAATTGCTCTGCGAAAAAGCGCAGGTCAATATAGGGTCTCGACTGGAGGTTGTAGCTAGCTGAACTTTCTTTATCAATGATGATGCTCTCGATGTCGGGCCTCGGTATCGCGAGGTAGAGCGGGGTGCCGATGATTAAGACCGGGTGCTTGGTAGCGAGGATCTCTCCCCAGCGCTTCTCTATTTCTTTTTTGGAGAGGCCGCTGTGCAGGATAAAGGTGTAGTTTTGGATGCCCTTTTCTATGCGCGCATACGTATGCTCGATGTCTTGCACCGAAGGAAGGACGAAGTAGCATGAAGCGCCGCGCGCGAATACTTCTCGAATGTGACTCTTGTAGGTGGCGATACGTTCTATATCTTCAGCCTGCAGGATGAACTGCTGTCCGATGTTCATATGTTTTTGTATCGGTATGGCGGAAGTAGGTACTTGTTTTGCGGCAATGATGGTGCTTGGAAATACCGCTTGTATGACAGCGCCGGTCGACGCCGCATAATAATTCGCAGTCGCTTCCGCCGCCTCGACGAATGCGGGTGAGAAAAAATTGTGTGCGCGTACGCGTTCGAGTTTTTTGAGAGCGAACTCGGACTGTTTGAGCTCACTCTTTGCTTCGGCTGCCGGAAGCGAGCGTATCACCATTGCCGGGCACGACGCACCGCGCAGCGGTACGGAAACGAGCGTTCCCTTGGCGATTGGGTCTTTGGTGAAATACGACAACTCATCGATAGGGATGCCGCGTTTGATGGGGGCTACGGTAACCACGTACATGTTTCAAGTATAGCACGGGTTTAGTAGAATGGATTGACATATTTGTTAATATGCTGTATTATATTAACACAATCGAATCGCAGGTCGGTGCAATCATTATCATAATGATCTGCCATGCTTCTGTGATGTCACTTCGCTCGGCCGCCCAGTCTTCTCGCTAGGCGGTTTTCTTCACCTTATTTTTTTGTGGCTAAATCACTGAAATGTGATAGGATTTTTTTTGGATACATTCTTGTACATGTTTTGCATTTGTAAAAAGGAAAATGATGTTGGATATGATTGATAGCGGTACCAGTGTTACGGGTAAAGAACTTGCCCAAGCAGAAGCTCAAAGGATCCACGTACTCGACCCTCACAATGAATTGATCAGTTTGTGCATATTCAAAGGGAGTCAGCTTGCGTGGAATGTGCTATTTCACGAATTCACAGAGCGTTTCGACAAAGAGGATTTTCTTGGCGAACAGTGCAAGGGAGAAATGCCCCTCGGCGATTTCTGGGACAAGTACCACCTCGCTCTCAAAAAACTGCGCGTAGCACTCGAAGCCAAGAAGATAGCGGTATAAGATAGTCAGGAGACAAAGCGGCTTCCCCAGGGGAGCTGCTTTTTACTGCTTCATAAATCCTCGCCTTTCTCGTATAATGCCCCCATGATTAACGATCATCACGATATGTCCGAACACTTCATTATCAACGGTCTTGCCGGCAAGAAGTCTCTCGCTGGAGAGATAACTATCGTTGGCGCGAAAAATGCCGCGCTGAAGGCCATCGCCGCAAGCGTGCTTTTTAAGACCCCGCTCCAACTCACTAATGTTCCGCATATCGAAGACGTCTCGCGTATCCTCGACATACTCACCGAGATGGGCGGCTCGGCAATCTTCGCCGACCATCAGGTGAAAGTTGATGCGAGTAAACTCTCGACCACCACGCTCACCCCAGAGATTTCAAAACGCCTGCGCGCATCCATCGTACTGACCGGGCCAATGCTCGCACGCTACGGCAAAGTGCAGTTTCCTCATCCGGGCGGCTGCGTCATCGGCGAGCGCCCCATTGATCTCTTCATTGAAGGTTACAAGAAGATGGGTGCGAAGATAGAGAAGAAAGGGAAGTTCTATGACATCATCGCTCCGAAGGGAGGACTTCGGGGCGCGGAAATATTCTTCCGCCTTGCCAGTGTCACTGGTACCGAGACCTTCATGATGGCGGCGACACTTGCGAAGGGTACAACCGTTATCAAAAACGCGGCGATGGAGCCGGAAATCAAATGGCTCGCAGAAATGCTGAATGCATCGGGCGCAAAGATTGAAGGAGCCGGCACTCCAATCATCACCGTGAAAGGAGGGAGTGTCCTCTGTCAGAAAGGTAAAGCCTACCGCGTGGTCCCTGATCGCATCGAGGCCGGCAGCTTCCTCATACTCGGCGCGCTCGCTGCAAAGCGCCTGACGCTGCGGCACGTCGTGCCTGAACATCTCGGCTCCTTGATAGAGCTCCTTGAATATGCGGGGACCGATGTTGAAATAGGAAAAGATACTATTACCGTGCGCAATTCAGGCCAAAAAAATAATAAGCCAAAAGGTTTGCGCGCAGTTCCGCTGCGCACCCACGAGTATCCGGGATTCCCCACTGACCTCCAAGCTCCAATGATGATCTACCTCACTCAAGCGACGGGTGAGTCGCTGGTGTTTGAAACCATCTTTGAAGGACGTCTCAACTACACCGAATCGCTCACTCGCATGGGCGCAAATATCACCATGATGGATCCGCACCGCGTGCTGGTAAAAGGCCCAACCAAACTGAGGGGTAGAAATCTTGAGAGTCCTGATCTGCGCGCGGGTCTAGCCTTCGTTATCGCCGGAGCAATCGCCTCGGGTGTCTCAGAGATTCATAACGTCTACAATATTGATCGCGGATACGAAGACATCGAGAAGCGACTGCGCGGCATCGGTCTCGATATTGAGAGAATCGGAGGATAAACCCTGCATAGCCCCTTCCATGTACGAGTTTTGCTCACGTTACCATTTGTGAAAATTTGATTCACTCCATATAATAGTGAGTATATGGTCCAGCTGGAAGTCGCGGATACGTATGCCACAAACATGGGAACTTTTACATTGAACATTATCAGCACTAATAGAGTAGGATGGCGGCACCCTGTGCGCGCGTCCTACTTCTAACGGGATGGTCACCAGAGAACTTTTGGATTTCTTGTCGACTCAGCATAGTGCGGGAATGTCGCGTGATGAGATGGAGCGACGCCTCATATCTGAAGGTGGGTGGGACAAGGGTGATGTTGAAGAGGCGCTTGGCGAACTCGGTATCATCGCGAGTCCGCTACCCTTCAGCACCCCATCAGTATCGCAACAATCTGCTCCTCGCGAGCAACCCATACAAGTTCTGCACGAGCCGGCACCTCTAGCAGCGCTCACTAAAGAAGAAATAACCCCGAAAGAAAAAATACTTCAGGTAGTGCATGGAGGAAATGACCCCGCACGAGTACAAGCAGAGGATGACTTTCTTGGTCTCCTTCAGTCTACACACATCGACTCAATGCAGCCGATAGAATATCCGCCCATAGCGCAAGAATTTATTGAGACAAAACCGCATATTTCCACCACACAACCACTCGATGAATTACTCGCTCCGGTCACTATGCCTTCCAATGATAAGGCGGGAGCGCTGGCTTCTATGGAAGTTACGGAAGTCTCGGCACCTCTTGCACACTCACCACTCGCGCAACCCGCAGCACCTGTGAGCGAGCCACCGGCATTCAC
Organism: bacterium; assembly: GCA_043743715.1. Taxonomy (GTDB): domain Bacteria; phylum Patescibacteriota; class Minisyncoccia; order Phycocordibacterales; family UBA6899; genus MHLP01. The sequence goes on from JAYTWK010000003.1 coordinate 7,615, forward strand.
TTTTAATCTTGCAGCAATACAGGGCGACATCACAGCGCATGGTACACAAGAAGTGAAACCACTCGCACAGGCGACCGAGCCGACAAGAGTTCAAGTAGCAAACGTAGAGCCCACAGCTCCGGCCCAAAAAACAGAAGAGAAAATTTCTAAAGACATCAAGACCAGTTCCGGCGCCGAAGCATGGCTTTCGGGCATGAACCCGGATCAGAGCGGCACGCAGGGTCTGACGGAAACACAAAAGATTACTGAAGAGGCAAAGTATCCGCCGCGCGCGAGCGTGCGCTCTATGTCGCAGGACATACTTTTGCGCGGACGTGGTTCATCAGTACCAGGAATGCCCGCGATGGTTGCACCGATGACACCAGACGAAATACTGATGTCTCAGACGCCGGAGCAGAAAATCAAAATAGCGAAAGATAAGGAAATGGAGGAAACACGAGAGGCCGCGCGTCAGGCGAAGGTTGCGGCAACGATTGCAAGCCCCACCACAGACGATGTTGCAAAGAAGAGACGCATCAAAAAGATCTTACTTGCTGCATTTGCCGTGGTCGTACTTTTTGCAATTCTGGGAGGTGCGTTCGCGGCATTCATGTTCATGCGTGGCCCGGATATCGCCACGCTGCTTTCTCGTGCACTGACGAATTTCACCACAGCCCGCTCGCTCTCATATATTGGCAGCGCCTCAAGTAGTATTGTGCTTTCTGCAGCAAGCGATGGAGTAGTACGAAGTGGTGACGTAAACTTCTCGCTCGCACTATCCGGAGAGCTCAAAAATGATGCGGGTGGTTTCGGCGACGGCAACCACCGTGCGCATTTTGCCGGAGGACTCCACACGGGAGATTACAACTGGTCGACCGACGTCGAGTCGGATTTTCGCATGATTGGCGACATGCTCTATTTCCACGTGCTCTCGTACCCCCCACAGAGCGACCTTGACCCCGAGGTGTTCAAGACCTATTGGATTAAGATAGACCTGCCGGAAATCGTCAAAGAACTCGCGCTAAGTGGGGGAGCCTTGCCGCAGGATCATTACGGCACGCTCGCAGGTGGAGGGGACAAAGCAAACGGTTTCATGGCTATTTTTACTAAGTACATGCCGTGGAAAGGCGGATCAAAAATAGGTACCGAGAAAGTTGCCGGCGTCGACACGGTACACATAAAGCTCGTGGTCGATAAAGATGCGCTATTTCAGCTCGTGACAAACCTCTATCAAAAGTATACCGGCAAAGTCCTTACACTCGACGCCGACGCTACTATTCGCATGAAAGATGCGCTCGCGAAGACCTCAGTCGAGGTATGGGTCAACCCAGTCACGAGTACGCTCGCTAAGATAGCGGTCACGGGTAATTATGATGACGACATCGCGGGTATCCACGCCACGGGTCCGATTTCAATCAGTTTTGAATTCTCGCGTTTTAACGCTCTTGTTACTACTACGCCGCCGCAACCCTTGGTGACCCTCGACGACCTGAAGATGCGTATGGACGACCACAAGCGTCAAAGTGCGCTCCGTGCGCAAGATGCTGCAAAGGTGAATGCGCTCGGGGAAATCGAATCGGTCCTGAAAGACTATCACACAGCAAATGGAAAGTATCCGGCATTACTCTCCGACCTGCGCAGGTCCGGCGTAATATCGAGCTCGACCATTCCTGACGTGCTCTATAAACAAGTAGTCTATGCGGCGTATGTGAATGCAGGTGATTATGCAAAGGCAAATAAATGCACGCCAAAGTCGAAGAGCTGTACGCTCTATCATATCGGCATCAACTTAGATGATCCTACCGATCCGGCACTCGGGAGCGATAATGATATTGTTTCTGATGTGCGCGGAGCTGACACCGGAGGATGTGCGGGTGAGCATAATACCTCATGCTATGACGTCGTCATCTCCGACGAACTACCACCCTCCACAGCAATCCCCAGTGTTCCTGCAGCAGGTCAATAAGATTCAGGTAGCTGAATATATTGCGACACAAAAAAACAGTTTGCGCACACTGCGACTTTCGTGTTAAATGAGGCGCACATATGGCATTCATGACCTCAAAACTGGGTATCGATCTTGGCACCGCAAACACGCTTGTGTATGTTCCGGGCCGCGGTATTGTTCTCAATGAGCCTTCTGTTGTGGCAGTTTCCGAGCGCGACAACCGTATTCTCTCTGTCGGTATCGAAGCAAAAGAAATGATCGGCCGTACTCCGGATGACATTATCGCATACCGCCCGATGCGCGACGGTGTCATTGCCGACTACCGTGTGACCGAAGCGATGCTGCGCTACTTCATCAATAAAGCAATGGGACGCTGGAATTTGTTCAAGCCTGAGGTCATGGTCTCGGTGCCTGCGGGTGTGACCTCGACCGAGCGACGCGCGGTGATTGAGGCGGCGATGCGTGCGGGTGCGAAGAATGCCTACGTGGTGAAGGAGCCTATCCTCGCCGCTATCGGCGCAGGCATTCCCATCTATGAAGCGCGCGGACACATGGTGGTTGATATCGGCGGAGGCACGACCGACGTCGCGGTCATCTCACTTGGCGGTATCGTCTCTTCAACCTCGGTGAAGTGTGCGGGTAATCGCACCGATCAGGCCATCGCTGACTACGTCAAGAAAACGTTCAACCTCGCTATCGGCGACAAGACCGCAGAGGACATTAAAATCAACATCGGCTCCGCAGTGCCACTCGAAGAGGAACTCACCATGACCATCAAAGGACGTGATTTCGTCGCTGGGCTCCCACGCTCGGTCACCGTTTCGACCAATGAGATAGTGAAGGCGATAGACAAGGAGCTGCGCGAGATGATCAAGGCAGTGAAAGATGTCTTGCAGGAAACCCCGCCGGAACTTTCAGCCGACATTATTGATCAAGGCATTATTATGACTGGCGGTTCGTCGATGTTGCGCAATTTCCCGGAGCTCGTATTCCGCCGCACGGGGGTGAAAGCTATTCTTGCTGAGGATGCGCTCTATTGTGTGGTGAAGGGGACGGGAGTGGCGCTCGAACATCTCGATACGTATAGAAAAAGTATTATCGCAAAACGTTAAAATTTGCGAATTTCTTCGTTGACCGCCTCGGCGGTCGCGGAGCAGTAGCCGACTACAGCCACTGCGACACGCACTCGTTGTCGCCTCGAACTTCATCAAATTTTCTCTTTTTGCTCGTGCCGAGTTATTTAGTTTGGGTAGAACTAATATCACCCCAATTAACCGCTTGGCTTCCCGAACACTTTTGCTCAAGAGGTTTAGATCGTATTGAAATAAGTAACTTGTTGTTGTTTCTTATAGAACTGTTAATATTAGACTCGCTCCCCAATAAGACCCACCCGTCAAAAAACACACACAGGTGTGCTTTTAACTCTGGTAACTCAAGTGATAGTTCCACAATCCCGCTG
>JAYTWK010000004.1:0-36382 GCA_043743715.1 bacterium
CTCCCGGCACTGTACCCGATCACTATTATGCAAATACCGCCGCCACACCTGAAAGGCTCGCACTGAAGTGCGTAGTTTAAGACTAACGGCGGGGACAATAAAAAAATCCCGTACAAAGTTGTACGGGATTTTATATTGCGAGGTCCCATTTACTGAAGCGCCTGAATGTTACTTTTGATGATAAAAAGTGGCACAGCGGCAACAAGAGATGGGTCTTTAGTACTTATCGCGGTACCTATCGCGACAATTTCTCCGTATTTATTTAAAACAGGAGAACCAGATAACCCAGAAGAGAATCGGATGGAACTGTCCGAGACGGCTGGAGCACGAAAAGTATACATGTCGATCTTGCCCTCACTTACTATACCGCTATAGATGAGCCTGACGATGCCAAAAGAACTGACGGGGTCCACAGCAGAATGCTGACCAAATACATAATATGATTCTCCTAATATTAATGGCTCGAAAGAAAGTTCAGCTAGCACAGTTTCTTCATCAGTTTTTTTTCGCTCTCCGATAAAGTAGTCTCTCCCTATTTCTAGCTTCACTTTCTCGAGAACTTTGTTACCAGAAACATCAGCCAGATGACCAAAGTTAAGGCAGTGTCCAGCTCCTATATATCCAATATTGCCAGTTCGTAATTGAAAAGAGTTGAACCCCATGCAAGAGCGTTTTTCCTCTCCTTTACGATGTAGGGGAATCGCAATCTTGTGCATTTGTGCCAACAGCTGGTCTTGTCTTAGAACTATGCGTTTATTTTCCTGACCAAAAATATTGCTGGGGAAAAACATACAAACAATCAACAATTGAAAAAGGGTAGAAAATGCTTTTTTCATTCCAATTCCTTTCAAAAATTTGATTTTGCCCAAAGTCCTATTTGTAGTATACCACTTTTTTTACAAAATACAAGTGTTTTTACAAACGCCATTGTTGCCTGAAGAAATAACGAAAGCTGGGAGAAGGTCTTCTAGTTACGCACGAAAGCTTAGTTTTCTTAGTGCCGGAGGAGGACTTGCCGATTACTTCGGCAGGTACTTTTCAATCTCGAAGACTCAATAACGAAAATTCTTTCAAGTCAGGGACTTGGTCACAAGTTACTAAGCTTTTTATTTCGCTTCGCTCATAAAAATCTAAGTACTCGCGACCCCGGCGCGGCCACGTCGCTTCAAAGCAAGCGCCGGCTTTGCGGCCTTGCGCCTTTCAAGTCCCTCCTCCGTGCTACAAAATGACAAAACAACTGCATCCGCAGTTGTTTTGTCATTTTGTGCCGGAGGAGGGACTTGAACCCTCACCCCTTACGGAACACGATTTTGAGTCGTGCGCGTCTACCATTCCGCCACTCCGGCAATATTCTTTAATTTTATTTCACAAGCGCATAAATGCCCCTACTTCACATCGTCGCGGCTCCGCCTCCTTACAGGAGCTGTAGTCACGGATAATTTTCTGCTGAAAATTTCCGCTACCCCGACTCGCGCCGTCGCGCTCCGTCTCTGAAATGATACTCATTTCAGCCTTTTGGATTTCTAAGAAGAAATCTTAAAAGGTCTTGCGCAGTGGCTCCCGCAAAGCGGGTTCCCAAAAGCCACAGCTCACTCCGGCTTGTGAAGCAGTCTAGCGAAAAAGACCCTTTAAATCAACGCGCTGTTTGAGCATCTTCTAAATCTCCCCTACAATGGAACAATGTCGAGAGAATTCTTCCGCACCTATAAGGCTATCGTATTTCTCTTCATCGCTCTCCTTTACGCATACCGCATATTCTTCTCCACCGACCCTGACCTCGGCTGGCATTTGCGCACCGGAGAGGAGGTGCTTCTCGCTCATCATGCACCGCACATCAATCTTTGGAGTTACTATCTTCCGGGTCACACATGGATAGACCCTGAGTGGACCGTCGACACGCTGTTGTGGCTCGGATGGAGCAATCATGCCTGGGTACTGGTCCAACTCTTTTTCATCCTCATCGTACTCATCCCTCTTGCGAATTGGATAAAGCGATCTGCGAATGCCATCGATTTATTCTTTGCGACGGTCGCCGGAACATACATGATCAACTTCGTCGGCGTCAGACCACAGATGTTGTCATATGTGTTGTTCTTCTTCTTTTATCTTCTGCTCGAAAGACATTCCTCACTCTTCAAGAAATCATGGTTCCTGACAATTATTCCACTGTACTTTCTGCTGTGGGCAAATATCCACGGCGGTTTCCCCGTAGGACTCCTTACATGGGGCATTCTGCTCGCTGTGCGCGGTTATAAAGGAGTCTTCGTAGAGAAGGCTAGTAAGTTGCGCTCGTTTCTACCCGAGTTGATTTCGCTCATGGTGAGCTCTATAGCGACTCTCTGTACTCCGTACGAACTCGACATGATAAAGGAGATATACCTCACGACCCACTTTGATACTCTCGGGCGAATTGTTGAGTGGCAACCTGCGCTCTATCACTGGAGCTTCCCTCTCCTTTTCTTCATCGGCATTATGCTACCGCTATTTCAAGCAACCACTTCGAAAAGAGAAGCTGGGACACTCGCACCCGCAGCAGTATTCTTCCTGCTCTTTTTGAAGCATGTACGCATGGTGCCGATGTTCTTCGTCACCGTACTCCCTGCACTACGAAGCTCCACCGAGCAATTTTTCGCTCACATAATTAAGGGCAATACAGGAGAACGGATAAAGATGACACTCCGTCTTGAGGCCGCTTCACTCGCAGGAGTTTTCCTCGTACTATGCTTTGCTCCATCGACTGCACATCTCTCGAGTATCTTCACCCCACCTGAAGCCGCGATTGCCGCACTTGATTCAATGTATCTCTCGAGCATACCGGGCAAGGTATTCAACGACTACGGCTATGGCGGGTGGATGATCTATGTGCATCCCGAGCGTCAGGTGTACATCGACGGTCGCATGGCACAGTGGCGGACAGCGAGCGGCACTGCGGCATTCGACGAGTATATCGACATGACCGAGACTCCCGGCAAGTGGCGAGCGACATTCGCTACCTACGACATCACCAAGGCAATTCTTACCCGCGACAGCTGGACCCCAGTGACGCTACCTGCTCATGTGCCGCTTAGCCCCTTTGCTCGTGCAATGATGCTACTCTTCGGGGTAGACGCAAAAGAGAGTCTCACAGGTCAGCTACTAAAAGCAGATTGGTGCATACGCTACAGTGATGAGCAAGCTATTATTCTTGTTGCGCCGGAATATTGCCACAAATAAGAAGCAGCGAGCAGCACTTCGTTGTTTTTATTTGTGGCTTGGTCGCTATGTCGCTATATTTTTCCGACCAAATCCATTCCCGGCTTGAGTGTATCATCGCCCATCTCCCATGCAGCAGGACACACTTGCACGCCGCCATTGTCGCGTACGAACTTTGCAGCTTTGAGTTTACGCAGGGTCTCCTTCGCGCTGCGGCCGACAGAGTTGTCGTGGATTTCTGCAGTCTTCATGAGTCCGTCGGGGTCAACAATGAAGGTCCCACGCTGTGCGAGTCCTGCGTCTTCTCCCTCGGGAATATAGACGCCGAACAGCTTCGCAAGAATTCCGGTCGTGTCTGCAATCATTGGGAACTTCACTTTCTTTATCGCCGGCGAATGATCATGCCATGCCTTATGTACAAACGCGGTATCACAGGACACTGAGAATATTTCCGCATCAAGTTTTACAAACTCAGCATACAGTCCGGCCATCTCTTCAAGCTCCGTAGGGCAGATGAAGGTAAAGTCTGCGGGATAGAACATAAATACCATCCACTTCCCTTCCTTCTTTCCTTTGTCTTGATACGAAGCAGTGTGGAGTTTTGCCGTCTCATCTTTCTTTGGGTCATAGGCGGTGAGGGTCATCTCGGGGAGCTTGTCTCCAATCTTCATCGAATCGCAACAGTTATCGTCGTAGTGCTCCATAATATTATTGTTATTTGTTAAGAGTACCGTATCATAGCATAATGACCTCCATGAAGGAAAAGCCCCTTATGATAGCGATTGTTGGGCCGACTGCGACCGGTAAAAGCGATCTCGGAGTACTGCTTGGTAAGCACTTTGGAGGAGAGGTCATCTCTGCAGACTCGCGCCAAGTGTACCGCGGGCTCGATATCGGCAGCGGTAAAATAACCCCTCGCGAAATGAAAGGTGTCCCACATCACCTCTTGGATATTCGCGACCCCAAGCGCACGTATTCAGTCGCACACTTTCAGCGCGATGGACGAAAAGCAATAAAGCATATCCTCGCCCGAGGAAAGCTTCCCATCGTCGTCGGCGGCACAGGGTTCTATGTCGATGCACTGCTCGCTGACATGAGCTTCCCCGAGGTGAAGCCCGACCTTGCACTACGTAAAGCGCTCAAAAATCTTTCTCCTTTGGAGCTACATAAAAAATTACTGGAACTCGATCCGAAGCGCGCTGAGAGTATTGATGCGCGTAATCCTGTGCGACTCATCCGTGCTATAGAAATTGCATCACATGACGGACCCGTCGCTCCTGTCATTATTTCATCGCCGTACAATGTGCTGTACATCGGACTCAAGACTGACAATGCCTCGCTCAAAGAACTCATTAAACAAAGACTCGTAAAACGCATGAAGCAAGGCATGCTCGCTGAATTGAGACGCCTGCATGCGGATGGACTATCATGGAAACGTATGGAAGCACTTGGACTTGAATACCGCTACGGTGCACGTCTGCTCCAAATGCAAATCTCAAAAGCAGAATTTATGATTCTGCTGAGCGGAGAGATATATAAATATGCTAAGCGCCAAATAACCTGGTTCAAAAGAAACAAAGAAATCCATTGGCTTGACATAGCGGACAAACGCAAAGCGCTTATCGAGGTGAGTCGATTCATCGAGAGTATATAGGAATGCCGCACAGGTGTGCGGCGGGTTCGTTTCACTCGACGTATACAGGCGGTACGACCAGCACATGGAAGTGAGGGTGTACGAATTCTTGTATCATCACAATCTTGCCAAGCCTTCGGTCTTCGACCAGTCGCTGCTTAATCCAGTCGCGGACTATCTTGGGAACGTAGTTCGGGTGGTTGGAGATATCCATCGACAGTCCAAACAAGTGCGTCGAACAAATCTTGGTCGCACAATTGGCGGTCGACGGAAGCTGCTTTTGACTCTCAAGCGACCGAACAAGTGAGCCCATACGTAGTGGCGGTACGTCGGGACCTTTGTTCCCTCTAGGAAGCACACGGAGTAGATACTCGTGCAGATCGCGCGCAATTCCTTCGATATAGTTCTTCGCCCACGGACGTGCGAACTGTCGCTCGGGCGGTACCGTATTACCGTCGTCGTCTGGAAACAAAATGAACTCGGCGGACACCATGAGAAGGTCCGTGCCCTTCGCTGCGTCTATCTGCTTCTGATTATCGAAGCGCGGCAGCCCCAGCACATCGGTGAGGCACACCTCGTATCCGAGCTTTTCTGGTGAACCCCGTAGTCCGGGATTTTCTCTCCACTTCATGTTGAGGCTGATCGCGTATTGAATACGGTCATCAGTTTCGTCATACATGCAATGCTCGTAGAACTCGATTGTCCTTGCCATGCTCTTTGCGGCCTGTGCGGAAGGCATATGGTTTTTGTTAAAGCGTGGTGTTACCTTAGCGAGTAGCGCATGATGAACCTTCATACGGTTTGCTTCTGACGGCAGTGAAAGAAAAATCGCGATGAGCGCGATGAGTATCCTCGAAATGACATACATGTTGTTACCTCTTATGTTGGTGTACGTACTGTACTTATATTGCAATATTTTTGAGGAATTGCAAGGACTACATCTTTACCTGCTTAAGGGCATCGAGCGGATACATATTTCCCTTCATCCAGTCCTGCAGTAACTCATATGCTCTGTGGGAAATAAATTCGGTGGGCTTCATGAGAGATAGCTCATCTTTTGAATGCCAGCGTACTTCTTCGATGCTCTCCTTCAATTGCTGCTGATCTTCTCGCGAAGAAATATGTGCAATGTCTTTCGTTGTTGCAAGAAAATTACACTGAACCCGAATTTTTTCATGTTCATTTGAAACAAACACCCCGAGCGAATGAGTGAGTTCAATATCGACAGACGCCTCTTCCTTGCATTCTCGAATCGCGGCTTGATATATCGTCTCACCACCATCGTATGTTCCCTTAATAACATTCCAGAGTGCAACAGAATTATGTTCACACCTTTCTTTTATCAAGAGCACTTCTCCCTGGCTATTCATTACTATCACCGCTACTTTTACTTTTATATTCATATAAAAAACGCTACCGATTATTTTTTTTAACCACCATAAAAACCGAAATAAGTGTCGTGATAGGTACTGCGAGCACAAGTCCGATGGAGCCTATCATGATGCGGATGATTTCCGTCGCAAAGACCTCCCGATTGAGTGTCATATGCCAGTCTGATTGTGATGTGTAGTAGAGGAGAAGGAGCGGAAGCGATGCGCCAACATACGCAATGGCGAGTGTGTTCACCAGTGCGCCGATATGTTCGCGTCCGATACGCAGTGCCCTTTTGAAGACCGTCCTTCGAGTATACTGCTCACTTGCACGATGCAGCTCTTCCACGGCAATCGCTTGACCTATCGATACATCATAGAGCACTCCGAGGAGTCCGATCATGATGCCGCCCAAGAGGAGTCCGGAGAAATTAACCGCGCCATGAGTGTTGAAATTGAGATAGACCGCTTCTTCAGTGTTGAACCCAGTCAACCGAGTACTTCCTACCGCGATATAGGCCAATATTCCGGTGAAGATAATAGTCGTGATCATGCCAATAACCGCCGAGGTAGTCGTATGGTTCATGCCGTGCGTGATATACGACCCGACAATAATAATAAGTGACGAGACACCAATAGAAACGAGTACAGGCGGATATCCGTGTAGGATTGCAGGAAGAAGCACATACAGGATAATGAACAGACTACCAATGAGGGATAGGATTCCGCGCATACCCTGCTTTCCTCCGAAGATCATGACGCAAAGTACAAAGAGTCCGACAAAGAAATATACCGCCGGCAGCCGGTATGGCTCAGAAACATTATACTCATTTCTTCCATCCAGACTGTTCGTCACATGATTAAGATAGACTACTTCCCCGGCCGTAAGGTTCATGAAGTCGTTTTCCACCGTAACCACAGCTCCGGCTTCTTCACCCTCGAGCACTTTTGCACTGATGGTCTGATTGATAGCCGGAGTGTCTGTCCCCGGAACCGTAGTTGTCGACTGTGCCAGTATTTCGACTATTTGTGCTTTTGCCGTGGTCACCTTATCGGGTACGAGCTCCTGTGCCGAAGCTGTTTGAGAAGAGCAAAAACTTCCCAGGACAAAGAGTAAGATGAACGAAAACAGAACCTTGCTTGCTTTCATTCAATGATTATAGCAGATGATGCAAATGCAGCTGAACCCGAGGAATCTGTCACGAGTTACTAAGTCTTTTGATGACAAAAGCCTAAGTACTCTCGACCCCGACTCGGCAACGCCAATCGAAGACTCTTGGCGGCTTTGCGCCTCCGTCTTTCGATTCCTCGTGGGCCTCGCAACGAAATATCAATAATCTCTTTGCAGAGATTATTGAATCGTTGGCGGGTCCACGAGGAATCGAACCTCGACCGCTTCTTTTGGAGAGAAGAGTTCTGCCACTAAACTATAGACCCATATTACTCATAAGCAGGGGTTTGCATGCTAAAAGTATGCGCTTGATATTAACATCAAAATATTTTATTTGCACGCATCCTCGATAAGATACTTTTCGTACATTTCCCGACTCTTTCTTCTGGTATGTCTTTGTAAATTGATTTATAGGTATAGTAGTTACTTTCGACCAAAACATTTTTTCAACTACTTCAGTGTGATAGGAATGCAAATGCATCACGACTCGCAATTTTGATTCGTCTAAAGTGAACACTTTTCTGAGTAGAGAGAGAAATATTTTTACTAATTGAGGATCTGAGTTCGTAAATTCAAGCGTACCAAACTCCCCTTTTCCGCCTTCGCATTCATAGATCATTGAACAAAGTATGTAGTCTGCATGGCTAATTCTGTCTGTGAATAATTTTTTTGCCAATGTGACCGAAGTGTTTTGCCTTAGTATTCTTTTTTGTATAAGCACGGCCGATGCGTGTTTTCTTCCCAACATGGACCTATGATCAATTCTCGATTGAGCACTTTTGGAAAGCACTTCAGCCCTTACCCATATTGAAACTGTACTCTGAGACACCTCGAGTTCCGAAGCAATTTCTTTGATGGAGTGGCCTCGAACGCGAAGCAGCTTTGCTTTCTTTTTTAATTCAGTCTTCATACTAAGTGTATATACACTATATACTATATTCGATATTCGATATCTTGGGAACTCAAGTTCTACTCAATGAATGAGATCACTTTCCGAGAAATTCTTTCAACTTCTTTACCGCGATGGTGCGCATCTTAAAGCTGTGGCGTTCATCGTCATTCATTTCTGCCATGGTCTTCTGACTTCCTTCCGGTAAAAATACAGGATCGAAACCGAAACCATTTGTTCCATGAGGTGCAACCAATGTGCCTTCAACAACCCCCTCGAAATTGCTGATCACTCCCCTCTCATCCATATACCCGAGCAGCGTATATGCCGTGACATGATTGTCTCCAAATTTTTCAAGTAATGCGACATTCCCTTCGAGTCCTAATTCCTCGTAAAAGAATTTTGAGAATACTCCGGGCAGTCTTCCCATCGCATGAAAATAATACCCGCTGTCATCTACCAATATTGCACCCAGCGGGATGACTTTACGTGCCTCGATGAGTTTCGCGGCAATCACTTTCTTCACGTCGAGATCTTGAATCTCAGGAAGATCAATATCTTTCTGCACGACCCTATCACCTAGCACTGCGCTGACTTCTTCCCACTTTCCTGCGCTTCCAGTAATGAATGTGACTTTTTCTTCCGTGTCTTTCATGGTAATAGTATAACAAAGAACCACCGAGAGGTGGCTTTTGTATTATTTACCTGCGAGCTTACTTTTTCGCTTCCTTGAAGACGACATGCTTCTTGAGCTTCTTGCTATACTTCTTGAGCTCAATTTTGCGGGTGACAAGCTTCTTATTCTTGCGGGTCCAGTAGCTCTCGCCTGTCTCTTTATTCTTTATCTGTATGAGATTATCTTGTGACATATATATTTCTTAGGTAGTAGAAGACTAACAGATTAGCCATATATTGGCAAGTTTGGCCAAAAACTATACATAGAGCCGTTTCATCAAGGGATTGAGCCTGGTGACAATCTCATACGCGGTGGTCAGGGACATTTCACCTAACTCCTTAGCATGAATTTCCTGTTTCTTATCCTTACCGATGATAGTCGCAACATCTCCTTCGATTACCCCTGTAATATCGGTCACGTCTACCACGATCATATCCATTGAGACGCGTCCGAGTACTCGCGCGGTCTGTCCATGAATCAGGACCCTCCCTTTACTCGAAAGCAATCTCGGGAATCCGTGCCAGTATCCTATCGGGATAACCGCGATACGCGAGTCGCGCATGAGGAGCTCCGTACGGTCATAGCCGATGCGTTCGCCTTTCGCGACACTCTTCACTTCGCTCACTACCGCTCTCCACGAAAGGACAGGCTTGAGGGAGAGGCGATGCGCGAGACCTCGCTCTATGGCGCCTGACGGCCAGATACCATAGAGACCGATACCGACGCGTACCATATCAAAATGTCCCGTAGGGTATGCCAGCGTGCCGCTTGTCGCTCCTGCATGGATGATGGGGTCAAATCCGGCTTCGTGGAATGCCTTCACCCACAGACCAAATTCCTTTATCTGCCGATTTGTAAAATCGCGGTTGCGTAAATCTTTTGCCTCGGCAAAGTGTGTATACATTCCCTCGACGAGAATATTTGTTTTCTCGCGTCCGAGCTCAGCGAGGAGCCGCTGTTCCTCTCCGAGCTGGAAACCTTGCCGATGCATTCCGGTATCAATCTTCACATGGATACGTAGGGGTCTCTTTTCGTGTGTCAGTTTCATCGCTGCTTTGAGCGAGGCAAAATTTGATACCGTGACGGAGATTGCTTGCTTACGTGCTTCGTCATACATATTCGGAAGTGTGTAGCCGAGGACAAGCACAGGTAACTTCACTTTCTCTCTGCGTACCGAAAGCGCCTCGACCAGTGAGTCTACCCCAAGCCAGTCGATGCCAAGCTTCTCGAGGACTCCACCGAATTCGAGCAGATTATGCCCGTACGCATTGGATTTAATGACGCCGAGCAACTTCGTCTTCTTGCCGATCAGTGTGCGAAATACACGATAGTTATGGGCCACAGCCTTGGTGTTTATCTCAAGCCATGTGCGTAGATGTTTCCGCTCGTCGCTTAGTTTCATTTTTTCATCCTACCATAGAGTGCTTCGGTATTGGTTTGGCAATTCTTGTGAATGTGTTATATTGGCAAAGTTCTCATTTTGCGTAGGTGGTAGAGCGGTCAAATACAAGAGACTGTAAATCTCTCGCCTCCGGGCTACGCAGGTTCGAATCCTGCCCTACGCACAGATACAAAAACGAGCAGCCTTTTAATGGGCTGCCGTTTTTGTCTGTGCGTAGGAGAAAGTGCTCTGAAGCACTTTCGGCAGGATTCGAAAGATTGGTGATGTTTCGTCAACGAAACCACCAATCACGCGCCGTCAGCGAGAATACCTGCCTATGCTCGCGGGCAGGATTCGAAACCCCCGCCGCGACCAAATTTTTCTTAGCCGGCTGCCGCTTAGAAAAATGGAAGTACTCCTGTGGTGATGTTTTTCGGCGTTGCGGCAACGCCAGAAAAACCGTCGGGGTGTACCGGTCATGTAATGACCGAAATTCCTGCTCAATCTTTAACTTTAAGTTCTTTTCTGATCTGATTTGACTGATATTGCGAGCATTGCTCTTTTCGCGGAGGACTGTGGAACTGGGAAGCTGCCCTTTCCATCTTAATTTGTCATGTAATCCTTGGTTTGTTTTTCACCCTGTTCTTTTCCCATGTGTAACGCCGCTCCAGAGGATGTTTGATTTCCTGGAATAAAGCAAAACGGGTCCTTAACTGAGGAACCTGAAAGGCAGGTAATCAAAACACTTTGTTCATACGCATCTCTAACATCATCATTAAAAATAACACTCTCATTGTCTGATATTATTGTTTTAATTTCCACGAAGCACTTATTTAGTGATCTATTGTAGTGATTATTTTGAGAAAACGAAGTAGTAGTATCAGGATTTTTTTGCTCGTTTTCTAAGACAACCTGAGCTTGTTTTGCACAGGCGATTGTTTGCGATTGATCTTCTTTTGCTAAAGGCGGTTGCTCAATGCTCCTAGACTTTTCTAAATAAAAAACAAACACAGCAACAATAATTAAAATAACCAAAAAAAGTATATTCTTTTTCATATGTTAATCGTAATGCTTATTTTATTTTTTTTAATTTAGATGCTTTCTTTATTCTGCTTTGTGCTTTTGTGATTGCATCATGTGTAGGAAGCTTCTCAGGCATTGTACCCCCAAGACTTGCGATGGTGTTGCGTACTTTTTGACCTACTTCAAAATGTGCGAAGTTGGCATTTCTTTCACCTTGAATTCCCTCTCTTCTTATTTTTGCATCAGTTTGTGTCGCGCGGAATAAATTTGCCGCAAGCTCTTAGCTTCCCATGTGATCAAGTATTTTTTCTGTTTTCTTGAGTTTCTTTCGCGCATGAATATCTTGCATGGTAAGTCCGCCATATAAACCCTTATATCCAGCATTTTGAAAAATGGCATAGTCTTCAACCCCAGCCTTTGTAGCAGTCTGCATCAAACTCGTATTGTGCTTTTTCATCTCTTCGCGCAACTTCACACGGTTATTATCTTCAACAAGATTATCTGCTGTTTCTTGTCTTCGAGTCTGAATCGCAAAATATGTCTGACCTTTTGCCACAACAACTTTTGTTGGATCCGAATTTTGTACGATTAAGTAGCAGGCGTAACGAGAAAGGTACATTGTATCAATTGGTTTTTCAGCTCCAGACCCGATCTTGACCATGTCGGTGGCTTCAACGAAATGGTTGTGGATAACTTCCCCACTATTTTCACACGCAGACTGGGCCTTGTTTAAAACGGTAATAAAATTGCGGTAGTCCGCATATTCGAGGACCTTTGCAAGATTACGAGATGACCAGTATTCTCTTCCTTCATCATCAAGGCGCTTAATTGTTTCAAATTGGTTTTCTTTCATGTTGGTTTATTTATACGCTTCAGAACGGTATTTGCAACATCAAGCTTCTGCCTTGAGCAAACGGCTCAATTCCTTCGAATTGAGCCGTTTGTTATTACATGCGCACAGGCGAGGATGGGATTTTCGGGGGACTGGGCAGGGATGGGGACTGGGGATAAGTCCACATTTTTCATCATGTTCATGGTCTAATATTTTCACAAACCGGCATGCCCACTCCTCATCCCCGTACGGCGTCCGTTACCACGGTTGAGGACGTGGTAGACAATGTCACCGAGTGCGATACGAGCCTGGCGAGGCATAAATAGTATTACAACACACAGGTTATCATTTATTTGGACTTATCCCCAGCTTCCCCCCAGTTTCCTAAAAACCTTCACTTTTCGCGGAGGTTTTTTACACTAACTCATTTTTATGACCTTTGATGATCTAAAAAATATGCTTTAGCTTCGGCAATTTCTGCCGGATTACCACCTTTCAAGAAGTCTGCATACATTTCCTCCTTGAGTTTCACTTGGCTTTCTTCTGGAACAACAAATCCGGGAGCATTCTCACCTGTCGCTGTCTTCAGCATAACAGTTTCTGCTCCGTACACTTCAGAAAGCAATTCATCATGAAGTGTCCTGGTATGGGTTTCGAGTTCTTCGAGCTCTATTGCGTATTTGATAACCGCTTTTCCCATTTCTTCCGATTCCTTTGACATTCCCGGATTAGTAAATGGCTGTATTCCAATAAGGCCCCCTAAACTGAAAAGAATCCCTGCGGACACTGTCTCCGCCACCATGTTAAACATACTGGAAAAGTCTTGTGCTCTGCCAAAAAAGGCAAGCAGTGCCCCAGAAAGTGTCACCGCAGCCACTACGTATTTCCCCATCTTTGAACCCGTATCCTTTAAATATGGGGGCAAGCGATACAATGAAGTCTCAAGATTTTCCGAGTTTTTCTGTATTTCTTCTAGCGTGGCAAGAAATTTCGGACTCCGCACATCGAGGGCTCGGACATCTTTGAGCAATAATTCATTCTGACTTAGGTACCGTTCTGCTTGCTTGAGTGCCTCACGCGCTTCTTCAGGTGAGTATTGTTCTTTTTTATCCGCTTTATCCCCCCCCATGTATACCGCCTTGTGGAGATTCCACCCAATTCCTCCCTTTGCACGTCTTTCTGCTCTTGTTCCATATCCTGGCACTTCAGCGATAGATTCTGATAATGGAAGTTTCTCAAGATCATTTATTGCTGCTGCAGTAGGTAAAGGAAGTGACTCGTCTGAAGCTGGGCCTCCACCTGTAACATTCTGACTTGGTCCTTCTTCTGGCACTGATTCCATATAACATTAATCTTAATTACTAATGTTATTATTATAAAGACTCAACATTTTCATGCAAGGGGTGACGAAAGGACTGGGACTGGGAATAAGTCCACATTTTTCATCATGTTCATGGTCTAATATTTTTCACAAACTGACTTGCTCACTCCTCATCCCCGTACGGCGTCCGTTACCACGGTTGAGGACGTGGTAGACAATGTCTCCGAGTGCGATACGAGCCTGGCATGGCATGGATTATATTGTGACACGCAGGTTATCATTTATTTGGACTCCCGAGTTACACCCATTTTTGACGCTCGGGTCATGTTGTAACCACCCTGAAATCAGTCTGAAAGAATGTCGTAGTCAGGGTAAGCCGCTTCAAGGAGTGAGAGCACGGAAACAATAGAGTCAGGTGGTCCATACTTCTGACTCTCACCAGATACGACGATCATCTTGTGTCCGCCGTCGGTGAAAAGCATCGCTCCTCCCCCGCGCACCGTGATAGTGCTTTGTACTCCAAGCTCTTTTTGAAGTGCGCTAGCAATATCTTTGTGCATCTTGAACTCACTCCCGCCGCGCAGTAGCTCAGTTGACTTTCCACCTTTTGAGACGGTAACAAGAATATACTTGCCGCTACCGGATAGTGTGACCGGAGAAAGGTTGTTCATGCCTACACTGCTGCTTTCTCGCGTGCCTTCATTTTGAGTGTACGACGCACCTCACTTTTACTCTTTTCGACTTTGATAGTGATCTGGCCGTCTTTCATGGCAACAGTGACATTTCCACCATGCATCATGCGCTCTTTGATGATGGTAGTCGCAACCGGTGTAAGGATCTTGTCCTGAATAATGCGGCGCAAAGGACGCGCTCCGTACTGCGGGTTGTAGCCCTCCTTGGCAAGATATGCGAGCGCATCGTTTGAGATGCTCAGCTTGATATCCTTGCCGGCGAGACGCTTGCGCAAGAGGTCTGCCTGGATGCAGACAATATTCTTGAGTACCAGTGGCGAGAGAATATCAAACATGATGATATCGTCGAGACGATTGAGAAATTCGGGTCGGAAAAAATCTTTAAGTCTGTCCATCACCTTACCCTTGGCTTGTTCATACTGGTCAGCATCCTCGCCTGATCCAAAGCCGATGGTCTGCATCTTGTCGATAAATTCACTGCCAATATTACTCGTCATAATAATCACTGTGTTTTTGAAGTTGACCACGCGGCCTTTCGAGTCGGTGAGGCGACCGTCATCGAGCACCTGCAAGAGGATATTGAACACTTCAGGGTGTGCTTTCTCAATCTCATCAAACAGAATGACCGAATACGGGCGATGACGCACCATTTCGGTAAGTCCTCCTCCTTCATCGTAACCGACATAACCAGGAGGTGAGCCGATAAGTTTTGAGACTGCAAACTTCTCCATGTATTCCGACATATCGACACGAATCAGCGCCTTTTCGTCATCGAATAAGAATCCCGCAAGCGCTTTGGTGAGCTCGGTCTTGCCGACGCCGGTAGGGCCGAGGAACAGGAACGAACCAATAGGGCGCCCCGGATCCGAAATACCTACGCGCGAACGTTTGATGGCGTCTGAAATCTTCTGGATGGCGGGGTCTTGCCCTACCACGCGGCGGCGCAACTCGTCTTCGATGCGCCCAAGCTTGTCTGCTTCACCTTCGAGCATACGCGAGAGCGGAATGGTGGTCCACTTGGCAACAACCTTAGCGATATCCTGCTCAGTCACTTCCTCATGGAGGATACGGCGGGCACTTTGGAGTTTCTTAAGTTTACTCGTCTTCTCGACGAGCGCCTTCTCGAGCGCAGGGATTTTGCCATAACGAATCTCGGCAGCCTTTGCAAGGTCAGCGCGGAGTTCAGCATTCTCCGCATCAATACGCTCGGACTCGAGATCTTTCTTGATGCTGCGGAGATCCATCACCAGCTCTTTTTCATTCTTCCACTTGAGCTCGAATTCGCGCGTCTCTTCGCGCAGGTCGGCTATTTCCCTGTCTATCACCTTCATGCGTTCACGAGTTTTCCTTTGACCCGGGCCTTCGCTTTCATGCTTGAGTGCTTCTTTCTCAATCTCAAAGCGCATAATCTTGCGATGCGTTGCTTCAAGTATGGTCGGCTTGTTTTCGAGCTCGATACGTAAACTCGATGCGGCTTCATCAATAAGGTCGACGGCCTTGTCCGGGAGAAATCGGTCAGAAATATAGCGAGAAGAAAGATTCACCGCAGCAAGAATAGCGTCATCGGTAATCTTCACACCATGGAAGATCTCATATTTCTCTTTGAGACCACGGAGTATTGCGACCGCGTCTTCAATTGTAGGCTCGTTGATGTAGACAGGCTGGAAGCGTCGAGTAAGCGCGGGATCTTTCTCGATGTGTTTCTGAAATTCCTTGAGAGTGGTCGCACCGATTGCACGAAGCTCACCGCGCGCGAGTGCGGGCTTCAGCATGTTCGAAGCATCCATCGCGCCCTCTGCTGCGCCAGCTCCGACGATGGTGTGAATCTCGTCGATGAACAGAATAATCTTTCCCTCAGCGCGTTCGACTTCTTTCATGATCGCCTTAAGACGTTCTTCGAACTCACCGCGATATTTGGTGCCGGCTATGAGGAGGCCGAGGTCGAGTGAGACAAGGTCCTTATCGCGCAAAAATTCCGGCACGTCGCCTTTTGCAAGACGCTGTGCGAGACCTTCGACGACCGCAGTCTTGCCGGTGCCTGCCTCTCCGATTAAGATTGGGTTGTTTTTGGTGCGGCGTGAAAGTATCTGAATGATGCGGCTGATTTCCTCGTCGCGGCCGATCACAGGGTCAAGCTTGTCTTCGCGAGCAAGTTTGGTGAGTGATCGGGTATATTTTCCGATAGCGCGCATTTTTTTTGGAGAATCAATGTCGCCCTTTTCTCCTTCGCGTAATTCGCCAAGGACGCGCAGCACCGACTCGCGGTCGATGCGGAAGCGAGCGAGTAGTTCCGAGACGTTCGAAGGTACACCCTGAAGTGAGAGGAACAGATGCTCGGTCGAGATGAATTGATCGTTCAGCTCCTTCGCAACCTCCTGCGACTGCTCGAGTGACTGTGCTAATTCTGGTGTGAGATACAGCTGATACGATGACGCAGTTGTAGTCGAGGATTGAGTGGCCCCCTCCTCAATCGTCTCAATGATTGACTCAGTGAGGAGCACCGGGTCGATATCGAGTTTCTCAAGTATGGAAAGCACCATGCTCTCCTCTTGCAAGACCAAACCTGCCAAGAGATGCATCGGCGTCACATGTGTCTGTCCGCGCTCGATGGCGAGCTCGTGTGCGCGCCTAATAGCGTCGCGTGCTTTGGTTGTGAAGTTTGCAAATGGTGGCATATGTTTTGTTCGTTATGGTGCTCCTTGTATTATTATCCAGAGCGACTTATATTACAACTTTAATCCAATTCGTCAAACCTCTTCCCTGTTAGGTAGTTTAGCTTTCTGACTTTACTGCTGCGGCATTTTCTGAGCTTTTTGAGGGGATATTCACGACTTGATCGAAGATACGGCTTATCGGGTAGATGAGATATCTTATGGTATCCAAAGGGTCAGGGACCACCATGCCGACCACCTGACCGTCCAAATTGACCACCAGTGCTCCCCCATTCTGATCTGGAATCTTCGGATTGGTCATAATCCCTGTTAACAATTGTTCGGTGCTCGATGTCGCATCTGATTTTGTAAAGCGTAGCTTCGACACAGTAGCCTTGAACACGCTTGCACCGTCACTTCCTCCCAGAATCACGAGCGTCTGCGCAACTTTCGGATAGTCGAATCTGCCGTATGATACTGCGTCTATCGTACTTGATGCGGAGAGATCTTTCAATTTGAGAAAATACACCGGCTGTTTCGCTTCTTGGTTCGGTAGGGGTGATGCGGCATATGACTGATCTCCGAGTCGCACCGTATAGTTCTCTGCTTGAGCACCGCTTCCGACAAAACTTTGTGACTCGGTCACAATTAGTCCGTCACGCGAAACAACAAATCCTATTGCTTGTGGCTCGGTCGAGGAAGCAATACCTCGGGCATAGATGAGTGCGATACGCGGCTGATTCTTTTCGACTGCTGACACGACAAGATCATCCTCCTTCGCGTACACGGTCACCTGCTTGGTAACGTTTGTGACAGTCGGATTGTTCGTAACATTGGTAGAGGTTCCACTCACAATACGCTCGATGGTATGCTCTACGACTCTATTTACGGTATTCGTGACCGTTTCGGGTGCGACTTGGAGCATTGCAACGGTGATGATGCCGGTCGCGATAGAAATGACGAACGAAGAGAACATCGTCAAGAGTATCATTTGCCTGTTGTTGAGGTCTTCCATCCCGTTAGAAGCAGGACGCGAACGCAAAAGCGCTTCGGCCTACTTTATTAACTTGGTAATTTATTGCGAATGACATATCAAATATTATGTTACCGTGCGTGCGCGGCTTCTAACGGGATCCATAGCACTCTCATTCTAGCACATGAGCGCGATTACAAAACAATCCCGCGTATGCGGGATTGTGTACAACTAAACGTACTCCTCAAAGATTTACGGTGCTTTACGACAAGCGTCCTTCCACCACGCTCCAGTCAATTGAATTCATGAAGGCAGTGATGTAATCTGCGCGCTTGAGTCCATAATCGATCATGAATGCATGTTCGAACACATCCATCACAAGAAGTGGTGTTGTGCCTACCAAATGCCCTTCATCGTGTTCGTTCACCCAGGTACTAAAAAGTTCGTCGCTTTCTTTATCGTATGCGAGGACTACCCAGCCGATGCCGCGCATCTTCCCTACTCCAATGAAACCTTCCTTCCATTTCTCGATACTACCGTAGACCTTTTCAATCTTGGTCTTGAGTGCGCCGTCTGAAAGTGCCTTCCCTCCATTTGTCATGTTTCCGAAATAGAGTTCGTGCATGCGCATGCCGTTCCACTCCCAGCCGAGTCTGCGATTGAGTTCGGAATGTTCAGGTGTGCCAATTTCTTTTGCAGCGATAAGCTCGAGTACTTTATTGGTATTCGTTACATAGCCCTCATAAAGTGTGAAATGAT
This sequence comes from bacterium, assembly GCA_043743715.1. Lineage (GTDB taxonomy): Bacteria > Patescibacteriota > Minisyncoccia > Phycocordibacterales > UBA6899 > MHLP01. Next base: position 18,564 of record JAYTWK010000004.1, read on the forward strand.
TCTTAAGTAGTGTGTCACTGAAGCCAGCGGTGCCGAGAAGATGTTCGTATTTTTTTGCGGTATACATAATGGATATATTATTTTCTAAGTGGGGTCAGTATAACATTAGTGGCCAATTTCAAGGAGAAGTCCTTCGGCAATGATCTCTTTAAGAGTTTTTATAAATGCGTCTATGTCGCCCATGGTAGTGTCGCGACCCATCGTAAGCCGTATCCCGCTGACTGGTAATCCATCTTTATTGTCTCCTCTCATCGCAAGCAGTACATGAGACGTTTCAGCGTCAGTCTCGTTACAAGCGCTCTTGGTCGCGACCGCGAATCCGCGCGCGTCGAGAAGGAGTGCGAGATACTCGTGGTCCACATTAGGGAGAGAGAAATGCACATTGTTCGGAAGTCTCACTGTGGTATCGCCGTTCACATGAAGTCCGGGGATGTCGCGAAGTGTGGCAATGAGGGCGTCGCGCAATAGTGTCAGCCGCGCCGACTCATGCGCGCTCATCCGAGCAGCAATCTCGAGCGCTTTTGCAAAGCCGACGATACCCGAAACGAATTCGGTGCCTGCACGCATGCCACTTTCCTGTCCTCCACCGACGAGCACTGGATCAATGGCGATATCACTCTGCTTGTAAAGGAGCGCAACACCTTTTGGCCCATATATTTTTGATGCATTCAAGGTCATGAGATCAGCACCGAGTCGCGGAATATTGAGGTCGAGATAGTTTGCCGCTTGCACCGCATCGGTATGAAGGAGCGGATAGTGCTGATCCCCTTCCATTTTGTGCGAGCGGGAGACCTCACGATGTTCTTTTTTCCATTTGCGAATAATTTTTGCTGCTGATTGAAGTGGCTGAATCGTTCCCACTTCATTATTCGCATACTGAAGTGAGATGAGGACCGTATCGAAGGTGATCGATTGCTCAAGCTGCGCGATATCGATAATCCCACTTCGCAGTACCGGCAGTCGAGTAATTCGTACGCCGTCCTTCTCGAGCTCTGCTGCGGGTAAGAGCACGGCGTCATGTTCGATAGTGCTGACAATAAGGTGTGGAGTACGGCCAATATGCGATTTCTTCCACGCATGAACCGCTCCCATTATCGCAAGATTCGCAGATTCAGTCGCACTTGAGGTGAAGACAATATTCCGAGGCAGTACACCAAACAGAGTGGCGATCCTGGCGCGGGCATCTTCCACCGCCTTGCGAGCGGCTACCCCCTCGGCATGAATCGCACTCGGATTGCCAAATACCTCAAACACGAACGGCACCATAGCCTCCCTCACCACTTTATCAAGTGGGGTTGCAGCAGCATGATCAAGATAGACACGTTTCATTGTCTGTAGTCTAAGTAAAGTCTGAGCCTTTGCCAACTCCTTAAACTGATTCGGAAAGGGTAGTACACATTGCAAAGAGCCGAAGGTGCGATATTATAACAGCAATGAATCTACTCTCACTTGCACTCATCTTTCTTGGCGCAGCACTCGTCGTGCTCGTATTCTGGATGTTCACTCTGCAAAAACGCATCAGCACATTGCTTGCGGGCAAATTGGGCGCAACACTCGAAGACACCATCAATACACACTCTGCTTCGATCGACGAACTGTTCCGCGCAAAGAGCGGCTTCAAGATGGAGATAGCCGGACTCGACGAACGCATCAAGAAGAAAATACAGAGCGCGAAGACCATCCGCTTCAATCCGTTCCACGGCACCGGCTCAGGTGGTAACCAGAGCTTTGCCACCGCACTCCTGGACGAAAAAGGTGACGGTGTCGTGCTTTCGTCACTCTATTCACGCGAGAAGCTGAGTATTTTCGCCAAACCCATCAAAAATCGCACTTCGGAATTCGAACTGACCGACGAAGAGGCTGAGGTGCTGAAATAGTCAGTACCTTCCTCGGTTCGGAAGCATGCGGATAATAGCGCTCTACAAAGCGCTCCAAATGTAATACGCAGCGTGACAAGCGCCAGAACGCGTGGTAGTATCCACGTATATTTTATGCAGAAAAAAAGCGCACCACAACATACCCAGAGAGAGAGACCTCCTATTGTCGTCATCATGGGTCATATAGATCACGGCAAATCGACTCTCCTCGACTACATTCGCAAGTCGAACATCGTCGCGACCGAAGCAGGAGGCATCACCCAGCACCTTTCGGCATATGAAGTCGTACATAAGGTGAAAAAGGAAGACAAACGCATCACCTTCCTCGATACTCCCGGCCACGAAGCATTCAAGGGAATGCGTTCACGTGGCGCTCATGTCGCCGATATCGCAATCCTTGTAGTGTCGGCTGAAGACGGAGTGAAAGAACAGACCCTTGAGGCATATCGCTCAATCAAAGAAGCCGAGATTCCTTTCATCGTCGCTATCAACAAGATAGACAAGCCAAATGCGAATATCGAGACCACAAAGCTATCGCTCGCAGAGGCGGAGATCTATGTCGAAGGATACGGAGGCGAGATTCCCTGGGTCGGCATTTCCGCGAAAGTTGGTACTGGTGTTTCTGACCTTCTTGATACCGTACTCCTGGTGGCAGAACTCGCCGAGCTGAAAGGTGACGCGAGCCTCCCGGCAGAAGGCATCATCATCGAATCACACATGGACCCGAAAGTCGGTTCGACGGCAACACTCGTCATCACCAATGGAACGCTGAATAAAGGCGGATTTATCGTCGCAGAGGACAGCATGGCTCCACTTCGCGTGATCAGCAACTTTGCCGGCGCAGCCATCGAAAGTGCCACGTTCTCATCCCCCATCCGCATCACCGGTTGGAGCGCGATGCCGCCTGTAGGCGCGAAGATTACTACACTCGCGAAGAAAAAAGATGCCGAGGAAGAAGTCGTCAAGGCAAAGAAAGCTCCCGCAGTATTCACGCGCGACATGAAGGAAGAGGGCGTGGTAATTATTCCGATTATTCTGAAAACCGACGTATCCGGAACACTTGAGGCGCTCGAGCATGAGTTTTCAAAACTCAAACACGAGCGCGTGAAGATTAAAATCATCCAAAAAGGTGTCGGTGCTATCGGTGAAAGTGATGTGAAGGTTGCATTCGGTACAACAGGCTCGCTCTTGGTTGCATTCAATACCAAGCCCGATACCCCTGCCACAGACCTTGCTGCACGCCTCGAAGTCCCGGTATATCAATTTGATATCATCTACAAGCTCACCGAGTGGCTTGAAGATATTATCAAGGAGCGTGCTCCGCATATTGAAGTCGTCGAGACTACCGGCGAAGTACGCGTCCTACGCTTCTTCAGTCAGCAGAAAGAGAAGCAAGTTATCGGCGGACGAGTGCAGGTCGGAAAAGTAACAAACGGTGCCCGCTTCAAAATCATGCGCCGAGACGCAGAGATTGGTGAGGGCAAAGTAACCGAGCTCCAGCAGCAAAAGATCAAGAGCCCCGAGGTGCTTGAAGGGGCAGAGTGCGGCATGATGGTCGAATCGAAGATCACCATTGCAGAGCGCGACGTCCTGATACCGTTCGTCACGGTACGCAAACAATAATATGTTCCCGTTAGAAGCCCCGCTCACGGCAACAACAACCCACTTCATGAAAAGCTCTGCACTCAAAACTTACTTACATAACTATGCAGTCTGCGCGCTTGCCGCGATCTGCTTCTAACGGGATGTCTAAGATCAAAGACGAACGCATGAAAGAGCAGCTCAAAGAGCTCGCTGCAGAATTCCTCAACCGTGAATCAACTCGTGCGGCGCTTCTTACCGTCACCAATATCGAACTCTCGGATGATCAAAAGAGCGTACGTATTCTGCTTTCAGTTATGCCGAGAGAAAAAGAATACGGTGCAGTCGATTTTGCGAATCGCCACAAAGCAGAATTCTCAGATTACATCAAGAAACATAGTCGCTTGTATTTCCTCCCTAAGATCACTTTTGCAGCTGATCTCGGAGAGCAAAATCGCCAGCGCATTACCGAGCTACTGGATAGCGACGAGCAAAACTGATATAGTGTGACCTACGCAAATGGCGGACTTCTTCGTTGTAGAGCTCTGTGTCTCGGTTAACGTATCACTCATACGTCTTCCTCGACCCCTTCTCCACGCCTCGAATTCCATCCATTTTCGTAGGTCACAGAAATCATAAGGCTAGTGGTGAAGTTACCCTGTAAGACGTGGGTATAAAGTCCGCACTGCAGCCATATGTTTGTGCTAGTCTTGAGTATCGAATGAACATATAAGGCGTAGTGGTGAAGTGGTAACACTGCAGTCTGCAAAACTGCCATGCACCGGTTCGATTCCGGTCTACGCCTCAAGAAAACCCCTTAGGGGGGTTTATGTGCGGTAGAGCAAGCGGAGCTTGCGGCCGGAATCGAAAGACTTTTCGTTGACGAGTCTTCGAGTCTGAAAAGTACCTGCCGATGTAATCGGAGATTCCGGTCTACGCCTCCATAAAAAAACTCGTAGAGTTTTTTTGAGGCGTAGAGCAGGCAATTTGCATTGCCAGCAGCCGGAACAAAAGTGTTTTCGTTATCTTTACAAAGCTATGCTCCGCAAAAATCAGGAACCACCCGCTACACTAGGTGACGATTCCAGGTCAAGATACTGCAACGATTCCAGTTTTCTCTATTCCCCTATTGCCTGCGACCAGAATTTTGAGATCAGACCTTCCTAGGCTATCACTCCTTTCTTTTGCACCAATAGCCAAAAATATTTCGCCTTTTGGCAAAATGCATTATAGTGACTCCATTGCTCGGGTGGAGAAATTGGTAAACTCAGGAGACTTAAAATCTCCCGCCGAAAGGTTTGCGGGTTCGATTCCCGCCCCGAGCACATATAAGAATTTGTCTACACAATTACTGGTAATACTATACGATATATCGTATAGTATTCGCATGCCACATGTTTCATCTAAACTGCTTTCATCAGCGAAACTGGCGGAACTCGACAAGCGACTATTTGACGCGTTTGCAAGCACGAATACCAATACGAGAAAGCAATTGTATGGCGAACTTCTCACGAAAACCGAACGCATCATGCTCGCTAAACGGCTCGAAATGATGTTGCTCATCAGTAAAGGAATCTCAACATATAAGATAAGTAGAGCATTGCATGTCAGCCCGTCAACTGTCGCTCGATTTGAACTAGCTGTTGAACATGGAAAATTTAGGCAAACAGAAATATGGCTGAAGCGGCAGAAATTCTCAAGTGCTATTCTGCAACTGCTATACGAACTCGCAGCTGTACCTTTTGAAGTCGAACGGCGTCGTCGTCGCAACACTCTGCACCGAAAAACATAATACATTATTATACGATATATCGTATAATAATGTATTATGTTTTCTCTCAATATACTATCAGATACTATAGAAGTGAATGAGGTGCTCTCTGCAACACTATACGATATATCGTATAGTGTTGCAGAGAGTGTGAGGATTTAGTATTATCGTTACTATGCTTCGTAGCTGTCTTGGTAGGTCGATAGCTTAGAAGTATAGTGATACCAAGAATACACGTAGCAATACATGCCTTCGTAGCTCAGTTGGTAGAGCAGCTCGCTCTTAACGAGACGGTCGCAGGTTCGAATCCTGCCGGGGGCACCAAACGAAAACCGCGCAAGCGGTTTTTTGGTGCCCCCCGGAAAAAGTGCTCTGCAGCACTTTCGACAGGATTCGAAAGGGATTTCATAATTGAGTCATCGAAATTGAAATCCACCCGCGACGGTAGTCGAGAATCCCATAACAGTGTACTGATCATGTAACGGTCAAAATTCCCTCCGTAATTTTCGTGACACCTCCATTAAAATTGAGTACCATGCATTCACACCTGCCCAGGTGGTGAAATTGGTAGACACGCCAGCCTTAGGAGCTGGTGCCGCAAGGCATGGAGGTTCAAGTCCTCTCCTGGGCACAGGGTATTAGGAAGTTTGCGTATAACATGCCAGTCTAGACTGCTATGGAGCTGGTGCCGCAAGGCATGGAGGTTCAAGTCCTCTCCTCTGCACAAAGCACAAGGCCGCGAAAGCGGTTTTGTGCTTTGTGCAGAGAGCAAGCCATCTGTATGGCTTGCACGAGAGGACTTGAAAACTTTCTTTCATATTTTTGAAGATTTCCTAATCTTAAAAAATGGGAAAAGTGTACTGAAGCAGTAAGCTTCAAGATTCCTCTCCTAAAAAGTTATTTGTGACAAAGTCCATACTACATATGCTCCAAATCCCTTTATTTTGGAGCCTCTTTTCCCAGCCCAAACTACTTGACAAAATGCCTATTTATGTGCTAGAATGGTGCCAGGAGTTCAGAGTAGTTCTTTGACATCTGAACACATCAACATTCACCCAACATTCTAAGGAGAACAGTCATGGCAGAAGACAGAATTAGCAAGAAAGAACTCGGCGGCGACATCGGTGCAGGCGCCGCCGGAGCACTCCTCGGAGCGCTGATGTCTCCGATGTTTGCGCGACAAGCCGGGGTTACGCTCACTCAGCAAGTGGGCAAGTCGCTGTATGAGAACCGCGACCGGATCACCGGCCCGATTTTCTCTCGACTTTCGAAGGAGGACGAGCGGATGTTTGAGGCGTTGGTGATCAAGCTCAGCGGTCTGAGTCACTCACACCAAGATGTCCCCTTCGTCGACATCCTCAACTTACTGATGAAGCGGATGGGGCCCTGGGCTTCAGACAGATACCGGTCAATCGCCATCGGCATCCCGAACCCGCCTGTAAAGACGAAGAAGGTGCGACTGATCGAAAAGCAGACAGGTGACATCACTGACACCGAGGAGAGCAGCGCACCGGTCAATCCGCAGGTGCAATTTCTGGTGGAGACCATCGACGACGTAATCCGCTTTGGCGGCACACAAGTGGGCGAGACCCCCCCCAAGTTCGAACAAGGGATCAATACGGTCCTCGAAAATCTGAGGATCCGCAATATCGTCGATGCGGACTCTGCAGCGGCAAAGATCTCTCGCTGGTGGAACGAGCCCGATGCCTACAAGGTGGCGGACGAGTACATCGCGGGTCACATCCGTGACTTGGTCGCTGCAAATGGCACTGCGGATAAGGAATCGAGGCAATTTGCTTGGTTCCCAATTTGGATTTTCATGACTCTCATCGGCAACGGGAGTTTGGTGAAACCTTCCCTGTGGCCCTTCAAGTCCAACCACCATCGTGACGCACCCCCGATAACGAGGTCGCGGCGCTAAACAACCCATAACCAGGAGAATGAGGAATGGAATCAATCAAAGAGATTTTCAGACAGATATTTGGGCGAGGTCGAAAAGAACTCGAGCTAACGTATTCGTACGGAATCCTTACACTCTGGGCCATCTACTACATTGTGCTCCTCGGTGGTGCTATACTAGCCCATTTCGGATTACATGGGGGCCTCACAATCCTGTTCTACATTTTTCTTCCAGTTTTCGTGGCGGCAGTTTTTCGTCCGACGATCTTGGTGGGAGTGTTTGGACTTGGTTTGGCGATCGGCATTCCTGCAGAGGGACCCGCCGGCAAGATGTCCGAGAAGTTCGGCACTGGCTATTTGAATGCAGTGTCTATCGTAGCAATCAGTGCAGCCATGTATTTGGCAACCCTCAATATGTTCCCTTGGGTTGCCGCTTCATGGGATTCGATCTTTATCGAGACCATTGGCCTCACTGTCACTGCAATGACCCTCGCCTGGGGAGTCGCGAGTGGAGCGATCAAGCCGGACAAGTGGTATCGGTATGTGATCGGCGTGTCCCTTCTGTATGTGGCGATTGGCATCATCATGGCTGTCCCCAAGCAACTTTGGGTCAAGGCCGGCGTAATATCAACCGCTGCGCAGCAAGTTGCCGCTCAGGTCGCGGACGATGATCCAGCAGTACGCGATGAGCGCCAGCTTGAGAAGCTTGAGCAAGTCCGTTTGGTGCGCGAGTGCCAATTGGACAATGCAACGCTACACAAGCTCTCGCCGCAAAGCCTGACGATTTACCAATCGGCGTGCAATGCGGCGGGACACAAGCTGACAATCGAGGAGCTGAAGAACGGCTTCCCTGGGGTGTACAAGATCTGGCAGGAAACGGAGAACAAGACATACCTCAAGGAGGCGCCACAAGCGCCGCGCAAACTGACCGCTCTCGAACAGGATGTCTTCACGCTCGGGTCACTGAACCAAGGTGCGCTCGATACCGAAACGAAAACCTGCATTCAATTTATGCGGGAGATCGTCGAAGGCTACACCGAGGAGGATGGCAGCAAGGTCGTCGGGCGGAGTCTGAATGATTCCGACTATGCAACCAATGAGTTCTGCAGTGAGGAATCACTGAAGCTCATCAAGAAGTTGCAGAGGAACGTGCAAGTTCAGGCGACGACAGGCTCGTCCGGCTTCGCAGCCAGGCAAGAAGAGGTCATCAACAAGATGGCTGAAACCTTACCCGACTGGATGCCAGACTGGCTCAAGGTCGCAACTGCATGGACCCTCGGGCTCCTCGCAGCACACGGCCTGTACTTTGCCATCATCGCGGCAGTCGGAGCTCTCCTTATTGCCTTCGGGCTTCGGAAGAAGAACACCGCAGTCGCGACCACCACGACCACGATTGCAGCAAAAGCATCGGACGGAAACGGCTGGAAGACACTCGCAGTGCTCTTGTTCGTTAGTGGCATCAGCTTCTACGGCTGGAACCACTGGGGCTGGGACAAGATCGTGGCCGGTGCAATTGTCGGTGCGTCACGCGGAGCGAGCGAAGCTGAAACTCCGGTCTGGAACAAATTCCTCACGAAGGACTTTGTGAAAGGTCACGGAACCAAGGCATTCGTCGGCGGCGTCGAGTACGACGTCGTCCTCGATGGCAAGGATCGCATCTCGCTCCAGCAGAACGGCGATGAGATGTACGCAATGGGTCAAGAAGCCCCGTGCAGTGAACCCAAGCCGACCAGTCTTTCCGATGGTACTTCACTGATCGCAGCAACATGCAGCGGGCGATGGAGAGTGGGAGGGTCTGCCTATGGTAATTCCTACGGCACCTGGGTCGGCAAACTCAATGCGACCTACAACGGAATGATTAGAGTAGCATACTTCAGCTACTCGGCAGATCCGAACAGGGCGACACTTGAAGTGTGGTTCAGATGAAAAAAAAGTATGTGCTGACAAGCACAAGACCGAGCGCCGAAGGGGGTAACACCCTTTTGGCGCTTTTTTTACACTCATTATGAGAAAAATCTTTTGCTACGGAATAGTGTCAGGCTGTGATGGCAGGTTGCCGAGATTGACGTTCTGATCGAGTCCGGTCAAGTGCTGTATCCATCCAAGTATGCCCCAGAGCGCGACCATGACAAAGATAGCAATCATCCCCCAGACCATTAGGCTTCTTCCCTCTTCGACGGCTTTTTCATCACCAGCCTGATTGATAAATTTCACCAATCCCCAGAAGAATGTAAGTACCGCTAGGCCGAGAAGTATCGGCACGAACAGAAGCACTAGCTTGGTTGCGGAATCAATCAAGTTTCCTACAGTCACCTGCGCGAAGACAACGCTTGGTGCACACAAGAGTGATACTGCTATAAATGTTCGATTATTCATGTATTATACGTAATTTGTAACATCTTCTCCCCCGGTCGAACTAATGATGAACTTGAGGATACCGAATACCGCGACCATAATGAACATGCCGATGATGCCGTAGAGCATGCCGGTCTTTCCTTCTTCGCGCATCTCTTCATTGTCAGGATTCCAAATATATCGGGCGACATTATAGAAAAAAAGCAGGGTTGCGAGCGCGAACAGTATCGCGATAATCGGGTCGAGAATTTCGGTCGAGACCTTACCTATAAATGACTTTGCCGAAGGAGGAATGGGAGGTACAACTGCGTATGCGGTCTTTACAAAAAAGCCTAATATATTCATATCCTATTGATTATAGCTCACCGAACTCGCCCTGCGCAATGCATATGTTTCGATACATGTGGATGCATAGCCCATATTTGCCCTCGACCAGCCCCATGCTAATCTATAGATATATGCTTGCGTTATCATACATCTCCGGCATGCTCATGGAGTATGGCTTCTGGCTACTGGTCTGTTTCGGGCTATTCTCGCTCTTGGCAGAGTTATATCCGAGTAAAAAAGGACAGAGTCTTATCAGGAAAAACGGTGGGACCGACCTGGTGTACTGGTTCCTTGCACCGCTTATGTATATACAGGTTGCACAATGGGTCGCCGTCGCCGTCAGCTATGTGTTCTTCTGGAATATCATCGAAGCACAGCATTTCCGCATCGCCGGCCTTGAGCTGTTTGCGCATTTGCCGGTCTATCTGCAATTCATTATTTCGCTCGTCATCATGAACATCGCCGAGTACTGTACTCATCGCTGGCTGCACGGAAGGACAATGTGGAAATTCCATGTCATCCATCATTCCCCAAAAGAGCTCGATTGGCTCTCCGGTGCGCATGTCCACCCGGTCAATATGCTGGTGCACTCGATAGCGACCGGGACGCTCGTATCACTCCTTGGCTTCTCGCCTATCGTCTATATTCTCAGATTCCCGTTTGACCTCTTGTACTCAGCGATGGTGCATGCCAACCTCAACTGGACCTTTGGTCCCTTACGCTATTTCCTCGCAAGCCCAGTATTTCACCGTTTCCATCATACCGGAGTCGAGGAGGGAGGAGAGCGCAATTTTGCACCAATGTTCAGTTTTATCGACTTACTCTTTGGTACATTTTATATGCCGATGGACCGCGTGCCGGTCAATTTTGGCGTAAATGAGGCTGTTCCTGAGGGATTTATGGCTCAGCTGCTCTATCCTTTCAAAAGACGCCCTAACTAGCTTTTGGGTATTACAAGGCGAAACCCACAGATGTAGAGGCACACAAGTGAGGCTGTCCTGCCGTCACCATAAAGACTCCGGCACGACAATGCCGGATAGAGTCGCACTATATTTTGTGATTTTATGACTCAGGATTTTATAGCTCGGGCAACAAAAAAGCCCTCAAGAGAGGGGGCTTTTTGTTTCGAACCATTGTTCCCTTCTCCGTCTCTTAGAGAGTGGTCGGAATGATGAAGGCAGGAGGAGTACTGGTTGTAAGAGTACCAGTGATTCCGAGTTGTGTCTGGACCCATCCGAGGATACCCCAGAGAGCTACCATGACAAAGAGTGCAATCATACCCCAAATCATAAGGGTCTTTCCGCCTTCCTTTGCTGCTTCATCACTTGCTGAAGCGATGTACTTGACCAAACCCCAGAAGAACGCAAGGACGGCAAGCGCCATCATTGCCGGAATAAGGATATTGATAATAGCACCAACGCCGTTTGCTAGGTTCTGAATCGGCTGAAGACTCTGAGCGAATGCGAACATTGGGCTCATGAGAAGAATACCTGTGATAATTTTTTTCATAAATACTGTAAACTATTAATAAATTGTTTAATAAATATTGTAATACATAACGTTCGACCTCGACCTAAACCATGCATTAATGATAGCTGATAAGGCCATGGTTCGCAACAAATTCGCAAATTAAACTGTGGATTATTCTTACGGGTACACCCGCAAAAAATACAGTCTGATATTCACGTTCAGAAGAACTCCTATCAGAAACAGCGATGATAAAGTTCATCTCATTTGGCGGAATTCCTCTCAGAAAGCGAACCTTAAGCTTGCTATATAGTACTACTAATAGTGCAGTATGTCAAGGTACAATAGTACCGTCTTTGTCAACAAAGTTAATATCCGTTGCATTGATGTCAAGCGTGTTCACCAAGACGAGCTGCACTATACCCCAAAGCGATATCAGGACGAGGAATGAGATGAGTCCCCAAATCATGAGGCTTTTCCCCTTCTCATGAGCTTCAGCGTCGTTCGCATTATTGATGAATTTCACCAACCCCCAAAAAAATGCGACGATAGAACCCATCCAAAATAGGAAGCCGAGCTGCCCTAGCCACCCCAAGAGTAGGTCTTGGAAATCTTCTACATTGTCCACCTGTGCATAGACCGACAGTGGTGCGAGAAGAAGGAGCAGGGACAAAATACGCGAGAAGTGTTTCATTGTGATATGTTATCTGTTTTACACAGGAGGACTAATATAGGGGATGCCTGCATTACACCAACTGACGGTATTGCAGAGAATCTGCACGAATCCCCACAGGCCGAATACCACTGCAATACCGATCACACCCCAGAGCAAGTATGGTTTGAGTGCTTCGCGTTTCTTTTCATCGTCTGCATTGATGAAATAGAGTAGTACTCCGTATGCTAGCCCTACCCCGAGCGAAACAAAAAGCACATTAATAAAGCCTTTGATTACCGCAATAAACGAGTTGGAAAAATCTTTGAACGTCTGCGCGTACACCATAGCCGGAAGCACGAGTACAAGCGTAAGTGCGAATATGAGATATTTTTTATTTATCGCATAAGGATCAGATTGCACTCGCGTTCGGCTGTTTGTGTGTATGCTTATAAGTTCTTTCATATGCTGGTGTGTTTTCATTTTACTCATTATTGTGACCACGCCTTCGAACGGGACTCATGGTGTAATTATAAGGATGAAGCGGTATTTTTTATATATCCTGCAATGACCTGGGCCGATATGATGATAGCCGCACCGACAAGGGTCCAGAGAATCGTCACTTTTGCTTTGGATAGCTCATCTTCCTTGCCTTGCGCGGTGACGAACTTGAAACCTGCGTAGATGATAGCGATGACCAAGAGAGGAGTGCCGACCGCCTGGATGATTTGGATAAGCCATAGAATGAAATCGTTCATCGTTAGGCCAACACCCGGAGCCGGTTGATTCAGTTTCGGCTGTGCGTACGCAAGACACGGGAATGCGGAAGCGAATACACCTAGGAGATAGATGGCTGTATGCGTAAGCTGTTTGAGTGATTTTTTCATGGCGATGATTATGGGCAAAGTGGTCCTACGGCGCCGTCACCACCGACCGATACAAGCGTAGCCTGTATTGCTAGCGAGATCGCCTTCGCAGAAAGCAATACTCCTGCACCGATAAGCGTCCACGTGAGGAGTGTGCGCGCCTTGGCTATCTTTGTCTCATTCCCTTGTGCTGTGACAAACATAAATCCGGCATAAATGATGCATATCACGATAATCGGGCCGACGACGAAGAATACGAGATTGACCAGAGCGAGCAGGAAGCACGGTATACTGTCGATCTTGAGCTGATCCCAAACTGGATTGGTGTACATGTTCACAGGCGGAGGGACAACTGCCGCATATGCAGTTGTGCCGACTCCACCAAGCAATGCGAGCGCCGAGAGAATATGTGTCAGTATTTTTTGTTTCATGCAGAGAGAATTACTTGTAAAATTTATTTCAAGAAGTTAAACGGACTTGCATCACCTATCAGGAAGCCGAGTATGACCTTCACCACCAGCCAGGCTCCGAGTGCAATCACGAATCCCCAAAACACATAGAGGAAAATATCATGCGCTTGCTTAATCTGAGATTCGTTGCCGTTGTTGGTCATATACAGAAATCCCGCATATGCAAACATGATCGCACTGATTGGTGCAGCAAGTTTGAAGATGAGGAAATCGATCACCGTCTGAATGAGTATAATGAAGTCACTATAGTGGCACTCTTCGCTCACTTTGATTGAGCCGTCAGGATTCATTTGATCCGCTACAACTCCATCATTGTTCACATCAAACCCGCAAGGAATGAGTCCTGAAGTGTCCGCGTATGAGACGAGTGGTGAAAGCGTCGCGAGCATGAGTATTCCGAACACGAGTGTAGCAATAATGCGTTTCATAAGTTATCGATAAGGAGTAAGTGCACTATCAAGCGCAGAAGAAAGCTTGGAGATAGCTTGATTGATGGTCGTACGTCCTGATGAAACACCTTCAACCGCTTCTTGGAATGCGCTATTTGATATGTCTGGACGCGGATCAAGCCAGGTACGCGACATAATGGCTGCATCCCATAGCACAGACGAGACAGTGTCAACCGGCTTGTGTGCCAAGAGATCGCGGCGCACTGGCGGCAGATTAAATGCGGAAGCAAATTTACTCGAAGGGTCATTATCGAGAAGTCGCTGCACCGCGATGAATGCGGTCTGTTTGTTCTTTGAGGTCTTGAGGACGGATAGACCGTATACGTGAGCGTACGTTACCATCACTGAGGTGCCACGAGGTTGAGGGACCGGAGCGATAGCAAAATTAAGATGCGGATTCTTTGCCTGTAGTAGCTTATATGCACTCGCATAATCGAAATAGATAGCGAGATGGCCATTGATAAACTGATCGCGTGAATTTGGTAGCGCGCGGCTCCATGAATAGATATTCTTTAGCGGATTTGAAAAGTCCATGAAAAATCTGAATGCCGAAAGCACATCTTCGTTCGGTACAAATCTCTGGTCTTGGCGCGACTCGAGCATATTCTCTGGTACACCGTTGTTGATACCGACGATGGGACTGCCGAGTTGAAGGAAAAGCATAGCGATGATTGATTTTGCACTCTGAATATTGGAGAACTCACCGAGAGCGACCGTACTCTGAATGATGTCTCTAGACTTTGCGTCACGCTTCGTGAGCTTCGGTACCAGGTTAAGGAATTCATCCCAGTACTGCGGGGGCTGTGTAATTGATGCATTATCAAACAGATCGCGATTCCAATACATGACCAACGGATCGACTGCGAATGGGACCGCGGTGAGTCCGGTAGGGTGCATATAGATTTCACTAGCCTGCAGGAATGTATTCTGGAACATACGCTGATCAAAGGCCTGCGACCACACCATTGGCTCAATCTTATCTGAATGCCGCAAAATAAGGTCCTCGGGAAGAAGGAGAATATCGGGACCCTTGCCACTCGCAAGTGCTTCAACGATATCCGTGTCGAATTTATTGGGGTCATGGTACTTATAACTTACACTGAATGACTTGCCATAGAGCGTATTAAATTCACTCAGCACACTGTTTACACCCTCATTAGCAAAGGTACCCCAGATGACGACGTTACCAGATGCACCGACGACAGCAGGATCCTTGCTCGAATTCTTGGCCGGAGACTTCGCAAACACGATAACCGAAATGATGGTGATGATGATGAACACCGCAAGGAAGATGGTCTGGAATGTACTTCGGTTTTTCATCCCGTTAGAAGCATGTCGCGACCATCGCGTACTGCTTGTGGTTACCCTTATAATTTATTTTTTTTATTTGTATTGTGCTCATAGCTATGTCCTACTTATGGCTCTGGTTTCTAATCGGATTTAAGGGGATTTATGAGGTAGTGTTCGTACCCTGCACCGTCTGAGGAGCGGCGCCTTGATATAAACCTTTTTTAAAGATCATCCCGTAATGAAAATTGCCCGCATCAATATTACGGTCGAACGTAAAGCGCAGCGACTCGATGAGATCGCGCGCTTCGAGTTCCGGAAAAATCTGCTCTGGAGTCGGACCGAGATTGTTAAACGATCCTGTCCAGTCAATAATAAGGAGTGTCCCCTTATCACGCAGAATGCGCTTCATTTCTTCAAGTACGATTTTTTTGTCGACTGTTTGGAACAGGACATTCGAAACAATAGCGACGTCGACCGAATTGTCGCGTAGCTTCGTACCGCCCATATGTTCGAGGTCTCCCCAGATAAAGCCAACATTACCGAGATGCTGCTCACGGCAAGTATTCTCGAGTCGAGTGAGGAGGTCCTTCTGTACATCGATAGCATAGACTTTGCCGGTGCCATGAAGTGCCTCTGCTGCGGCAATGGTATACGCTCCCCCACCTGCACCAAAATCAGCTACGACATTGTTAGGCTCAAGTCGGAGCTGTTCTATGTTCTTCTTCGGAACTGAAAACATGTATATATTGTAACACTCTTAGGAGTATGCGTAAGGCCATATATCCACAATTGTGGGGATACTCAGAATTGTGATGTCGATTTATGTATAATTCATTCATGATCTCACAGCTGCGAAAACTTCCTATCTTTGCATATATCGTCATCATGCTACTGCTATGTATTCCCTCCTATGCAAAATGGACTGAAAGCAGACTATACTCGCGAATCGTACATCACTGCTACGACCCGAAGCTTATGCTCGAAGAGTGTTTCCTTACCTATTATCAGAGCGCCGCAAAGTCACAAGGAACGGAGGGAGCGCTCAACATGCTCCACGAGCATATGAAAAATGACCCGACGCTCACTACCAATTGCCATGAGTCGATGCATGAGATAGGCCATGCAGCATTCGACGAGTACGGCTCTATAGCAATGGCATATGCGCATGCCGACTACAGCTGCTGGGGAGGATACCTACACGGCGTAGTCGAAGAGTCGCTACGCGGAAAAAATCTAAAGGACATACCTGGGGATAACTTACGGACACTGTGTGACGACACAAAAACAAATGACGAAAGATCATTCGCACACTTTTCATGCGTACACGGTATAGGACATGCGCTGATGTTCATATCGGGCAACGACCTGCCACAAGCGCTCATACGCTGCGATGACCTCTCAAATACGTGGGAAACCGGACAGTGTGTGAATGGGGCATTCATGCAAAATATGTTCTCGAAATATAATGACCATGCTTCGGATTATCTGCCTAAAGACGACCTACATTTCCCATGCAGCATCGCCAGAGAGAAAGACCAGGGCGCCTGCTACCAGGTGCAAGGACGACTAATCCTCGATGCGCTGAATTGGGACTTCGCAAAAGGGTTTGCATTCTGTGCTACGCTTACAACAAAAGAGTTGCGCTTTTCCTGTGCCGACGGACTTGGTGCGGCAGTATCGAACCATAGTGCGTACAATACGAAAGACATAGTGAGGCAATGTGCACTCGCAGGTGAACTTGAGCAGGATTGTCTGTACGGAGCACTGACGGATCTTGAAGGTATCGTGGGAGATACCAGTCTTGGTCTGCAAGTTTGTGCGCGTGAACCGGAGCCGGTTCGAAGCGCCTGTACCAATACCCTCAAACGCACACATGAAGACTTTCCCGGCAGTATCAACGAGCGCCAATCCGGTAGATGAGTTTAGGAGTTGCTGACACCAAACAGACTACCGATGCCGAAGGTGACAGCCATTGCAAATATTCCGCCCACAACCACCCGCAGTGTGACCTTACGCTTGCTTGTTTCCGACATCTTTGCCGACAGAATCCCGGTAAGCACGAGCGCCAAGAGTACCGCCGCGAACGTCATTGGGATGCGAAATGCCGAAGAAGTAGCGATGATCGCCATGACCGGAATGACTCCTCCGAGCGTGAACGCAAGAGCGGAAGCAATCGCCGCATGTAGAGGGTTGGTCAGATTGTTCGGATTGATCCCGAGCTCCGCTTCGACATGCGCGGCAAACGCGTCATGCGCGGTCAGCTCTAGTGCCACCTGGTGTGCGGTGTCGTGTTTAAGGCCTTTTTTTTGATAGATATGCGTCAGCTCTTCAAGTTCTTTGTCGGCCTCGTGTATGAGCTCATGACGTTCTTTCTCGAGCAGCGCCTTCTCGCTATCACGTTGACTTGAGACGGAAATATATTCCCCCACCGCCATCGAGAGCGAGCCCGCTATCAGACCGGCGATACCGGTGACAAACAGTGTGTGCGAAGAAGTACCCGCCCCCGCAACTCCGACCAAGAGCGCCGCCATAGAGACGATGCCGTCGTTTGCACCAAGCACACCCGCGCGTAGCCAATTGAGACGTGCCGCGAACGAATCGGTATGGAGTTCAGTGTGTTTGTACATTGTTTTCGATTATATCAGAACTGCATCGAAGAAATCATTGGGATATCACTTTTATCAGAACGGCAAGTTATGATAGTTATATGGGTATCACAATGAACCACCCCGCAGCAAGCTGACGGGGTATCAAGACGAGCTTCGCTCAAAATATTTTCGGAGCAAGCTCGCGGGGTATTTACCCTAATCGAGAA
>JAYTWK010000005.1:0-9479 GCA_043743715.1 bacterium
ATCTTCCAATAACTCTTCGGCAACAGGCTAAGGGCGCCTCTTGGCTTTGAAAGGGGTGCCCTTGGAGAAGCTGCCAGTTGGTTAATGGGGGATGGTATATTAAGAATCTTAAGCGAAGTGATATGTTGGATGAAATCCGAAGTCTTGGACTGAGGCCATGTCGAAGAAGGCTTAATCTGATTAAGACTGGCTAAGTCTGATTAAGCCTGACTATGCCGACTGACTTACCAAAGGAAAGACGAGGAGTTCGCCAACATATCATTTCGCTACAGTAGCGAGGAATTTCAGATGCAATACGAAGTCCTGGACCGAGGTGGTGTTTGTGAAGCTGTAGCGACCAAAATTTCACGACCGCAGGGAGATGAAATTGGAAGTACTCCTTGTGGTGTAGCCTACTGCTTCCAAACCCACAGAGGGAAGGACAAGTAGTGCGCCGAAATTACTTCGCTACGGCTTGGGCGTCTTCGAAGGAGATCGAGAGTACCTTTGAGACCGCATCGCTTCCCATCGTAATCCCGTAAAGTGTTCCTGCGCGACTCATAGTCTCGCGGTTATGAGTGATGACCATCAGCTGTGAGAGCTTGGCAAGATTCTCTATCATATCGCCGTACTTACGGCTGTTCGCCTCATCGAGCGCAGCATCGGTCTCATCGAGGACCATGAAAGGCGGCGGGTTCACTTGTGAAATAGCGAACAGCAGTGCAATAGAAGTAAGCGCACGCTCACCGCCCGAAAGCATTTGCAGGCCCTTAATCTTCTTGTGTGGAAGCGAGACCGCAATATCAACACCTTCTTCGTCGTCTTCATCCTCTCCATCATCCCCCAGCGCCTCACCCGGCACGTCGGAGAGGTCAATATCGGTATCTTTCTTTTTGCGCTTCTCTATTTTCACAATGAAGAGCTCCGCGACGCCGCCGCCAAACATGAGGGTGAAGAAATCACTGAACTGTTTGTTTATCTTCTTCACACCGTCTTTGAATTCCGTATCAAGCTTCTCATTTAATTCCGCAATAAGCGTGTAGAGCGACTGCTGGGTATTCACCAAGTCTGCTATCTCTTTCTCGAGATATATATCGCGCTCGATGGTTTCGGTGTATTCCTTCTCTGCCTCTTCTCCACCTTGCGCGCCAATATCTTCAAGGCGGATCTTGCCGCGTTCGATGTCACGCCTGCGTGACTCTTGCGTCTCGCGCGGTTCATTCAAGACTTCTTCGACCGCAAGCACGACACTTGAATAGTCGAGCACGGCGCGGCCAAGCAGTATCCCCGCTTCTCCAAGCTCTTCTTCGAGTCTGCGTGACTCACGATTCAAGTTTTCTTCCTCGCTACGAATGCGATCAAGAATCGACTGCAATTCGCCACGGCGATTCATCATCTCAAATAGTGCTCGTTCGGTATCGCGCGACTTTTCTTTCTCCTCATCTATTTCGCCCTTCACCGCCTGATAGTCACGTTCCATCTGTGCGGACTCGTCATTCAGCAGCTGCATCGCATGCTCAACCTTTGCCTTCTCATTTCTGAGTTCGAGCAGTTCATGATAATCCTCGTCTGTTAAACTTTTTTGTCCTGCGGCTTCTTTACGATTCTGGATAAACGCAGCGAGTTTCACTCGTGCATTTCCGATACGCCATTTCACATGCCCGATATCATCAGAGCGCTCTGCGTCTTCGAGTTCGGTGCCGACATCATTATAAACAATCTCAACTTCACCAAGACGCACAGGGATATCTTCGTTGTGCTCAAGCGCTTCTTGTTTTTTCTTGAGCTGTTTCTCCTCGAACTCGATCATGCCTTCGGTGCGTCCCATCGTGCGCGAGCATTCATCATGACGCGCGCGTACACCGCGCAAACGCGCCTCGACATCTAAGAGTCGGCGACTCTTGTCATCACTCGCACTCTCACCCGCGAGCGTCTCGCGCGCATGCTCTATCTTGATCGTCAGGTCTGCAAGCTCACCGGAGGGTGCGTGGCGCCGACCGCCAATATCATTTTTCTTGTGTTCGATATATATCTCTTCACGTTTCAAGTATTCACGATAGACTCCGATAAGCCTCTCACGCAATTCTTTGCCTTCATTTATCTTCTCTACCTGCTTCTTGAGAAAGCGCAGATGCGGTGCTATCTCACGGCGCAGTGCCTCGGCTTCTTTCATGTTCTCTTCGGTCTTCTCAAGTCTGCGTTCGCTCTCTGCGCGCTTATATTGGTATATTTTGAGTCCGAGTGCGTCTTCGAGCATCTCGCGGCGCTCTTTGGGATTTGCATTCAAAATTCTGTCCGCTTCACCTTGCGAGATCATGTGGTGACCCGATGAGCCGATGTGGACCGCAGCGAGAAGCTCAAACACATCTTTGAGTCTCACCTGTGAACCATTGATGAAATATTGATTGGTGCCGTCGCGATAGACCTCGCGACCGATTGCTACCTCGTCGAAGTCGAGTGAGAATTCGCGCTTGGTATTGTCGAATACGATAGTGACATTCGCTCTATTCGCGCGGCCCGCCGACTGCGAACCATTGAAGATCATATCTTCGCCGCGTTTACCGCGCATCGATTTCATCGACTGCTCGCCGAGAACGAAACGAATAGACTCAGCGATGTTCGACTTGCCGGAACCGTTCGGCCCGACCACGGAGGTTATTTGCGAGTTGAACTCAAGTATCGCCTTCTTGCCGAAGGATTTATAGCCAAATATCTCCAAACGTTTCAAACGCATGATGGAAGTATTGTAGCATGAGCAGAAGAGATATTTACCCTTTTCCTGTTGACAACTTTCAGTCAAATGGTAATTTACGAACAGACAACAACCGGAGGAACTGATGACTACATCGAGCGTAATAGTGCCGAGACAGGATGCAATGCGTTATGCTCCAGTGAGGTATTTCATCTACAGGACGACTATCAACTTTAACTTGTCGAATGTCCGAGACGAGCTTGCCGCTGGAATTGAGAGCCTTTATAGTCAAGACGAACAATCGCTCAGGAGCAGCCAAATATACATGGAGGTGCGCTTCGATAAAGAAAGCAGGATGTTCACGGCGACTTTCTCGCGCAAACACACACAGAAAAGCACGGTGGTGAATTTTTTCAAACGCACGAATACTCTATTTTCTCCAGAAGCTCCGTTCGTACGGCGATCCCGGCACCTCATCCAGATTGCAACATTGTGTGAATGGGACCGTGCAGTGTTCGAAGATAGTGACGGGTTACCTACGACTGACCCAAAGTTCCTTGTTGAGACAGAAGGCAGCGAGGTTCGGGTCAGAGCCACCCTTACCAAAATGAAGGAACTCGACTTCAGGCAAACCTATAGAATTGGCAGTCCAAAAAAGCAATGACGCGGAGGCACATCACCTCCCCGGCATAAGCAAAAGGGCGCACACCGTTAGCACGGTGTGCGCCTCTCTTTTTCACAATCCTACCCAATCTTACCAGCCCTTCTTCACAAGCGCAGCTTCAGCGGCAGCCTGCTCGGCGTCTTGCTTCGAGCGGCCGAGCCCTGATGCAACCAGGTCGCTGCCGGTGTATACTCCAACTTCAAAATTCTTATCATGATCAGGACCGGTCTCCTTAAGGACTTCGTAGTTCGGAGTTATACCGAGACGCTCTTGTGCTTCCTCCTGGAACTTACTCTTCGCATCCTGCCAGAGGCGCTGTCCGACTATTTCATCCAGACTTGCAAATAGACTCTTACCGATGAATATTTTTGCCACGTCATAACCCTGATCGAGGAAGATGGCTCCGATGACCGCTTCAAAGGTATTGGCAAGGATATACTGGCGTGCGCGACCGGTGTCTTTCGCTTCGCCTTTCGAGAGGAGCAGGTAGTCGTTCATTCCCCAAGTGGTGGCAGCATCCGAGATCGAATTGGTATTTACCAAACTCGAGCGGTATGCAGTGAGTCTGCCCTCCGGCTCTTCGGGATATTTCGCGTACAAATACTCAGTGATGACAAGCTCAAGGACCGCATCGCCAAGAAACTCAAGGCGTTCATTGTGACGCATGCTGCCACCGCGATGCTCATTCAGGTATGAGCGATGAGTAAATGCCTCACGCAGAAGAGTGATGTCCTTAAAAGTAACCCCAATATGGGCGGCGAATTTCTCGTATTCGAGAGCTGAATGTTCCATCCCGTTAGAGTTAGGAAGCGCTGCGCTTCCGTAAGTTATTGGTAAGCTTAAGATAATACTGCATATTTCTGATTAGTTTTTTTGAGAGTGTCCCGTGTCGATATAACTCTAACGGGATTCCATAGATTAGCCAGTGGACTATTGTGGGTTCCCAATAATAAAGGAATTTAGACTCCCACAGCAGGCTACTGTATCCTCACACTAACCTATTTCAAGCTTTTGGCAAGGACACACGTGAGGGGTCAGACCCTCCTAAAAACGATAAAAGATGTTATAATTTTTTATTGCGAAGTCCAGTCGCGAGTTCATCTCGCAACATGTCACTTCCATAAGGAACTCCCTTGTTCACTGAATTACGAACAGTGGTCAGGTCTTCGGTATGTTCAGCTTGATTAATCCATCGCAGATACCCGTGAGGGAGGGCCACAGGTAGCTCTCCCAGTAATGCACGAGCCACTTTGGTTCCATGAACTCTGCGGTATGCACTTCCCCACCTCCACAACTCAGGTTTCGTGACCAAATTTGCGCGGGCGGGATTACGTTCAATATATTTGAGCACTGTGAGAACATACTGATCAGTGTCTACGAGAAATGACTTATAGCGACCTTGATAGACGTGTCCACCTCCGATTGTCTTTTTTTGGCTATGGTATCTGGTTGCATGAGTTGTAGTGAGCCAATGCATAAAGTGTCCAACATCTCCGTCGCGCTTGGGATAAAGAAGCAGATGCCAATGATTTGGCATAATAACGTAAGCAAGAATGTTCATGTTATATTGCTCTTTCGCTTCAATGAGTAGTGCTTCAAACATTCGGTAATCCTCATCAGTTTGAAAAATTTTAGCACGTGCATTAGCACGGTTGATAACGTGATAGATATATCCGCCCACATCGATGCGTGGCGCGCGAGGCATGCTAATACTATACCATGTATATTATATTTTAGGAGGGTCTGACCCCTAATGTTCTGAAATCGAGAAAGACGAGTAGGGCGCCAAATGTGGAAGTTTACCTACGCCGGTTTCATGAGGTTTGTGATGGCCTTCGTGATGATGGGGAGTATATCATCATAAATATTCAAATCCACAATCTCGCTTGCCTTAAACCACCTTGCGTCATCGAGCCCACCCTTCTCTTCTTCGAGTGCAAGTGCTTGAAACGGCGCTTCAGCCAAGAAGTAAATCACATGCTTCCTAATCTTACCTTTCTCCGGGTGTGAGGCGACATACACATTTTCTCCGAGCTTCTCTTTAATGGTGATATCTGCGTCGATCTCTTCTTTAAGCTCGCGGATGGTTCCTGTCTCGGGACTCTCGCCTTCTTCGATGTGACCCTTCGAGAGCGTCCAGTGTCCGAAGATATCGTGAACCAGTGCGAGATAGAGTTCTCCGTCATGGCGTGCATAGACTACTGCGCCACCCAATTGCTCAAGTGGAAGCGACGCGGGATCGATGGCCTCGCGCTTCTTGTCGCGCGACACTGTGGTCTCGTCCTTACCGGGTTCGCCGATTTCTTTATAAACCGCACCCAAGACGCCGTTCACAAACTTACCGCTGTTCTCGCCGCCGAATGTTTTTGCGAGTTCGATGGCCTCGTTGATGGCAACCTTTGGAGGGACTTCACCACGGTCTCCGAACAAGAGTTCATAGAGTCCGATGCGCAGAACATTCCTGTCGACGACCGAGATGCGGTCTATCGGCCATGCAGGCGCGGCCTTCTCGATAATCATGTCAAGCTCAGGTTGTTTTGCCAGTAAGTTACTCAAGAGGTCCGCCATGAACGTTGCATCGTTCAGGCCAGGAGCGAATTCTTCTATATTGCGTGTGAGCACTTCACCGACACTGATACCTCCCCCCGCCGAGTTATGGCTTGTGAAATCCCATTCAAATAGGGATTGCAGTACTATACTTCGTGAAAGGTGCCGATTCGCCATATATAAGGATCTTCATCTAGCAGTATAGGGAATTATAGACGGATGGTCAACAAAGCAAGGAATTACCCTTCCGGCAACTTTTTCAATCACATTTTATTGTGCTGAAATCATCTCCTCTAGATGATTTCTTGGTTCCCTACTGCTACTGGGTTCCCTACTGGAACCATATACCTATTTGGATTTCTTAGAATACTTCTCAAATGGTCTTGCGCTGCGGGTCCCATGCTCACCGCTCACTCGCTCACCAAGTCGTCAAGAAGTTTCCTTGCAGACACCAAGCTTGGTGGCTGCGGCCCAAACAAAACGACATTGGGCGTTATTCAATGCAGATACAAAAAATCGCTCGCGCGATTTTTTTAGTTTCAATGTTCAAGCGTTCTCGGTCTTTGAGCGCTTTGTGACCTCAGTCTTCTTCTTAGTCTCAGTCTTTGTAGCCTTCTTTTCCGAAGCCTTCTCTTTCGGAGCAGCAGCCGGAGTGGTATTACCCTTGCGCGCTTCTGCCTTCTTGGTCTTCTTGATTTCCTTCTTGAGGGTGTCTACCACCATGCGCCCGCGGTACGTTCCACAGTTGCCGCATACGCGGTGCATCAAGTGCTGTGCGCTGCATTTTGAGCAGGTAACAAAGCGCGCTCCCTTTAGAGCGTGGTGGGAGCGGCGGTTGGCCGTGTGTCCCTTTGTATGTCTCATTCGAACTACCATAGTGATAGCAAGTATACGCAAAAGTAAAAAATTGGCAAGTTTTGAGTCATTTTTTAGGCTTTTTGGTGATTTTGATATTCCCACAGAAGCTCCGGCGGTGTATCTCAGTGAGCCCAAGGCGACTAATAGCAGCAATGTGAAGAGCAGTACCGTACCCCTTATGCTCTGCTATGTTGTAGTCCGGATATTTCTTATCAAGACGAATCATCAGCCGGTCGCGGGTGACTTTTGCCACAATTGAGGCCATTCCTATAACTCTCTCCTTCTCGTCTCCCTTAATGATAGTCTTCTGTTTTTTGTATTCGGGAGGAGCTTTGAGACCGCCGTCAAGACGCACTTCACACAGAGCCGGATTGATGCCGAGCTTCTTGAGTGAGCTTGCGAGCGCTTTGCGTATCGCTGGCGTGATGCCATGTTTATCTATTTCCTTCGCAGACACCATGCTCACAGCAAAACGCAGTTCATCTCCCCGATGCAGCTTTATCAGCCTAAACCACTCTTCCCTCTCTGCTTCAGAGAGTTGCTTCGAATCTTTGATGCCGCGAAAATGCCTCTCAATGTGCGGCGTCGCTGCGAGCGCACATACTGCGACCGGACCCGCCAAGGGGCCACGCCCGACTTCATCGATGCCTATTATGTAACGGATGTATGTTAGCCTCTTCACTTCACTATTATGGAGCAGTTCTCGTCTATATAGAAGAAAACGGCTTGCCGAAAGCAATCTGTAGTTTGCCGAGACCGAGCCAGAGCCAGGTTCACTTGAGGAAAGCTTCACTCTGTACGCGACGCCAGAAATCCCTCCGTCGTTTAAAATGAAGTGGTACGGAATTTTTTTTATTCTTTGCCAGCTTTGTCGTATCTTGCCACTCATTTGCTTTGTAACTGAATGATATAACATATACAAAAAGTCAAGCGCAAGATCCTCTCTGTTATGCTTCGTCACAACATGTGCGATGGAGCTGTGGAAAACAGAATAAGGTATAATAGCCTCCATGAGCAAAGAAAAGGGAGAGACCAAAGAAACAATCAGCGATAAGGATCTCCGGTTCATTCACCTCCATACACATTCGCACTATTCCCTTCTCGACGGTCTATCAAAGCCTGAGCAAATGATTGCACTCGCCAAAGAGTATGACATGCCCGCGGTGGCGCTCACCGACCATGGCGCGATGTACGGCGCTATCGATTTCTACAGCACCGCGATAAAGGCTGGTGTAAAGCCGATCATCGGCGTCGAGACCTACGTCGCGTATCGCACACGCTTCGACAAAGAGCCTGGCATCGACAATAAAATCTATCACCTCACGTTACTCGCAGAGAATAATGCTGGTTACCAGAACCTCATCAAGCTCGTCACCGCCGCACACCTCGAAGGCTACTACTACAAGCCGCGCGTCGATAAGGACTTATTACGACATTACTCCGAAGGAGTAATAGCATTATCAGGATGCTTTGGCGGTGAACTCGCACGGGCGTTGCGCAGTCGTGACCATGACCGCGCGGTCACGATTGCGCGCGAGTATCAGGAAATCTTTGGCAAGAATAACTACTTCATCGAGATTATGCACAAGCCGGAGATTGAAGAACATGACGAGGTCGAGCGCGCCATGATAGCACTCGCACGTGAACTCGACATCCCCTTGGTCGCTACGCACGACTCGCACTACCTGCACAAAGACGACCATAAAGCACACAACACGCTCTTGGGAATTCAGACCGGCAATGTAAATGGTGAGGACGGCATGTCATTTAACTTCGACGCGTCATTCATTTCGACCAAGGACGCGCTCGCACTTTTCCCCGATGCGCGTGATGCGGTCGAGAACACAATGAAGATAGCCGAGCGCTGCAACGTCGAGCTCACACTCGGCAAATTCATCTTCCCTGACTTCGCACTTGAGAAGGACAAGACTGCCGATCAGATGCTCGATGAGCTAACGCAGAGCGGTTCAAAGGAGCGCGGACTTGAAAAGGACGACGAGACGAAAGAGCGACTTGCGTTTGAACTCGAGATTATCAAGAACAAAAACTATGCGCCGTACTTCCTTGTGGTCGCAGACATTCTGCGCTTTGCAAAGGAGTCAGGTATCTACACTACCGTGCGTGGCTCGGCAGCAGGCTCGCTTGTCGCATATCTCTCCGGCATCACCAATGTGAATCCTATCGAATTCCAGCTACCGTTTGAGCGCTTCCTTAATCCATTCCGTCCATCTGCGCCAGATATCGACATGGATTTCGCCGACGACAGACGCGAAGAGGTTATCGAGTATACCAAGCGCAAGTACGGCTCGGACAAGGTCGCTCAAATTGGCACCTTTGGTACCATGATGGCACGCGGTGCGGTGCGCGATGTGGCGCGCGCACTCGGCAAGCCCTACGACGTCGGTGATCGCATCTCCAAGATGGTACCGATGGGCTCGCAAGGTTTCCCGATGACCCTCGAGCATGCGATGGAGCTCGAGCCCGATCTGAAGAAACTCTACAACACCGATCCCGAGGCAAGAGAGATTATTGACCTCGCCAAGAAACTCGAAGGCTGTGTGCGCCATGTCTCGGTACACGCGGCGGGAGTGGTGATTGCACCCAAGCCACTGATTGAATACGTGCCGACACAATTCGACCCCAAAGGCGGCAAGCTGATCACTCAGTATGATATGTATACCGTCGGTGAAGACGGCGTCGGTCTCACCAAGCTTGACTTCCTCGGCATTCGCAATCTTG
>JAYTWK010000006.1:0-8641 GCA_043743715.1 bacterium
CATCATTCCCGAGTCAGTGCGCGTCGTGCTGGGTATTCTACTCGGTATCACCGTCCTTAGCATCGGACACTGGCTCCGCACGAAGTATCTCAATTACTCGGATATCCTCATGGCTTGCGGTATTGGTATCCTGTATCTCTCGCTCTATGCATCGTATGGATTTTACCACCTGCTCACGCCGGATATTGTGTTCGTCCTTATGGGTCTTGTCACATTCTTCGGACTCATACTCGCGGTCACTGGAGCAAGAATGGGTCTTGCGATATTCACTACCCTCGGCGGATTTCTCACTCCTGTCCTCCTCTCGACCGGAGAGAATCATCTGGTCACGCTTTCGGTCTATATGATCATCCTCGACCTCGGAGTGTTCGGCATCGCCCTCTTTAAGAAGTGGACGCAGCTCAACTACCTGTCATTCCTTGGCACCATCTTCCTTTTTGGCGGCTGGATGGATAAGTTCTATAACTATCAGACCGAAGAGGAGCTCGGTATCACATTCTTCTTCATCACGGTGTTCTTTTTCATCTTCCTTGCGACCTCTATCACGCACCACCTCGTGCGCAAAGAGGAGACCTCGCCGGGAGACATGATCCTGCTCACGCTCACCGCCGCAGCATACTTCGGCGTTAGCTACTCGCTCCTTGCGCTTCACTATCATGATTTCCTCGGCTTTCTCGCGCTCATCCTCGCAGTGCTGTACCTCGGCGTTGCGTATGTCGCATACATGAGCAATCGTGCGGACAGGACGCTCAATCTCTTCCTTCCTGGTATTTCGGTGGTGTTCCTTACAATTGCCGTCCCGCTTGAACTCTCTGGCTACTATATCGGCCTCGCATGGCTTGCGGAGGCAGTGGTTCTCGTTGCGACCGGGCTCTATCTCAAGGAGCGCGTAGTGCGCATCTTCGGCTGGCTAGTCTTGGGACTTGGGTTTATCAAGGTGCTTGAGGATGTTCATCGTATCCGAAATTACACCCCAGGGACCAACTGTTCCGAATTCCCCGGGACGTTTTGCGATCAAGTGGCCCCTGCAGAAATAATCCCATTTCTCAACTGGGGATTCTTCCTGATGCTGATGTCCGTCGTCGCGTGCTACGCAATTGCGTATCTCTATCGCCATTTCCAAATGACAGAAGAAGACAGCAAACGTCCTTACCTCCTCGCACTCTTCCTCGGCGGATTTGTCACTGCTTGTGCGCTCACGCTCGAACTCCGGCTACAGATGCAAAGCTGGGAGACACTGCCGTGGCTCATTGAAGGCGTCATCATGCTCATGATCGGACTCCGTCTGCGCTCGCGGGTAGTGGAGGTGGCAGGCTGGATTTTCGCCGCGGTCGGCATGATGTTCATGACTCAGGATGTCGGCGAGATGCATCGTGCTATCTATGCATATGGGGCGGGAGAGACGGGATTGAAACCGGATATAGTCATGCCGTTCTTCAACTTCGGCTTTCTGCTCTACCTCATCTCTATAGTGATCACCTACCTGTTCGCAATACTCTATCGCGCATATGGGACGAATATTCCCGACTGGAAGAAGTTCGTCTCAGTATTTGTGATTCTCGCTAACCTCCTCACCATCATCATGGTGACCGACGAGATAGGATATGGCTATGACAAGCAAACTCAGGAACTCTACCATAAGGCCGCGCTGGTCCAGCATGAGAATCAGAATTATCTCGGACAGCAGAATCAGTATCAATATGTGGGATACAATGAAGATGCGAATGTCCCCGGCGCGACGGTGGACGGACAGGCAGTTGCAGACATCTCGAGCGCAAAGAACACCGCGATTACTATCTTCTGGGCTGTCTATGCGACGCTCATGCTCATCATCGGTTTCGCAAAACGTATGCGCATGATTCGTCTGTTTGGACTTGTCTTCTTCTTCATTACTGCCGGCAAGATGTTCCTTGAAGTGTGGCAGCTCGGACAGCTCGCACGCATCATCTCGTCCATCGCCTTTGGTGTGATAGCGCTCGCGGCATCATTTATGTATGCAAAATATAAAGAGCGGCTAAAAGAAATAGTGCTTCGTGATGACTAATATGAAATACCCTCGACATCTCGCAGTCTTATCAATCGCAGGGCTGCTTATCGCCGGTACCGCATATGCTGACTTCAAAATCACTGCGTGGCAATACAAAAAGCCTGTCACGTCGCTCCCTGTCGTCTCGAGTGGGGGATACGTAAAGGTGAATCTTGACCGCGAGGCAAGTATCGGAGCGAACAGCAGCCTCTCCGACATCCGGGTCATTGCAAACGACAACGAAGAGACCGCATACCAACTGGTGACCGAGAATGAAACCGTACGTACCGAATATCGCGCAAGCTCGCTGCGTGATCTCTCCTCTAAGGACGGCGAAACTATGTTCATTCTCGACTTAGAGCAGGGAGGGGTACTGCACGACCATCTCACCATCCTCTCATACAGTAAGAACTTCAAACGCAAAGTCTCGGTGTATGCGGCAGATAATGTGCTTCCAATTTCAGACTCCAAATGGCGTCTCCTTACCGACAAGGGATACATCTACAATTTCTATGACCAGCAAAGCGGATTTAATGCTGGAAGCGGGGACGTGTCGTATCCGCAGAATACTTCGCGTTACTTGAAGGTGCTGATACAGAAGGGCGAAGGGAGTGATGTGACGGTCTCGTCCGCGCATGTCCTGCGTCTCTCAATGCAGAATGCCATCGAGAGCCAGCTGCTTCTGAACGCAAACATTTCCCATAATCCGCAACATAAATCGACCGAGATTACGCTTGACCTCGGGGCGGCTGGTGTCCCGACACATCGTCTGAGGCTTGCGACCAATGACTCCAAAGACTTCAGCCGGCGCGCAATTGTACAAGAGAGTAACGACGGGCAGAATTGGTCTGCAGTCGGCGACGGCTACGTGTTCTCTTTGGCGACTCCACTCTTCACCGGCGCCGAACTGTCCATCTCATACCGTGAATCACAAGCGAGATATATCAGAGTCATCATCATTGATCAGGACGACTTACCGGTCGTGTGGGATAGTGGCGTACGAATTGACGGAGTGGTGCGGTCGGTGGTGTTCAAGGCGGCTCCCGGCGCAAGCTATGCGCTCTACTATGGCAATGCGCGCGCGAACGCTCCGCAGTATGATCTTGCACGCTTCTTCCAGTATGTCGAGAGTACAGGCCTCTCGCGCGCATCGCTCGGTGCACAAGAAGCAAATCCCGGATTCATCGACAAGGTGGCACCAAAAGCACCCTCGCAAGGCCCCCCTAATCTTTTGAACGGCGTGCTTATTATTCTTGTGGCGATCATCATTTTTCTCACTATCTCGTACTTGAAGAAGCTCAAAAATACTCCGCGCGGTACACCTAGCGAAGGAAAGGACTAGTTTTAATGTCGCACATTGTTATGAGTAAAGCATCACAAATGATATTAGTGCTGGCATGCGTTCTTGCGCTCCTTATTGGAGCGGGGGCATACATGCTGTCTTCGTCACTTGGAAATAAAAAATCAAGTACTGCTATTATCGTCACACCGATTTCAGCGACCCGTACTCCCTTATTGAGTGAGGCGATGCCGACTCCGCAAGAAATTGGACCCCTCGAGCCAATAACAGCAACCGCGACCCTCCCTCAGTCGATGGGACTGTCTCCCACGCTGCTTACCTCAGGTACAGGGACAACCACACTTAATAAGGCGACTCCTCTCAACGATATCTTGATTGCAGAAACAGGAAGTGAGTATGCTTCCCTCCGGAATGCACGATACACGGAGTGGCCATATCCTGGTGACATCCCATTCAAGGAGATTTATTTTGTACTTCCTGATGTTTACACCCCAATATTTTCCGGTTATTCGAACAACCAGTTCCTTGTATCGAGTGATGGGAGCAAGCATATTCTCATTCGCCTGCGTCATTCACAAAGCACTGATGTTGGCAGCAATGTCAGTGTTACTGTGCAGTCACCCCTTGAAAGCGATGAAGCCGACCATCCGCTTGAGGTGATCGATTCATCAGCTGGAGGAGCAGTCTACTCTGTGGTAAAAAATCACCAGGAGGTATTAGTTGAAGTCATATTCTTTCCTGTGCCGAGTGTACCGCAAGAGGTTCTTCGGACAGCTCGTGCAGCCCTCCTTGAGGGTGTCTCGCACATGGAAATTACTTGGTAATGGAAATACAAAAGGGTAATCGGTTACATCGACCCGGTCACTCTCAAGGCCCCCCTAATCTTTTGAATGGCGCGCTCATCCTCCTGGTCGCGGTCGTGACCTTCCTTCTCATCTCGTACTTGAAAAAGCTCAAAAATACTCCGCGCGGATAGTGTTGTCATTGATACTGGATATACATTGGCTGCGGGGTAAGCTCGAGGAGCTCCTTCGGTGACAGCATATGCGTGCTTGGTGCGAAAAGGTCATTCTTGTAGAATAATTTAAATCCGGCGAACTGGACTGGCTCCTTGGTGATCACTCGGTCATAGGTGCCGAATTTTTTCTTTGGCTCTCCCCATCCGTCCATATCGATAACTATTTGCACTTCAGGCAGCGGCGTGATGCGTTTATAGTTCGTAATCATGTCCCCAGTGAAGCGGTGCACCACGAGTATCTTCGGAGGGATGTGTGCTTCTCGGACGATTGACCCTAGGTATTGTGCACACCAGTTAATCATCACTGCATCTTCAGTGCCAATTACCGTGCCCGGACGCTTACCGCTTGTTTTCATCGAGAATTCCGGATCGATCGAGAGATGCACGTCCGGCTGCTTGAGATATTGCCGCAGGAGTGGCAGCTCGGTCTTAAGGTCCGAGAGTCCGACCTGCAGGTCAAGGAATACCACCCCATGTATCTCGCGCGCCATATCGATGGCCTTTTGTATTTCAGTGGCAGGCATGCGTGCGCGATACTTACCGTCAAACCCGGGCGATACCTGCGCGGTGATAGCGATATAGTCGACCGCAGGGATAACTGGAGTCATAGGATCCGCTGCTTCCCATTTTGCTACTTCAATCGCGAGCTTCCTTTTTGTCGTGGTCGCATCATGTTCTCCGAGAATGCCCATTTTGGTCGAATAGAAATTGCCGTAATACGCAACGATGCGATGTTGTGGAAGCAATGCGCCATAGTTCGGGTATGCAGCATCTACCGGCCAGAGTCTCTTGGTGCTTGTGCTGCGGGTCGATGACGAGAATCGACGCGGCGAGGTGCTCGCATCGGAGTTGATATGGGCAATACTCTCCATCTTCGCATCATAGAGCGCAGTATCGAGTGCCGGCAGCCTTATTTGCGGCACAAGGGGCAGTGTCGTGCTGGCGTTCATTCCATCGCTTCTATATTCGACGGTTCTCACTGGCTGTAGCTTGTACATGCCAATGAACACAAGAACTACCAGCGCAGCGAGTAATACAAAAGCCAGCTTCCGCTCTATGCGTGCCCAGACTTTGACCGTATGGTAGCGCTCTTTTTTTGTCATATGTAGATTGATTGCAGGTGTTATTGTAGCCTAACGTCGCTCATTTCCCAATGTGCACTGCCGGGGGATGAATGATGTGGGTGTTTTCAGGTATAATATATGTATATGACAAAACCAAATCTTGGCGAGATGATTTTTTTCTGGATACTGTTTGGGGTCGCGGGTATGCTGGCATTCTTTGTGATGACTCCGTATATTTCCGCAATATTTCTTGCGAGTGTGTTCGCGGTACTCTTCCTTCCTGTATTCCGTAGATTTCATAAGATATACAAGAAGGGGAGAACCATACCCGCCATCCTCACCGTCCTTGTGGCGCTACTCTTCATCTTTGTCCCGCTCATTTTCTTTGGCATTCTGATGTTCCAAGAAGTAGTGAATAATTATGCCGAGCTTACCCAGCCGGGCTCTTCAATTACCGGCAGTATCGACAGTATGACAAAGACGTTTGAGCATTACATGCAACGCTATATTCCGCAGTTCGAAATCCACACCAGTGTCTCGTCATACCTTGAGACTATGCTGCGCTATGTCGCCACGAATCTCAACGCTTTCTTCTCAAGTATCGTTACGTTCATTATCGATATGTTTATCATCGTCGGTGCAATGTTCTTCTTCTATCGTGACGGCGCCAAGCTGCACGACTTCGCGGTGAAATGGAGTCCAATGAAAGACAAATACGACGAGAGTATCATTGCGAAGCTACAGAATGCTATCAGTGCAGTCGTGAATGGTGCACTGTTCGTCTCGGTCATCCAGGGCTTCACCATTGGTATCGGCTTCGCGCTGTTTGGTCTTCCAAATCCTGTCCTATGGGGCGTCGTCTCGACTATAGCAGCACTTATCCCTGTGGTCGGCACTGGCCTTATTACCATCCCTGCAGGATTGTATCTGATGTATACAGGACATGTTGCAGCAGGTATCGGCATGCTGCTCTATGGGGCGCTGTTGGTAGGCACCGTCGACAATCTTATACGCCCCCTCCTTATCAAGCGTGGCGTCGATATCCATCCATTCGTTATTCTCCTGTCGGTACTTGGCGGACTCGCATACTTTGGCCCGATTGGCTTCCTCGCAGGCCCTATCACCATTGCATTCTTCTACGCACTCCTCGACCTCTATCCCGTAATCGTCACTGGCCGCAAGCTGGAAGAGGGCAGTCACGAGACGGTGTTGTAGTCTCAGTTTTCTGCTACCAAACTTCGACACGGTCTGTTCCAATAAGTAACATGGAACACGGAAGGGTATTGAGCGGATACAAAAAAACCTTATTCCTAGCCCTAGTTTCTCTAGTGCTCGGCACCATTGCCAGCTGGTTCTTCTTTCGTCAGGAGCTGAGTGCGAACTACCCGCTTTTCTTGGCGCTTGCGAGTATTGCGGCGCTCATACTGGCACATGTGCATGCAAAGCAAGTAAAGCTCGAACAATATATCTTTATTGCGCTCACGCTGTTTTTCTCACTTATGGTCTTCGTGCGTGCGAGTGAACTTCTGACGTTCTGTAACCTCCTTATGAGTGTACTCTGTGCATTCATCGCGACAAGGTCACTCGCCGGAAAAAGCATACGCACTTTTTACCCCATACAATACATCGAAAGTTTTTTTCTGCCGTTTTTGTTTATTGCGCCGTTTCTTGAGACATTCCCCGAGCTGTTCGCATTCCATAAGACTTCAGGCGAGAATTCCCGCTCGAAAGAAGTCGCGCGCGGGATTCTGATGGCAGGCATCGCGGTAGCTGTCTTCTCGGCGCTCTTCGCATCCGCGGATCAGGTATTTGGAAATATGCTCGGCAAGTTCTTCTCATTCGACCAGAATTCGCTTGGACGGTTCATTTTCTCTGCTATCGTCACAGCATTTTTCATTGGCGCATTCGGATATATATTCAGAAAAGTGCATGCCTCCGCCCCACCGCCAGCTCCTGAAAAACTGCGCGCGCTCGGTAGTGTAGAGACATCGATATTGTTCAGCGCAATCACTATCCTGTTTCTGATATTCATCGGGTTCCAGTTCACATACTTGTTTGGCGGTAATGAACACGTACTCGCACAAGGTCTGACATATGCCGATTATGCACGCAAAGGATTTTTTGAACTGGTGGTTGTTGCTATACTCTCATACCTCATCATCTCGGTGGCCGAAAAGCAGATCGTGAAAGGCGAGAAAGGGCACCTTCGTTCATTCAAAGTCCTTTCAACCATCCTTGTCGGGGAAGTGGTCATCATTCTTGTTTCCGCATTCATGCGCCTGTCGCTGTATGAGCATGCGTATGGTTTCACCACCATCCGCCTGTATAGTCACGGGTTCATGATCTGGCTTACGATTGCACTCCTTCTCCTCTCTGTCTCGATATGGAGAAGCGGGAAACGCGAAGTATTCGCACTCTACGCATTTTCCTCGATTGTGCTGTTTCTCTTTATCATGAACTTCCTCAACCCCGACGCATTCATCGCAAAAAGGAATATCGAGCGGTATGTCGCGAGCGGAAAGATCGACGTGAATTATCTGGCTGAGCTTTCTGCTGACGCCATTCCGTATACCATTGTACTTCTTGATGACAAAGATACTTTGGTACACAATAATTTTGCCGGTTCGCTTAATTATTCGCAGTATTTCGAACGCTCCGCTTCATGGCAGGAGACGAATCTTTCAATTGAAAAAGCGAAGCAACTTCTCGCGCCGAAGAATGAGCTATTGCTCAAGTATCGCCATGTAGTGCCGCCGCTGCCCGATCCAGATCCATTCTGATATGCATAAACGTACATGGGCCATTGCAGCAGTCGCAGCCTTTTTCGTCCTTGCGAGTGCGTCGGTGCTCGCATATCTGCGCCTTATACCGAAAGCGATAAAAGATATCCCGCACTACGACTCAATAGGGCATTTCATGCTGTTTGGAATGCTTGCATTCGCACTCGACCATGCGCTCGCGCACCGCACATCGAAATTCATACGCCGGGACCTTCCGCTCGGTAGTATGCTTGTCGCAGTCTACGCCACACTCGATGAGAGCGCGCAGTATTACTCGAGCGCGCGCACCTTCGACCTCGGCGATTTGTCATTTAGTCTATTTGGCATCGTCATGTTTTACATCGTTACTCGCATAATGGGAGATAATACCCAAAACCCCGGCTTTTCTGTCGGTGTTTTTTGATCACTTTTTCTTCTTCTTTGGCGCGATCGTGGACTCAAGAAATATCGCAT
>JAYTWK010000007.1:0-14713 GCA_043743715.1 bacterium
TTGGCAGCGGGATTGTGGAACTATCACTTGAGTTACCAGAGTTAAAAGCACACCTGTGTGTGTTTTTTGACGGGTGGGTCTTATTGGGGAGCGAGTCTAGTATGTACTAGTGCCGTCCGTAACCGTTCAATGAACTCAAACGCATCTCGTGCGCACGAGTTTCTATTGACATTCGTGCTAGCACGTGTTGGCTGGCCGTCTGGGACGACGTTGGAACTTTTCTAGTATAGAAATGAAAGACCGCCCCTCGTCACGAGACGAAGGTTTGGCCTTTCGTTTCGCGGAGGTAGCGGCTTATTGAGTGCTGGCGAACGGGTTCATCTTCCTGACATTGGTCCCTTGGACCTGTGTGGCTGATCGAATCACGTTTCGGACCCGTTCCGGCATTGCACCTTTCTCGTCCAGTATTCCGCAACGAATCAGATGTTCCCCTTGCGAGCCGAAGCTCGGATCTTGAGGCCGGTAAGCATAGTACGCGACTTCGATGAATAGTATCTCGTCGAGACCCATGACCTTACCAAGTATTTCCGAAACGAAGGCAGTATCTTCTTCGCCGCCTATGCGTAAAATGCATTTGTCCATTTATCTCTCCAGTTTTTGTAACGACGGTACCCCACGCCCATGTATATCACGTGTTGAGATTATTGTCAATATTTGCTGCGGGTCAGGGACTCGAACCCCAATACCTGCCTCCAGAGGGCAGTGTCCTACCATTAGACGAACCCGCAATATATTCACTGTTTACACAGTGCTTCATATCATACGCAATATCTAGTTTTTTTCAACTCTTGAAAACGGAGGATTAGTCGAGGCCGTTCCGGTGTGTGATTGCCATTCTGAAAAGTCCCGAGAGTTCATTCGCGAGTTTGGTGCAAGGATTTGTATCACTCACGCAATTGAGGGTCATAGAACCACTCGCTGTAATGAGTGTGAGTCCAACCGAGTCACTATCTGGCTGGCTTGGAGGGTCACTTTGAATACTGCTAAGGTCGTAACGCGCGAGTATGTCCGCAATTTGAGCGCTCATATCTCTCGTGGTCGTACCGTTCTGCTGACCCTTCGCATCACCCGCATACCACTCGAGTGTTGTTCCTCTTAATTTATAGTTGATATACGTGAACCCCCCGCTACTACGGAGATCAATGCCAGCCACCGGTCCTGATAGCTTTGGCTGCGATGCAAGCATTTCGTTGTGTACCGCATGTACATAAGCAAAGAGTGAAACGAGTACGAACACCAAGCCGATGACAATGCGCTGCTTCGAATTCATTGAATGAATTATACCTCGGTCACATCACTGCTCGCAATGCGCAGATTACTTCGCGTCGGTAACGCAATAATGAGCGGATACTTAGTCCGCATGTGCAGTTGCACTCACGGAAGTTTCCTTCAGCGCTGTCACAATCAAATCAAACAGTTCTGGGATGTTGAGGGTAGCGCTCACATCTGTCTTTACCGTATTTGCAACAACTCCTTCCTTCTCGCCCTTCTTTTCTGCCGCAATCGCAAGTGCGATCCTTGACTGTAGCGCAGCGCTTGAATTTTCTTTTTTCACAAAGATGTGGTACCACGGATATTTCACTTCAACATGACCGGCAACATCTGCTGATGCATGCACAGGGATGGTCGCAGACAGAATGCCAAACCACTTGCCCTCTTCTGCATACTCAACATCAACCTTTCCGTCTTTGATATCGACCGACTTGAGGTGCTCATCATTCTTTGCCTTGTGTTTAGCAAATAGTATAAAATCCTTGGAAGAGTGTACCTCTGCCGCTTCGCTCACCTCTATGGTCGAAGTGCCGCGCATATCCTCGTCTTCGTTGTCCGTATCCATGTCGATATGTAGCTCGGCCTTTTCTAGCCCTTCCATTCCGTGTTCGTTTGCACGCTCCTTCGCACGCATGGTGCCGGTCGCGTGCATTTCCGTATTCCCTTCATTCTCATCTCCAGATTTCATTTTGACGCCTCCTGTAGTATTGACGCCGTCTTCCATATACACACCCTTTTCCGTCCGACCATTCATTGATGTGGTAGCGTGAACATCGCTTTGAATAGTAACGCTGACTGGGTTAAGAACTGCAACGCTGCCGCTTCTGTCAGTAGCGATTGAGGCATGTGCACTTGTAGCGAAAGCGAGCGAAACAATCATTATCATAAACACTTCTTTGGTTGTATTTTTATATTTTGTCATAGTTCTATTTTACCATAGATAAGAAGTACTTTGCACTATAAAAAGAATCAGGCTTCAATAACCTAGATAAGCACAACTATACAACTATTTCGCGTCTGAAATACAAACCTTCGGGTCATCACAATTGCATCCCAGTACGGTGCCGTCAATATGATTGATGATAGCGGAATGTTGCTTCATTCCGCTTCCCTCAGTCTGTATCACGTAGTGAAGTGCGTCGCTTGAAACACTTATGTTGATCGGGTACCCTTTTGTAAGCTCGGTGAGCACGGCCACTTCAATGAGTCCCGCACTGAGTAGTTCGGGGGCAATAGTAGTAAATGCCTCGCACTCATGGGTCGTTTTGGGATAAGACTGGTGCAGATGCATGTATGCAGCAAGAGCTAATTGAATCTTTCCAATACTCACAAGCGTGGCGTCTGCCTCTTGCACCGACTTGCTCGAATATCCTGAGCCACGCAGATAATATATTACTCCCCCAGTTAGTACCACCGCAACCAAAAGGGTTACGTATACTGACTTCAAGCTAAAACGTGAACCAATTTGCTTCATAAGTATCACTTCTTTTTACTCGCAATTTTTATGAACGCGTCAAAGAGTGGGTGCGAAGAAAGTGGGCGGGCCGTGAATTCCGGATGAAACTGCGTCCCCAAGAAGAACGGGTGCTTTGCGCGCGGTAGCTCGGCTATTTCCATCAATGTTTCATTTGGTGAAACGCCCGAGAATACCAATCCGGCCTTCACCATCGCTTCGACATACTCAGGATTCACTTCGAAGCGGTGGCGGTGGCGCTCATGCACAATCTCGGCCTTATATGCGTCACGCGCGATGGTGCGCTCTTTGAGGTATGCCGGATATGACCCGAGACGCATTGAGCCGCCGTAGTCCCCCATCGCAAGCTTCTTCCTCTGGTCCGGCATGATGTCTATCACTGGGTACTTGGTCTGCTCGTCTATTTCGGTTGTGTTCGCCCCCTTATAGCCCAAGACGTTCCGCGCATATTCGACGACCATCAGCTGCATGCCGTAGCAGAGTCCAAAGTATGGCATCTTGTGCGTTCGCGCATACTCTATCACCCTGAGCTTACCTTCGACGCCACGGGACCCAAATCCTCCGGGGACGATGATACCGTCATAGCGCCCCAGCTTTGCTAAGTTCTTACTGGCATTCTTGCCTTCAAAGTCGGTGGCAGCAACCCAGTCGATAACCGGTTTCAGATTCTGCTTGTACGCGGCATACTTCACCGCTTCAATCACCGAGAGATATGAATCAGCAAGCACGAAGTCTCCGGTCGCAAAGTATTTACCGACCATCGCGATTTTCACTGTCTTCTTGCTGTTATGTACTTTTTTGACGAATCCTTTCCATGGACGCAGTTCCGGGATTCGTTTCTTCGGCTTAAGCGACAGGAGGCGCATCAGCGTTTCGGCGATATTATCTTTCTCAAAATTGAGTGGTACATCGTACACGCTGTCGACGTCTGGTGCAGAGATCACTTGCTCGAGGCGAATACCGCTTGATATGGCGATCTTCTCCTTACGCTTCTTATCGAGCGGCACTTCTGCGCGTGCAATGACGATGCTTGGGCTCACGCCATACGAGTTCATGGTGCGTACTGCATACTGGGTCGGCTTGGTCTTCATTTCTCCCAATTTGCCCGGGACGGGCAAATAAGATACCAAAACAAAAAGTACATCTCCAGGATTCTCAAGCTGCAAAGTTCTCGCCGCCTCAATGAACATCACACCCTGGTATTCGCCGAGTGTCCCTCCAACTTCGATGATGGTAATGTCGGACTTGTCCTTGTCTCCCGCGCGTTTGATGCGGCGAATCACCTCTTCTGGGATATGCGGGACAGGCTCGACGCATTTGCCGCCGTACCCGCCCTCGCGCTCACGGTCGATCACGCTCTTGTAGACCATGCCGCCGGTCATATAGTTCTCTGGGTTGAGGTCGCGTCCGAGGAAGCGCTCATAGCTGCCCATGTCCTGGTCGGTCTCAAGTCCGTTATTCATGACGAATACTTCGCCGTGCTCGGTTGGGTTCATCGTGCCGGCATCGACATTCAAATACGGGTCTATTTTGATTGGAGTAATCTTGAATCCCCGTGCCTGAAGGAGTAATGCAATCGAACTCGTCGCCACACCCTTCCCTACTCCGCTCATCACTCCGCCCACCACAAAAATATATTTATGCGCTTTCATAACTAGTTCGTAGACCGTAGATCGTAGTCCGTAGTGAACTCAATCCTGACTCGTCATTTTGTTTAACATTTTTAATACTTCTTCCAATAACTCATTGACATGCGGGAGCTTATCTTCCTTGACCAACTTCAACTGTTTTGCTATTTCGATCTGTGTCTCAAGTTCTGAAGCTGAACCATACGCAATTGTTAAAAAATGTCGTATGTCCTTTTCACCTCGTCTTCGGCTACCTTCCGCAATATTTGAAGGTATCGAAACAGCTGCACGCTTCATTTGCGAAGTGAGTCCGTAGACTTCTTCGCGGGGAAAATCAATGGTGAGATCGTATATCGCAACAACCAGTGAAATTGCTTTCTGCCATACAATGAGATCTCTGTATCCGTTCTTTTGCATTTTCTATAGTCTACGTTCTACCCTCTAGGTACTGACTGCTTAGACTTTTAAATATCTCCGGACTGCTAAGTAGCTGGAGATTGTTCCGAGCGTCACACCGACACCAAGGAGTATGAGGAATATCTGATTAAGATTGGTTATGTAATAGCGGAAGAGATCGATGCCACCATAGAAATCCTCTGTCGCGCCGCGCAACCACAGCGTGACGGGATAAAAGAGTGCGGTCGAGGCGATCGCCGACACCATGCCGTACATGATACCTTCGACGACGAACGGCATGCGCACGAAAGTATTGTTGGCGCCGACGAGTCTCATAATGGCAATCTCCTCACGCGAGATATAGATTGCGAGACGGATGGTGTTGAATGTAATGACGATAGCAATACCAATCAGTACCATGAGTATCGCGACCGAGACGCGCTTGACTCCGGTGGTGATGGCGGTGAGCTTATCAATGACCACTTTATTCTTCGAATAGTTTACATTGTAGATAAGGTTGCCGGAGGGTCCCGCTGCGTCTTGCTCACTTTTGATGTGCTGTACGATAGCTTCGTATTGAGAAGTATCTTTTGCTTTGATATTGAGGATCGCACCAAGCGGATTATCAGCAAGCTCCTCAAGTGCCTGGGTCATAAGGTAGTCGTTCTGATGGCGGTCTTTGAAATTCTGTATTGCCTGGTCACGCGAGACATATTTCACCGCCTCGACTTCGGGGAGCGCCTCGAGTCCTCGCTTCATGACAAATATGTCGCTCTCCTCGGCGCCGGCATTGAAATAAATATTCACATCGACCTTGTCCTTGATACCAATGAGTGTCGAGTCAAGGAATACCGAGGCGAGCATGGTTGCACCAATAACGAACAGCGCAACAGTCATTACAAAAATTGCCGAGAGTGAAACTACGGCATTTCTCCAAAAATTGATAAAGCCGGCTTTTACAATCCGCCGTGTGTTGGTGAACACTCCCATGCGTTGTATTTTCTCATGCGAGCGAGCATTCCGCAAATTGACCAAGTCGCTTTTTGTACGCCTATCCGTCATAAGCTCTGAAATTCTGAGCATAATGCGACGATAACATCTTTTCGATATTGAACGAGATACAGATACGGAGTCCTGGACTAAGCCGGATTTGAGAAGTAAGCCCTCACAACCCCCTCCAGTGCCAGTACTGTGTGAAGCTCGAGTCATTCTCTAAGATTTTCGATGCAATGCGAAGTTTTAGACTGAAGAAGTGTTTGAGAAGCAAAAATAATAGTCAAACTCATTTAGCACGAAAAGCAGTGGTTCAAATTTGGATGCAATCCGAAGTTGTTTTTAGTCGCAGTGTCGCATGGGCTGTATTCGTATACAGTCCCACGACCGAGCACAAAAACAACTAGGAGTGCGCCAAATTTGGACTACCGCGTTAGAGAATATATTTGCCGTGCTTATCGTCGCGTATAACCTTCCCATCCTCCATCGTGATCACCCGTCGCTTCAGCGCGTCGATGATGCCCTTGTTATGCGTCGTGAGAATGATGGTCGTGCCCATATCGTTGATCTTCTTGAGTATCTGGATGATATCGTAGGTATTCACGGGGTCGAGATTGCCGGTCGGCTCGTCTGCAATCAAGACGTCGGGCTGACTGACGATAGCACGCGCGATAGCCACGCGCTGCTTCTCTCCCCCGGAGAGTTCACTTGGGAAATGGAGTGCCTTTGAAGAGAGATCGACAAGCTCGAGGACCTGTGGGACATCCGAACGTATCTCATCATCACTCTTCCCTGCTGCCTCCATGGCAAAAGCGATATTCTCATATGCGGTCTTATTCGGGAGAAGTCTGAAATCTTGGAATACCGTACCGATACGGCGGCGATATTCGGGAATGTATGACTGTTTGATACGATGGACATTGGTCTTTTCGAAGAAAATAGAACCCGAGGTCGGTTTATCTTCAACCAAAAGCAGACGCAGCATCGTCGTCTTCCCCGCTCCCGAGTGCCCAACCACCGAAACGAACTCTCCAGGCTCGATACCAAATGAGACGTCCGCGAGCGCAGCGTGGTCGGAATAGAGCTTCGTCACTTTATCGAAGTAGATCATCCTGTTAGAAGTAGGACGCGAACCGGCTTGTTTGCGTAACTACGTTATTTATCCTCATAAGAGATTGAATGGGCATGAATTTTGTGGACATGCGTGTCCGCGACTTCTAACGGGAATCATGAACCTTCCAAGTATAGCAGAATTTCATCTGCTGCGAACCGAGAAATCCCCATCGAGGAGAGGTTTTGCTTCAATAAAAATTTTGAGCTCCCCACGCTCGAGCATATCGTCGACCTTTGCGGTATGGCAACGCTTGCGTGAGGTCAAGAAATATCCTCAAAAAACTTGAGTGAGGCCAGTTAGTCCTTATTTACTAATTTCTTTCAAAACGCTCTCATGTGGCACGAAGGTCAGTTTTAGGCCGTGCACTGAGACACTCTTTGCATAATCTACTGCGAGCTTAAGCTTTGAGGCCATCTCTTCGTGTAACTTGGAAACATCACCAGCGATATATGCCTTTTGAGCTGCTTCACTATATGGAGTCTCGAGCGGCTTATTATCAAGGAGGAGTGTTTGCATGATGGATTTATACTGGCTAGGCATCTCATCATCAGCAACAATTTTTGTAGCAGCATTCCGCACATCATCCCAAACACCAGTTTTTGAAACACTCAGCGCCTCATCTCTAACATGCTCAAGAGCAGAAATTGCCTCATTTGCTACGTCCTTGTGATTTTCATCAACAGCATATTCCCATGTGCCCATAGAGGTAATGACTTTGCGCGAAAAGATATCCCCGGCAGTAATACGATTATCTACAGCTAGCGCATTACGGAAATCAGCGATCCCCGGAGGCATTATACTGTATGGTGGCAACTCACCAGATTTTGTTTTCACTACCATCTCAAGAAATTCTTTCGTTGGTTTTTCATCTATGTCAAGCAAAGGGTGCGTATGAAAAAGTGTTGCTTTTGCAAGATCAAATGGTTTTTCTTTAAAAATATCATTATACCCAGGTAACTCTACCTGATATGCATTACCAAGAGCTACTGGTTTGATGACACAATCTCCTTCAGGAGTATTTATCGCAAAAAAACTTGCCTCTTTGTCCTCCTGAATTGAGATTTGAGCAAATTCATTCTTTAATACTTCCTCACAACTTCCCTTGTGGATACCCTCCGCCATTTTACTATACATACTTTTCAATACAGGATGTTCATTCATGCCTTCTTTCTCTGCTTTGATTTCTCCGACAGTTCCCAAAGCAGAAGCAAATCCTTTTTCAAGCAGATTAACACCGGCCTGCGCAGTTCTTCTTATGCTATCTCCCATCATGGCATATACCGTACCTTGAGCGGTCTTCTCAGCTACTCTTGCCCAGCCTGCCCACGCATCAACTGTACCTTCTTGGGTAACCATGCGATCAAAATCAGCCAGAGTCTTGGACCTGCCCCAATGCGACATGTACTTCTCTTTTGCCAGAGCCTTTGCTTCAGGAGTTAGGTCGGGGTTATCGTTTATTTCTCTTAATGCTTCTTCAAACTTCTCAGCTTTTTTGTTTATCCACCAGCCGTATCCTTTCTGAATTACGCGTGACGCAATCCCATCTCCTTCATGATCTGCTTCGGTAAATTTAGACAAACGATCTCTTAAATCGGTGGGAATATGTTCTGCATAGGCTTTCTCAAGATCATCAGTGGTAACCGGATTATTCTCGTCCGCAACATCGATGCCTTTGTTTTGCATCGCTGTTTCATAGACACTCCATGCTTCTTCTGCAGCCTTCTCCATTTCATCTTCTCGAGTCTCGTTCTTTAACTCCTCATTCTCAAACCGAGCTTCCTTGCCTGCACGAAAACCATGATTGGCAAGCATTGGCAGCATCATTGCCCACCTTGCGGGACCGAGTACCATGCGTCCATACTTCAAGGTGTTTCCAGAAATAGCTCCTATATTTCCAA
The DNA here is from genome assembly GCA_043743715.1 of bacterium. Taxonomy (GTDB): domain Bacteria; phylum Patescibacteriota; class Minisyncoccia; order Phycocordibacterales; family UBA6899; genus MHLP01. The sequence goes on from JAYTWK010000007.1 coordinate 8,776, forward strand.
GTTTTTGCCAAACCGTAGCTTTGCCCTCATCAAGATCTTTTTTATTCTTGAGGGCAGTATTCATATTTTCGTCAAATACTCCACCGTATGCATCTAAAAAGCGGCCCATTGTGCTTTCATTTCCTTTTTTCTCAATAAATTTCTCTGCAGCAAAGTGATAAACCTTGGAGAGAGTCTTATTCTTTTGGGCCTCAAGTTGGTATCCTGCCGAACGAAAATTGAATTCGATAGTCTTTTTTTGCTCAGGTGAATAGTTGGCTAGCTCGGATTCAATATCTTTATTTTGAGCGCGTTCTTCGGCAGATTGGGGCATCAATTCTGATTTATCAAAGTCTGAAATCTCCTGTTCACCTACATTTTCTACTTTTTTAACACGATCCGTGTCGATACCTGCTGACTCTAAATTGCTCGTGAGCGCTGAAATCACCTCGATTGTTTTTGCAGAGGTATTTGTCGCCTCTTGCAGGTCTCCGATTTTTTCATAAAACCCATTTTTGGTAGCGGTGGCAATCGCGGTTTCTAAAGGCATTCCAAATTCTTGAGCTAACTGCGCTAAAATTATTTTTGGATCAACATTTATATCAGAAACAAGGTTTCTTATCTCTTGGTTCTCTTCTTTCTCTTTGTTCTCATTTTCGACAAATCCTTCAATCGGAGCGCCCGTTAACCCGAGCTCCGATTCGCTGGTGTTGGGGATTATTACTTCTTGTTCTTGTTCTAACGCACTATTATTCTCTTGAGTAGTGTTAGGCTCCATGAGTATTTTTTAAATCCGTTTCACTTCCAATTGACTGCTTAGTCGCAAGTATTTGCTGTAACTCATACAAGATGAACTGCTTTTTTTGGTAAAGTTCTTTAACTTCATTTATCTTGAGCTCTCGGAGCTTTTTGAGCGATTCAATATCAGACTTAATATCCATATTTATATCTTAACAATAGAGCAGTTATTGTCCAGAGTGATGTGCATCACTCATGATTTATATACGTAGTGAGTTACTACAATCAAGAGTCTCAACATAAGCGGTTGAATATAGGGTAACCATTATCTATGATTCTGCAATGGGCAAAATCATATAACTACAGCCCCCTCTCAGCTTCAATGAAGATATCTATCTCACCGTGTTCAAGTACATCGTCGACCTTTGCGGTCTCTGTATCAGTACGGTGATCCTTCACCATCTTATACGGATGGAGCACATATGAGCGAATCTGATTGCCCCACTCGACCTTTGTTGTCTTTGAGATGTACATCTTCTGTTTCTCCTCATCAGAAAGCGACTGCTTGAGGTGAAAGATCTTTGCGGCAAGGATCTCAAGCGCACGCTCTTTGTTCTGGAGCTGCGAACGCTCGGCAGAGACATGTACCGCAAGTCCTGTCGGCTCATGGACCGCGCGCACCGCGGTCTCGCGCTTATTCACATTTTGTCCGCCCGCACCGCCCGAGCGTGAATATTCAAATCGCACTTCCGCCTCGGGTATCGCTTCTATCTCGCCCTTTTTAAATTTTGGGATTACCTCGACCATTGAGAATGAGGTGTGACGCTTTGCATTCGCGTTAAAAGGAGATATGCGCACCAGTCGGTGTACGCCGGACTCATGTTTAAGTTCCCCGTAGGAAGCACTACCCAATACCTCGAAGGTAATGTTGCGATAACCGCCATGATCGTTTTCGTTCTCATGCAACACTTCGTAGCCCCAACCGCGTCGTTCACAGTATTTGAAATACATTTTCGTGAGCATCGCGGAGAAGTCTTCTGAGTCGTCTCCGCCCGCACCGGAAAAAATAGTAATGATGGCATTTGCTTTGTCGTACTTGCCGCCGCCTTCCGCTTCAAGTTTGAGTTCTTGCAGCTCTTTAATCAGCGCTTGGGCTTTGTCTTTATTTGCCCAAAAATCGGCACCCGCCATGAGTGTCTCTATCTCAAGGATACGCGGGTTTTCCTTTTTCTCAGGTTCTTTTTCTGCATCAGCCATGTGAGGATTATAGCAAAGAGAAGGGTTTGCGTAAGTATGTCGTAACCGTACGGCGCTTGAATGCCTTACCGTCTTTTATGTGCTTGTGTGAGCGCTCTATTTTCTCTATATCAAAATATGGCGCAAAGAAATCATGAAGGGACTGTTCGGTCCAAACATGTTCATAGACGCCAAGTTCGGGATGGATGTATGCATCGGGCTCATCAGCAGGATGCTCCTTCAAGAGCCGCTTTACGTGCATGTCTTGATCTGCGAGAAATGACTTGAAGAAATACCATCCGCCGGGTTTGAGTACCCGCAGCACTTCATTACGGAGGTGCTCACGCTCTTTTGCTTTGAGAAAATGTGAGGTCATCATGTCGAGCACTACTTCCATAGAAGCATCTTTTTCATCAATGTCCCCTTCTATTGAGCGTACGACGTAGTTCACAAGGAGCCCCTCAGAAGCACGTTTAGCAAGCTTCACTCCCTCGTCTGAAATATCGTAGCCGACCAAACGCATGTTGTAGTTCTTGGCGAGATAGATTAGATTGCGACCATTACCGCTGCCAAGGTCGAGTGCACGAGTGGTAACGTTGAGGTATTTCTTACCAAAATTGCGCTCCAGCCAACGGCAGAATTTCTCGAGGTCTTCCGCAGGTTCATCCGAGAGCATGATGTGCTCCCCGGTTTTGTATTCCTTATTCCAGAATTGTTGGTGTTTCGACATATTTAAAAATCGAGCAGTGGATATACATCATAGACAACTTCTTCGTATGGATGCACTGCCTTTATTGCATGAATGACTTCTTCTATTTTCTCAATAGGAACATTTGCCTCAATCCGATCTTCTTCGACTTCTTCGGGTATTCCAATTTTACCGATATGTGGATTTGCTCCCGCAAGCGGTACAAATCTTCCTTTTCCCACATTTGAAAATGAGCAGTGGGAGTAATTCCCCACAAATCCTGCCCCTGCATCACCCATCGCTTTCCTTACAATGTCCGCATGAGTGAGAGGCGCAGAAACTACTAGTTTTACTTTTTTTATATTTATATCGGAGAAGTTCATGGTTTGGAGCCGCCTCCCAGACTTGAACTGGGCACCTACTGCTTACGATGCAGTCGCTCTACCAGATGAGCTAAGGCGGCAAGCTAGCTACTAAGTGACTAGCAACTAGATACTAGTTTGAGCCGTTACTCGGGCTAGGTCAGGAATCACTAAGTCTTTTGTTTCGCTTTGCTCACAAAAGCCTAAGTGTTCACGACCCTGGCTCGCTACCTCGCAAAGCCTCGACATAGCTCTGCCTTTCGATCCCTACAGGATCTGTACACCTTTTGGATATTTATGAAAATATCTCAAAAGGTCTTGCGGCTTGGCCCCATCGGAATGGGTTCCCATTAGCCAAGCCTCACCCGGCCGCAAGCCCCGCTCACTGAACCGGCTGGAGCCGTTTCTCGGGATCGAACCGAGGACCTTCTCCTTCGCTTACACCTCTTCTTTATAATACACTTATGCAAGAGGGCTAGACTGTATCTTAAACTTTTTTCTGAACTTCAGAAATGAAGTTTCCCTTGTCAGTCGTTCGGGCGCCTATTAAATAATTGGCGCCACGGTCTTGGCCATGTGTCGGCTATTAACCGTAATTCGGGATGCAATAGGCGATTTCTCGCCTACAGGGCAGGGATCTTGCGACCCACCATGGAGATGCTCTACCAACTGAGCTAAAACGGCTTGTCTGACTTTTATGTTACCTACCAAAACAGCTAAAACGGCTTAAATAAAAAACAAAAAAACACGTACTTCGAGAATATACAGGAATTTACGGATTTTTACAATTCTTTTGGAGAATGTTGATAACCCTTGCGGAAATGGCTTATTTTCACTATAATCCCCATACGTAAATCTCACCATGAACTCATCTTCATGTTGAGGTCAAAGTATGGCGGGATAAGAAGTCAGTATCTCGAATCATGGTAGACTCATGAGCCAGATTATCAAGAAGGGTTGAAGTTGGAGAACAGTTGACATAGCGGGACAAAAGAGAGGAGCCTCGCATCATGGTAGACTCATGAGCCTGGAACAAGTGGGGCAGAAAAAGAAGTATAATTAGCATAGCGGGATAGAGGAGAGGTACCTCGTCAGGCTCATAACCTGAAGACCCTGGTTCGATTCCAGGTCCCGCAACAAGAAACAAGAAGGCGCCCTTGAGGCGTCTTTTTGTTTCGCCGTTGCGGGACAGGAAGTGCTCACCACCATGAGTACTTCCAATCTCTAATCGCTTCACTCAAGAGATTTAGGTCGCTGCAGCACTTCCGACTGGAATCGAAGCTCGCAGTGATGTTTCGAGTCTTCGAGAAACCGCGAGAGGCGGGTGAGGAGTGACTTCGAGGGAACCCATTCCTATGGGAGTCACTTCGCAAGACCTTTTGAGGTTTCTTCTGAGAAATCTAAAAGGTGTACAGTTTCTGTAAGGAACGCGTATCCATAAAACAGTGAGTTCTGCAAACATGTTTTATGAGAATATGTGGGCGATTCTATATTTAGAACACAGATGAGGAGGGTATTCTCTTAAGTGTTTTCCTTTTGATTGAGTTCATTGTGGTATTATCGAACTTACGATATAATGCTATATATGGCAAAATTTAAAGAAAAGATATTGGCACACAAGTTGCGTCGTAACGGTATGAGCATTGGGGGCATTGCAAAAGAGCTTTCTGTATCCAAGGGCACAGTAAGTCTATGGTGTAGGGAAATAATACTCACCACTCACCAACAAAAGATTCTCCATGACAATGTGCAGCGACTTGGAGCGAGGGGAAGAATTATGGGTGCACAGATGAATAAACAAAAACGGATAGATGCTCTCGTTCACGCAGAAAAAGAGGCAAGAAAACTCATTGGAAATATGAAAAAACGAGAGCTCCTTTTTCTTTCTCTTGGACTTTATTGGGGCGAGGGAAGCAAGAATACTGATAACCGCTTCATTATTGTCAATTCAGACGCTTTGATTTTAAAGACGATTATTAAGTGGCTCACTGAAGAAATGAAAATTCCAAGGGATACGCTTACTCCTCAAATATACATCAATGAATCTCATAAAGATCGCACTGCTCAAGTAACAAAGTACTGGGAGAGACAACTTCTTCTTGAGGAAAAACAATTCAGAAAACCGGTATTTATTCACGTACCGCATAAAAAAGTGTACATAAATCGAAATACCTATATGGGAGTCCTTCACCTTTATGTTCAAAAAAGTTCCCGATTAAAATACCTCACCATGAGTATGATTGAAATGGTAAAAAAACAAATTTGATTTACTTTCATTTTGTGCTATAAATGCAACACTGTTTCTATGTCGGGGTAGCTCAGGTGGTTAGAGCATCTCACTCATAAAGAGAAGGTCGAGAGTTCAACTCTCTCCCCCGACACCAAGGTGGACTATAGGGAAAACTTATAGTAGCATCAGAGAGTTCGCAATCCAGAAGTTTGTAATCGGGCAAAGCCCTCTTGCCATCGCGGCATTCAAATGAAGTATCGCTTCGCTCCTTTGCAACAGAAATCATCTTACGAAAGTAAACCCTCCTAAATGATTTCTGTTGCAAAGTCGGTGCTGTGCACCACATCATTCACATTTGCGATGGTAGCTCAATTGGTTAGAGCACCCGCCTGTAGATTCGTGCAGCTTTTTGTCCGAAAGGCAGATTGAAACTCTCCTGGATAACGGTGGAGGCTACGTCTCTTAATTAGAGAGATATGCGAATACCGTGGGAACCCCTAAGGTACATTCATGGAAATTTTAAGGGAGCGCCGTAGAGACTAGATACAGGAGCACCTAAGAGTTTGGGCGGTCTTGCTCAAAAAGATTGGTGAAGATATAGTCCACGCCACTATGAAAATAGTGGATTCAGTGCACGTGGGAGGTTGCGGGTTCGAGTCCCGTCCGTCGCGCAATACAAAAAATCCGCATGATGCGGATTTTTTG
>JAYTWK010000008.1:0-14992 GCA_043743715.1 bacterium
GAACCACCCCGCAGCAAGCTGACGGGGTATCAAGACGAGCTTCGCTCAAAATATTTTCGGAGCAAGCTCGCGGGGTATTTACCCTAATCGAGAATAAACCCTGTCAGCGAGCTAGGCGAGCTTCAGATTTGGATGCAATGCGAAGTCTTGGACTGAGAAAATGCAAAGGGAGGCATAGTCGGCTATGTCTCCCTGCTTTTCGAAGGAAAGACAAGCAGGGCGCCAAATATGGAAGTCGCCGCTACAGTGTGATGAGGGAGGCGATGCTGTCCCCCTCGCGTAATTTCATGATCCTCACCCCCTGCGTCTGTCGCCCAAGTATCGGCACTTCCTTCAGCTCTACCCGTATCACCTGCGAATTCTTCGAAATCGCCACTATCTCGCCTTCCCTGTCGGTGACAATAAGTCCGGTCATGAGCTTCCCTGTCTTCGGAGTGACCTTCGCGGTCTTGATACCACTACCGCCGCGTTTCTGAACCTTGTACTCGCTCATCTTCGACATCTTGCCGTAACCTTGCTCGCTCATGACGATGAGATATCCTTGTTCATTTCCCTCTTTGACCACATCTGCGGTCACTATTGTGTCGCTTCCCTTTAGGTTCATACCCCTCACGCCGCCAGCATTCCTTCCCATCTCACGTACATCGGTGTGCTTGAAGCGAATCGACTGGCCTGATGCGGATACCAGCGAGATATCGTCTTTACCCTCCACAAACTTTGCAGAAAGCAGCGAGTCCTTCGGCTGAAGTTTGATAGCCAAGAGGCCTGAGCGGCGCACATCCTTGAAGCTGTCGGCTGCGACTTTCTTCACAACACCCTTGCCGGTCACCATGAGTAGCGAGAGCTTCATGCTTGCCTTCACTTCCTTTGGCATTGCGAGCATGCTCGTCACGCGTTCTTCTCCTCCCAAAGAAAGGAAGTTCATGATGGATTTGCCCTTGGTCGCGCGTTTTCCTTCAGGGAGTTCGTATGCTTTAATCTGGTACGCCTTGCCTCTATCGGTAAAGAAGAGCACGTCCGCGTGAGTCGAAGTGGTGAGGAACATCTGTACGAAGTCCTCGTCCTTGGTATCAAGGTCAACTACCCCAACACCACCGCGCTTCTGGGTGCGGTATTCAGACGGATCAGTGCGCTTGATGTAGCCGCCTGCAGTGAAGACGAGTACCGTCTCCTTTTCGGGGATGGTGTCTTCGACGGAAATGTTTCCGACCTCTCCCTTCACTATCTTCGTGCGGCGTTCATCACCGTACTTCTCGCGTACGTCGACGAGCTCTTTCTTAATCACTCCGAGCATTTTCTTTGCGCTCGCGAGAACAGATTCGAGCTCTGCAATCAATATTCCAAGTGCCTTGAGTTCATCTTCTATTTTCTTGCGCTCAAGTCCGGCGAGCTTCTGGAGTTTCATTTCGAGAATTGCTGCAGCCTGAAGGTCTGAGAATTTGAACTCCTTCATCAGGTTCATATGCGCGGTCGGAGTATCCTTCGAAGCCTTGATAGTCTTAATGATGGCATCGATGTGATCGAGTGCTTTCTTGAGGCCGAGCAGAATGTGCTCGCGCGCTTTTGCTTTTGCGAGCTCAAATTCGGTGCGGCGCTTTACCACTACTTTTCGGTGCTTAATGAATTCCTCGAGCACACTCTTCAGTGACAGTGTCTGCGGGACGCCGTCGACGAGAGCGACCATATTGTAATGGAACGTCGATTCGAGTTCGGTATGGCGATAGAGATAATTCAAAACTTTCTGCGGAGGCACGCCGTTCTTGAGGTAGACCGCGATGCGGATATCACCCTTGGCCGACTCGTCGCGCAGGTCTCTCAGTCCCTCGAGCTTCTTCTCGCGCACAAGGTCGGCAATTTTTGAAAGCAGGTCTGCTTTGTTTACGCGGTACGGAAGGCTGGTGATAATTATCTCACTCTGGCCAACCTTGGTCTCAAGGATTTCTGCCTCGCCCCGCACCACCACGCCGCCGCGTCCTGTGGCGTATGCGTGTCTGATGTCTGTTTTATTGTATGCAACGCCGCCCGTCGGGAAATCAGGACCTTTGACAAATTCAAGCAGGTCTTCTGCGGATGCGTCAGGGTTATCAATAAGATGTGTGATGGCGTCGACTACTTCTCCAAGATTATGCGGAGGAATGTTGGTCGCCATACCTACGGCAATTCCGAGTGTTCCGTTTAAGAGTAGGTTCGGGACAAGCGATGGAAGCACCACCGGCTCTTTGCGCGAGCCGTCGTAGTTGGGACGGAAGTCGACGGTGTTCTTGTCGAGGTCCTTTAATACCTCGCTCGTGATACGAGTCATCTTGGCTTCGGTATAGCGGTAGGCTGCAGCCGCATCACCGTCAATAGAGCCAAAGTTGCCTTGTCCTAAGATGAGTGGATAGCGCATAGTGAAAAGCTGCGCCATTTTTACCATCGCGTCATACACCGATGCATCGCCGTGCGGATGATACTTACCGAGCACATCTCCGACGATAGTCGCAGATTTTTTAAAGCGCGAGGTGGAGTAGAGTCCCACGTCATGCATGGCAAACAGAATGCGGCGGTGTACGGGCTTCAAGCCGTCGCGTACATCAGGAAGCGCGCGTTGCACGATGACGCTCATCGCATAATCGAGATACGACTCGCGCATCTCGGTCACGATATTGGCATTCACAATATTCACATGCGGTACCACGGCTGCGGGAACCTCATCTTCACTCTTGCTTGATTTTTCTGTTTTTTTCGTACTCATCCCGTTAGAAATTATTCATCCCGTTAGAGGCCAGGAATTGCCGTGCGCGAATAATAATGTGTTTTGTGCTGCTTTTCATTTTGTATAATTTATCATATATGACATCACTCCGCCTCTAACGGGATTCATGTTAGTAAAATATAATTTATTTTTTTGTGCTATATAGGTCATGGTATTCTCTTGTGCTTTTGAGCGGGCGGAAGTGTGACACTTCCTATTTCTAACGGGACTCATGATAATAAATTAATTACTTGCTGTAGTTGTGCTCGCCCTGCTCACTTTCTCTCCCTTGCCTGGCGCTTCCTTGTTGGAGTATATCTGGTCAGGATAGACAATATCTTCCCTACTCGAGCGTGGTGAGAAGTGTTCGACATTGAGCATTGAATCTACACTCGTCGCGGTCTTCATCATGCCGGTATAGTCGCTTCCAAAATTGACCACGGTGTCTTTCGCCGAGACGAACGCATTGGCAACCAATTGCACTGGCGACACCACATCGCTCAATTTGACTGTGCCTTCTGCACTCGAGGGCCTTTTGGTCTCCCACCAAATATTTACTATAACAAAAAAGATAGCGAGCGTGGTGAAAAGTGCGATGCTCTTTCTCACATGCTCAGGCTTGGCTCTTAATTTGTCGAGAAATTGGAAGAACATGGTGGAAAGTTGTTACGCGTGATTCACTGGTTCAAGTAACACCACCTCGCCTTCTTTCCCTTCAAGGTCTTTTCGCTTTAAGGTCAACTTATCGATAGGCTTCACTCCTTCTGCTCCGGCTTCTTTTAGGAAGAGCTTGAGTTGTTTGTCATCATCACCCCACCCAAGCGGTATCACCATCTTCGCACCGAGCGTATTAGCTATCTTTTCCGCGTCAGGAGGGCTCATGAGGTCGCCTCCACCAATAGGAACAAAAAGAATATCGACTTCGCCGATACCCTCTATCTGCTCACTCGAAAGCTCAGCACTTGCGAGTGCTCCAAGGAGGCACAGACGGATGCCTTCCATTTCGACACTGTAGATAGTATTTAAGAGTCCGTCTTTTCCGAATGGCTTCGCTGCGAGTGTGCCGGTGACAGCTATGCCGCCTATCTCGTACTCGCCTGGGCCCGAGACGATGAATGGCACTTTGTCGCCATGCGAAAGATTTTCGACGCCGTTGTAATCCTTGTGATTGACTGAGACAAGACCGATGCGCGCACCAAAACGAATAGGTTTAAAAGCTGAATTTTTACCGAATGGGTTGGCGGCAATGACAGTATCTCCTTGCGAGATTTTCACAAATTGCCCACCGTGATAGGTGATAATCATGGGAGTAGTGTAACAAACATCATTAAAAAAGAGAAGTCGACAAAAGAGTTGAAATGCCTTACTTTATGGGTTTTTTAGCAATTTTTGGGATAGACATAAGAAACTTGACAATGTGCCTGAAAAGAGTATAATCTTCTCACGATTGAGCATCCCGCTTATCGTGTGCGACAAGCGTCGCACTTGTACCTCTAAGGAGAAAAAATGCTTCACCAAAATGCACCGCCTAGCAACTGCCTTGATGCTATTGCATTCGACCATAGTATTCTGATTCCCTCCGCAGCCACATACCGACTCGGCCTCGCCGCCAGCTAACTCCGCTCCGGCGCCGCCCCCCACTACTCTTTGAAGATTTGAAGAGTAGTGGGGGGTTATTTTGTACCCACCACCCCACCAAGGGTGCCGCTATGTACATCGCGGCACCCTTGGTGTCGACATATCGGATAGGCATAACGAAAGACTTGACAGGAGTCTCGCTCCGCCTAAATCTGGGCGGAGTCTTTGTTTGTATAGCACACCCCTTGCAAAAGTCTGCTCTTTCTAGTAGATTTGCCCTACAACTGAATATTATTAGCGCCGCTAGGGATAGCCCATTTCGCGAAGTATCTCATTATTGATACTGGTCGGAGTGAACCCTGGGGGGTAGAAACTTTTTTTAGATTCTGCCTCAAGGCAGTTTTTCTTTTGCAAAAAAGACAGTTACATAAATTATGACAACTATAGCAGCAGAAAAAGCGACGGAAAAAGGTAGCGATGTCATCGTGGTCGGTGCGGAGTATGCTCCGAATCCCGACAACGCGATGGCGAAGTACATGGCGGAGATAAGCCCTCGCCCCGCTCCGGGCGCGATTGTAGAGGCTCCGGTCATCAAGGTAGACAAGCGTGCGGTATTCGTTGATATGCCTCCGTACGGAGTCGGCATCATCTATGGACGCGAGTACATGAACGCGCGCGACCTCGTGAAGCACATGAACATCGGCGACGTCATCACCGCAAAGGTGGTGGAGTCGGAGAATGCCGACGGCTATGTCGAACTCTCACTTAAAGAAGCACGTCAATCGCTGATCTGGGCAGAGGCGGAGGAATTAGTCAAGAAGAAGACCGTGCTCGACCTCTTGGTAAAAGATGCGAACAAGGGCGGACTTATCCTCGAGTGGCAGGGTATCTCAGGATTCCTTCCTGCATCACAGCTCTCGGGCGACCACTACCCTCGTGTTCTCGACGGCGACAAAGACAAGATCCTCGACGAGCTCAAGAAGCTCGCCGGCGAGAAGCTCTCGGTGGTGATGATTACCGCGGTACCGAAAGAAGGCAAGCTCATCTTCTCAGAGAAAGAGCACAACCAGAAGGAGAAGGAGGAGATTGTCGCGAAGTATCGCCTCGGCAACATCGTCGAAGGTGAGATCACCGGCATCGTCGACTTCGGCGCATTCATGAAGATTGAGGAAGGACTCGAGGGACTCATCCACATCTCGGAGATGGACTGGGGCCTCGTCGATGATCCTCGCAAGTTGTTCAAGATAGGCCAGCATGTGAAGGCTCAGATCATCGAGATCAAAGAGAACAAAGTATCTCTCTCGGTGAAGGTACTCCTCGAGAACCCATGGAAGGGTGCCGAGAAGAAGTACAAGAAGGGCGACGTCGTGAAGGGTGTAATCATCAAGTTCAACAAGTACGGAGCACTCGCTTCCATCGAGGAAGGAGTCGCAGGCCTCGTCCACGTCTCGGAATTCGGGACCGAAGAGAAGCTTCGCTCGGCGCTTGAGCTCGGTAAGGTCTATCCATTCTCTATCACTCTCTTTGAACCAAAGGATCAGCGCATGACGCTGTCGTTCGGCGAGAAGAAAGCCGAAAAAGCGGCTTAGGCTCCTTGGAGCATATGACAAGTAGCAAGGCGCTCGCACGAGCGCTTTTTTACTTTATGAAACAGCGGAGAATATCAGTCAGCAGCACCCTTGGCTTCGAGGAGGACCGCTATCAGTTGCTTGCGATATTCGGTATCATCATTTCAGACTCTCGAGAACCAGATGCTCGTGTCACGCAGGCTCATAGTGCTTCTTCCACATCGAACGAGAAAGCTCCAGTCCTTCTTGTATGAGCGCTTCGATAGTTGCCGCAGTATGTGATACATTTTACTTGAGTAAACTGAAATCACATGGCAATGATACGTAGTGTACACTTTGGAATAGGAACTCATTACACATGAACAACGCGTATCAACAATCACTCATACTTTTGAAGCGGCTTCCGATTGAAACCTATTTCGTCTTCATTCCCGGCACTCTTGCCGCGTGCGCACTACATCTTTTTGACGCACGTACACATCGCTGGAATATCGGCATCGACCCAAGACAGGTGCTGATGGGTCCGATGGCAGGCGGCGAAGTGTTCCATTATTCCTCACTTGCAATCTTCTTGGTCGGCGGGATCCTTCTCTTACGTTACCTCTTCAGGAAGAGCGACAATCCTAGCGCTCCGCTCGGTGTCGCACGCGCAGTGCATGATAAGCGATTATTCCTCGTCGCGCGCAGTGCCGCATATTGGTTCCTTGTCTCGGGAGCGATGGTATTCGGAACCTCTGCGATATTCAATGTCCTGTTCAAAAGTTTCTCGTACACAAAAATGGGTGCCGCGTCCGACACCCTCATGCGCTTCGATATGCGTTTATTTAATACTCATCCGCCGTTCTTCTTGCATACTCTCGACATCCCGCTTTGGCTACAGGAGTTCAGCTCATACTGCTACACCTATCTCCCTTCCGCACTCGCGCTCGTATTAGCATGGACGTTTTTCACGAATGAAAAGCTATTCCGGACATGCTTCCTCTCGCTCGCACTTTCCTTTGCACTCTCTCTTCCGCTATGGATAGCGTTCCCGGCGATTCCTCCTTATGAGGCGTATGTCCTAAATACACTACAGCGTGAAGTCTCGCCCGCGATACGTGCTGAGGTGAGTGCCCTGTCCATCACAACACAAACACATGCCATGATCGAATCAGTGGAAGCGATGTGGATCGATGCAATCGAGCGACGATCATTTACCGTGAGCGAATTTCCGAGCACGCATATTATTTGGTCGAGCATACTCCTGTATGCGCTCTTTCGGGTGCGGCGCGTGCTCGGCTATCTGTTCCTGCTATTCTATATCGGAAACTTTTTTGCAACCATGTATCTCATGCAGCATTATGCGGTCGACACAATACTCGGAGTCTTTGTCTCTTTTCTCGCTCTCTCTTTTGCAGTATGGCTACTCGCGTTTGAAAAGAGCTATCTCGATGACCGATATGCACTGCACACCATCATGCGGGTAATGAAGATTCAGTTTCTTCGCAAATCAGCTGCGCTCGGTACAAACGAGTAGTCACATATGTACTCACTTATGGCCCCACTCGATGATCATGTTGTCGTCTGTCACGGTCGGATACGAGTGTACTCGTGAAAGGACCTGTGCTCTTGTTTCGAGCAAGGTGGTAGACGATTCACAACAAAGGAGACTTCCAATAATGGACGTATATTTTTGCTTTTCATTCGGGCGTCGCAAAAGCGAGCCCAGTGTGGTCAATCACGAAATCGCAACAAATGTGCTCTTGCGACTCGAAGATGAGCATAGCAAGGAGCACCGCGTGAAACCCTACGATGAACTGTGTGACACAGAAGACATCCATCCGCACGTGCACTCGAGGCAGGCATTCCTGCGTCGCGAGTCCATCGCATAGGTATATGAACGCATGCGCCTCGCACTCGTCTAATCCCTCTACTCCCACATACTCCTCCGAGAGCAGGTGGTTTTCTTTTGAGTAAAATTGAATCACCCGACGTGTTATCATTGGAATAATTCACTCTTCATGAATGACACGAGAAGCAACGAAAAAAGTATCAGTACTCTTTGGAAATCACTTCCGATTGAAACGTACGTTGTCTGTGCGGTTTCTATTGCCGCGTTTTTTCTCATTCACATCGTGGACGCTCTTACGCACCGCTGGGACATACCGTTTGATCCTCGGCTCGTGCTTACTGGACCTATCGCAGGACATGCACTCCTCCAAAGCGGGACACTGATCTTACTTGTGTATGGTGGATACCTGACGACGAGATATCTTTTGAAGCGAAGGCCCGAAAAACTCACTCTCCACAGTATGACACTGGCGCTCGATGACCCGAGACTTGTGCCGGTTACCCGTAGCGCGCTCTACTGGTTCATCATGCTCACATCTTTTATTATTGGATCTTCGGCGGTATTCCCTGCACTATTTAAAAATTTCTCATGGGATGAGATGATACGAGCTTCGAATATGCTGATGCACTTCGATCAGCTGTTGTTCGGAGTGCACTTCCCTTTCTGGCTTCACACGCAAGGAATTCCCGAATTGCTGCAGACACTTCTTGCAGGTGCATATACCTTCATGCCACTCGCACTTGGGACGATGTTCGCATATCTCTGCCTCACCGATGTGAGACGCGCGCGAATATATTTCCTCACTCTCGCAGTCGCGACGTATCTTTCAGTGCCCTTTTGGATTATATTGCCTGCCATTCCCCCGAATGAAGTGTATCGACTCAACATCTTTCACCTTGAACTTCCTCCCGAGATGGTGCGCGAAGTACAGCAGGTTTCATTTACCCCCTCAGCTGATCGCATGTTGCGCGATGTCGAGCAAATGTGGTTCGATCCTGCAATGAAGTCATTCTCGGTCAGCTCATTTCCGAGCACACATGTGATCTGGGCCGTGCTCTTTTTCTATGCTGCGTATGCGCGCAGAAAACACCTCGGATACATCACGCTCATCCTTGCATCAGTCTTCGTGGCGGCAAATATCGTCGCGACCATGTTTCTCCTAGAGCATTATGCAGTGGATGTCGTCTTGGGAATTATCATTGCCGGCGTCTCCATCGCTACCGCAGAGCGACTACTTTGGTTTGAAAAAAAGTACTACCGAGACTGCTTCGAACTGTTCTCAGTATTTGAAGTCATTCGGCTCGGGAACAAAAAACAGTAAGAATCAGTGTTGTACTCACTTATGGCCCCACTCGATGATCATGTTGTCGTCTGTCACGGTCGGATACGAGTGTACCCGTGAAAGGACTTGTGCTCTTGTTTCAAGCAAAGTGGTAGACGAGAATTGCTGCGTAGGGTCGAATTCCATTTTGATCTTCTCAAGTGCTGCGGTGCCACTTGCGGTAGTAAGATCAAGCACCGGCTTTCCATCGATACGATATTCACGAAGGGTCTGGAGCAGGCGATCGCGGTCTATAGGGAGCGGCGAGTCGGAAACAATAACATTGTTGGATATCCTCCAGCCATACGGAAACACCGAAAGTCCGGTCTTAAAGACGATGGGAGAGCCGGTTGTGTTGTAGATAACCAGTCCGTCTTTATAGAGATGCGAGCGCAAGAGTGTAAGCAGCTCGGCCGATAGTAAGTTACTCGCACCCGCGCGCCAATAGAACGTGGTGTTCATCACAATCATATCGTATGCTTCTTCCGGGTTTCTCACAAGAAAACGTCGACCGTCTTCGATGGTGATATGTACTTTGGGGTTTGTGAGGAGCGATGCAACCACGGGATACTGTGGAATGAGCTCAAGATATCCGGGATTGATTTCGAGCACATCAATACGCTCGACACCCGGTAGGTTCGCGAGTACTTGTACCCATGAACCGCTCGATAGTCCTATGACCAGTATGCGTTTCGGGTTCGCATGAAATGCAGACAGAGCGAAGGGACGAATAATAATATTTTTGTCGTTGACCAGGTCGGTGCTAAAGCGTCCATCATATACACCTGTGCCGTACACGACATCGTCTTGTGTCACGGCTATCACCCCACTACGATTCTCAACAACCTTCGCGAAGTGAGTTGCCTTAGTGAAACTCTGAAGATACTGTAACTTTTCATATAGCTCGGCACTTAACCTGTAGCCTGTAATCGCCACAACAAGAGCAATCGCAAAGAGGAGGAGTACTCGTCCGCGAACTGCCCGCCGAGCAAGCATGATCGCCAGTGCAGAGCTGATAAGCGAGAGCATAAGCACGATGCTCCGCAGACTCATGTGATCGAGCAGGATGAAACCGGTACCAATCGACCCAAGAGTGGAACCGAGTATGTTCGCAGCATAGATACGGCTTACTGACCTACCGGCATTCCGGTCAGGAATCACTCCGGAATGCATGAGGACCGGAAATAAGACTCCCAGCGGAAATGAAATGAGCGTGGTGGCAAGGAACGACAACACCCACATGCCTGCGGTCGCGAGCGTGCCTACGAGCATGAATCCCCCGGATATCACGATCGAGGATACGAGCATAATGATTGCGGCAATGCGGCGTAGCTCTCGTGGTGTGGCATTACTGCGTTTACCCATCAGCCTGGTGGCATAGAACGAACCAAACGCGATACCAAATAGAAAGAACCCGAGCGAGACTGGGAATGCGAAGGCTCGGCCATTGGTCAAAATGAAAATGACACGGAACCAGAGAATTTCCACAGAAAGCGCAAGGAATCCGGAATAGAATGAAAGTACCGAAGCAAAAAACATCCGCTTGCGAGTTTCATCCGGCGACTCATGCGTGTCTGACTTCATTGCGATGCCATCAGCTTCCTTTCCATATCGCTCTGAAAGAGTGCGCAGAAGGAGTGAGACGAGAACCACGAAGATATTGAGTGCGACCGCAATCAAAATGAGTCCATGCTGTCCGAAACCGCTTCCGAGAAGGAACACAGAAGCGAGGGCTGCGCATGCAGAACCGAGCGTGTTTACGAAATAGAGATTGCCTATAGATACACCGACATTCTTTAGGCGGGCAATCAGTGTATTCGCGAGAATCGGTAATGTCGCACCCATTGCGATGGTCGGCACGACCACAAGCGCGAATGAGGCGATACCCGCACCGAGCACACCGAGGTGTGTGGTCATGCTTCCGACAGCATCAAAGAGTGAGAGTGAGAAAAATCCGAACACTCCGATGAGTGTCTCAATGATTGCAAACATATAGAACGGCGAACGGCGCCACCGCAGGGAAATCTCACCGCCGACTAAGGAGCCGATACCCAAACCGAACATAAATGCGCCAACGATGATTGCGACTGATTCGGCATGCGCTCCGTATATGGTGTAGAGGTGATGTTGCCAGATCACCTGATACAGAAGTGCGGGCGCCCCGGAGATAAAAAAAAGACCCAAAATCCCCCACTTCATGACCGCGAGTGATGATCTCATAACGATGCATGAATCATAGCACAGGAATTTTCGCTCACAAACCACTCACAAGCCGCGAATCCGCGTGTACATGCGACGCAAGAGAGCATTGAAACGCGCAGCATCGCGTGCAAAGGCGCCAAGCGCGTGCACGATGCCAAAGTCGTCATTCATGTGTCGGCGTTCGTATGCAAGTGCATAGGATGCAATCGAAAGTGACACGAGGCCAACAAGTACACCGACGATGACATCAATCGCATAATGCTGCATGAGAAGCATGGTACCGAGCATATTCAAAACACAGTAGAGCGAAAAGAAGATACGGTATCTGCGTCTGAATAGATAGCCGAACAGCGCTACTTCCATGCCCCATATCACATGCATCGAAGGCATTGTGGTGACTGCGATGGACGTGCCGTCAGGATCGATCCAGATGGTTTCAATGTTGGTCATCATCGTCTCGACTAATGGTCCTGGCGGATGTGCGAGCGCCTCACTCCTCACATCGTCCGGGATTATGAGCGAGAACAAATTATGTCGATACATTTCGTTGGGTGTCAGTGCGGGAAACAGATACCATAGAGGGAAACAGAGGAAGAATGAGATTGCGGTTGTGAGAAAGAACTGACGAAACAGTCTGACCCGGAAGAACAGCAGCATGAGGAAGATAATACCGAGGAAAAATGGTGTGCAGAGGTAGGCATATACGATGAGCGGAGTCAGGAGCGGAATATGTCCGAGAAATTGCAGAGAGTATACCGGGTAACCTCCAAAGAGTGTATGGTCGACCTGCATCATATCGCGCGAGGCTTCTGCAATTTCGGGAGGAGCGAATATGTGGAACAAGACTCCGAGTCCCACCACCAGTACGTAGCAGAACCCCAAGATGCCGATGACCCAGTACAGTGTGCGCAGTATCGCCACGCGGCGCCAGGGTCCAAAAAATTGATTGAGGAGATATGTACTCGTCTGATTGCGCTTGTCTCCGAGTGGCAGTGCGTCAAACATATATCCGAAGACAAGATACAGAAGCGGATAGATGAGAATATTTCCGAAGGTCGGATTATCAAATAATATCTTTTTGATGACCCGAGAAAAATGATACTCGTTGATGCCCGCCCATTCGGACGTGCCGAATCCGAAATATACCAGTGACAATAACAGAAGTGACGGGATGAAGACGATATATGTTTCTATCGGAAACGACTTCAGAATTGATACGTGTGTCCTGTGTTGCATATGAGAAGGAAAGAGGAATGAATGACAGATCAGTTGAACCTGTCCATGGCGCTCCTGACTCCCTCGGTTAAAAGTAAGGGTAGTGCCGCGCTGATGTCCTTTCCGATGTTTGCAATCACCTCACCTTCTTCGCGGGTGAATTTGCCGAGCACGAACTCGTGTACCGCCTCCGCACCCGTCGGTTTTGCCGCATTTCCGTCCTCGCCCACAGGAATAATTCCCACGCGGATACGGATATAGGCATTGGTCCCAAGCACGGTTGTTACGGAGCGGACACCGTTGTGTCCCCCGCTTCCTCTCTCAAACGAGAGCCTCCATGTTCCGAGCGGAAGATCGATATCATCATGTATGACGATGAGTTGCGCGGCTTCATCAGGATTCTGCACGAACGATTTGACGCTCTTACCCGAATCGTTCATGTAGGTCTCTGGCGCGACGAGTATGCACTCATTGTCAGCGATTTGTCCTTTCGAAACTGAGGAATCGGAAGCTGACCGGTACTCCATATCGGGAAACCCGTAGTCCCTTCGGAGATACCCGAGCACTTCTCTCCCCGCATTATGGCGCGTATATTTATATTCAGGTTCAGGATTTCCAAGGCCTACAATGATCCATTTCATAACATCAAATATGTGCTGCGAATAATCATAGTTGCGGCGATGTGCACTTCTTTACTGTAGTATCATTAAGGTCTTTTCACAAGCAGCTCTGCGCGCAGACTGTCGCGGTAGTCAATATTTGTTATGATTCATGAGCGTGCGGACCGACAGCAACGCGTACGATACATACGTGTCAACCATTATGGACCACCTGCACCCCACGACACTACAACGATTCCTTGCCATCCTCTTGCGGGCACAGCATATTCTCCTTTATGCGAAAACATTTCTTTGGCGTATAACCGCCCGTGACCTCTATTGCGTCACCATCATTGTCCTACTGGCTACCCTGACCCGCATACCCTTCCTTGCGCAGCCGAGCGTGACGATGTTCGATGAAACTATCTACGCAAACAATTCAATTCACTTGCTCCATGGCACCCCGTATGTCGATACACATCCGCCGCTTGCACGAATGTTGTTTACGGCCGTGGCACACACACAGGGCGAGGTAAGAGTGCAACACATTGGAATGGGAGTGAATCAGCCGTTTGAGGATTTTCCCTATCAGGCGGTGCGCATGTTCGTTGCGGTCATCGGCACCCTCCTGCCGCTTGCGGTGTATACTTGTGCGCGTGCAATGGATCAGATTCCTCGTATGGCAGCACTCCCGGCACTGTTTGTTGTGTTTGATAATGCGCTCGCTCTCTACGCTCGCGCTATGCTCCCGGATACCCTCTTGCTTTTATTCAGCATACTTTGTGTGACCGCTTGCCTTATGCTTGTGCGCTCACGGACAAAACAGCGCACGATGCTGTTTGTGTGTCTCGCCGGTGTCACGGGCGGACTCGCACTCTCGGTCAAATGGATTGCGCTTGGGGTGACAGGAACCGTAGCCGTGCTGCTTTGTATGAGCGGTCGCGTGCGGCAATTTATTCTCATATGCATGATCGCATTCACGGTCTATGTTGTCGTCTTCATCTCCTACTTCATGTTCGTTATTCCGGACGGAGGCAAAGCGGACAATATCGGAATGGAACATGTTTCCGGATATGTCGGAAATATCACATTCCCTGATATGCACTCACTTTCGGACGCTCTCACATTTCTTCCGTCGTATCACCGCATCATGATGATGACCAACAACGACCCGTCGTATGTTGTCACACTCCCGAGAGCGCCGAGTCCTGCGTCATGGCCGAACGCCCAAAGCACATGGCTGTTCTGGAATGCGAACAATGGAGAGACGCGCGCAAGTGAACGCACCATTATCATGGCAGGCAACGCCACTCTCTGGACGATGAGCTTCTTGGTATTTCTGTTCAATGTTGTATGGAATATACTTTACTCACTCCGAAAAGGGCGACTCGCGATAGGAAAGAGTGAGCTGATGCTGATGGTGGGATACCTGGCGAATTTCCTTCCGTTCTTTTTTATCCACCGACCGATGTATGTCTACCACTACTTTACCGCACTCCTCTTTCTCTATTTACTCGTCCCATATGCCCTGCCGCGCATACGCCACTGCATCGAACTTATCACCCATGACAAGTGGTTCTCGTATGTCTTCATTTCGTTTGCACTACTCCTTGTGGTTTTCAGTTTTGTATATAATATTCCCATCACCTACGGCACTCATTCGTGGGCGTATATGTTCTCGCAATCGTAATGAATAGTACATGCATGAAAAATCAAACGAAACTTTTGTGAACACGATACGACAAGGACTTGCTCATGTCGTACATTTCCTCCGTGGCGTAACCGCGCGTGACCTCTCTTGCCTCATCATCATCCTCGTGCTGGCGAGCCTGCTCCGGCTCCCGCATTTGTCATTTCCGTCCGTTACACAATTCGATGAACTCATCTATGCCGATAACGCGCTTTATCTGGTGCAAGGAATTCCGTTCGTCGATACCCACCCAC
>JAYTWK010000009.1:0-46574 GCA_043743715.1 bacterium
TCAAGACACCGGAACAATGATCCTCGAATAGTATAGAGACCGGGAATTTCATTCCCCGCATTCCAACCTCTGCACTTTCAGTGCAGAGTGGTTGAGTTATCCTGCGCACGTGATATAAACAATAGAGAAGCACACCAATTACGAGAGGGACTAAGATGGCATGGAGAATATTAGATATAGAGGAAATTGTCGAACAAGTACTACGTGAACTTGAAACAGAGCGCACCGTAACTGGTAAACTCACAATTCTCAAAGTTGCTGATAGACTTGCAATTGTCTACTGCGCTTCTGATGATACACTCAAGCGTATTGCAGAAATAGTCAGAAAACTAGGCGCAGGTTACCCGTTTGATTCACCACAATCCCAACCTAATGGAATCGTTTCAGCAAAAATACTGCGGCTACCTGCACGATTACATTTGGTTGAGACTGAAACCATAAGTTAAGTTGGTGAAGTACTTCACCCATTACGAAGTCGCTCACATTTGAGCGACTTCTGTTCTACTCATCCTCTAAAATATATAAAAAAAGTCACCACTCGAATAGGAGGGTGAGTGATGACTCTGCACATAACTCATTTTGGTAGGCTGGTCACCGAAGCCGAGCGTGTGCAAAAAGGGAACTACAGACAACATAGCATGGATCTATTTTATGTCAAATCGAATCCTTGAAACTACGCCAGACATAAATGAAACTGATAATGCTCTTTTGAAATGCAACTTCTCGTAACTATAGAAGTACAAAGAAACACATTGCCAAGAAGCCGTTTAAACACCGCACCCAAAGCCTTATCCAAGTGTAAATACTTGCACAGGGCTTTTTCTATTCTTCAAAGCTTTCGCGTATAATAGGTCGATGGCAAACCTCAGACAAGCGCTCTATGCATGGCGCGATAATGAAGCAAACAAGCGCGCAGTTGAGATTTTTCGTATACTCCCTAACGCTGCGCTTGATGAGATCGTCAAGACACTACCACGTACCAAAGACGAACTGACTGCGATCAAAGGCATCAAAGATGCAAAATACAATGCGTTTGGCAAGCAGCTTCTCGCTATCGTTGACGAGTACGCAAGTGCTTCATCAGCCGTAAAGCGAGAGGCACCTGAGGATGAAATGCGTTCAATAGGTAGCATTCAAAAGTTGCTCCAGGATGAACCTGTAGATAATTCCTTCACTGTAAGTGCATATCTCGACATCGTAAATAATGTACTGTGGCGCATGTCCGCACGCGTGAAAGGTGAGGTGACAAGTTTTAAAATCCAAGGCAGTGCGGTCTACATGGGAATTCGCGATACGCAGGACGAAAGCAATATGAGCGTATTTATGTGGCTTTCTGATTACCAGCTCTCGGGTATCCTTGTCTCCGAAGGACTCGAAGTGATTGTCGAAGGCAAAAGTGAAATATACAAACCAAATGGTCGGTTTAATTTCCGCGCAAGTACTATCGAACTCGTCGGAGAAGGTGCACTCAAGAAGGCTTATGACGAGCTCAAGAAGAAGCTCGAGCTTGAAGGAATATTTAACGAGAACAGAAAGCGTGCGCTGCCTGAGTTTCCCGAGAAGATAGGACTTATCACTTCGAAGCAGGGCGCGGTTATACACGACTTCCTCAACAACCTCGGGACGTACGGATACAAGATACGTCTTACCGACGCACGAGTTGAAGGCGTGGCTGCGGTCAAAGAAATTCTGGGTGCACTCCGCTACTTCAAGGACAAAGACATTGATGTGCTCGTCTTGATCCGCGGTGGAGGCTCTCTTGAAAGCTTGCAGGCGTTCAATCACGAGCTCATTGTGCGCGCGATAGCAGAGTTTCCGCATCCGGTTATCTGCGCAATCGGCCATGATAAAGACGTACCGCTCGCGCAGCTTGCCGCAGACCATGCGCCATCGACACCGACTGCGGCGACCCATCTCTTGAATAAAAGTTGGGACGAGCTTCTCGCTGAACTGCACCTCTCTGAAAGCAAGATACTCGGGGGGATCGAGACCGCACTCTATGCATACGATAGCGAACTCAAAGACACGCAGATAGTACTCTCGGCTCATTTCGCACGTATGTACGGAATGTTCAGAGAGGTCGCCGACCAGGTACTCGGATATATTCCGCTCCTCGGTGAGCGACTTGCGCAAATGTGGAAGGATGCACGCGCAGAATATGATTCACTTTCGACAAGTTATAGACGTGCTTTAAGCGATATTGGCGAGCTACTGCGTAGACTCTCGATTGAACTTGAGACGCATAATCCACTCCGGCAACTCCGCCTCGGCTATAGCATCCTGTTTCAGGCGGAAAAAGTACTCAAACAGGTGGGAGATGCGAAGGTGGGCGAGCATTTTGAGGCGAAACTTTCCGATGGTACACTGGAGGCTACGATAAACAAGATAAAACCGCTAACCTAATTACCACATGTCAAAAGGAGAACACACCAATCTGACCGAGACTATCAAAAAACTGCGCGCTATCACCGGCTGGTTCGAGTCGCAGGATGAAATAGACGTCGAGAAAGGGCTTGAAAAAGTGAAAGAAGGTGCGGAGCTCATCAAGGCAAGCCGCGAGCGTCTCAAAGAACTCGAGAATGAATTCGAAGAAGTTAAGAAGAAACTCAACGATTAGTATCGTGAAATGGTATCTTTCCTTATCGCTCGTGCTCGCAGCACTGCTTGCTCCGGGTTCAGTCTTCGCAAGTGAGGTAGTACATACATTCACATCGCACATCGAAATAAACAAGAACGGCAGTGCCGATGTGCAAGAAGAGATTGTCTATGACTTCGGTGATACAAAGAAGCACGGCATTCTGCGCGAGATTCCGCTCTTGTACCAGAGCGCGGGCGACGAGTTTTCGCACAATGTAGAGATCACCAGCATAAGCATCACTGACGGGCATCACAACACGATACCGGCACAGTATGATCAAGTGGGACGTGGCAATGTTGCGGTGCTGAAGATTGGCGATGCTGAGAAGCTGCTGACCGGCACACAGTTGTATGTCATCCGCTACACGCTCTGGGGTGCAGTCGATTCAGGGGTCCCAAGTGACAGATTCACTTATGATGTCACGGGAAGTACAATTGAAACACCTATTGAGAAGATTCGCGCGGAGGTGCAGCTTCCGGGTGAATTTTCATTCACCGCACTTGATGTGTCGTGTACGAGAGGAACTCCAGAAGCGGAGGCGCCATGTGCTGCAACTTCATCGCTAGGCATCGCACCCGGCTCTGCGCACCTCCTCCGATTCGAAGACGGGAGCCTCGCACCGGGAGAGCAAATGCTTATTTCACTTACACTTCCCAAAGGCACGGTTATCTATCAGAAGAAAGCATCGGATAAGCTGATAAAGGGTACAGTATCTCACAGCGGCATTTATCGTTGGTGGCAAAAGCCGTTCCTTGACTTCACGCTCACTATACCGTTTCTGATATTTGCAGCGATGATGACTATTCTCGTGAGTGAAAAGCGCGGAGAAAAAAAGAAGCGACAACAGCGCGTCGGAAGAGGAGCGTATTTCATCACCGGACTAGTGCTCGTCGGTATTTCGTTCTATATCCCTGCGCTCAATCTCGCACTTTTACTCTCGGGAATCGTTATGGCACTCTTCTCTTTGTTCTTTGAGAAAAACGCGAAAGATGCTTAAATAGTCGCTATGCAAGAAGACACACAAGGGGATTCAGTCGAGCGACTTGCCGAGTTCGAAGCCAAGATCGACGCGATTTATGTCTCGGTCGAGAAGACGCGCAAGTACTTCATGTGGACGCTGATTATTAGCGTCGCACTGTTCGTTCTCCCTCTTATTGGACTTGTATTTGCAATTCCGGCATTTATGAATAATTATGTCGGGAGTCTTCAGGGGATAGTGTAAGGATGCAGTAGTAAGTAGACAGTAGATAGAAACTAGAACAACAACTTTCGGGCTATAGTACACCGTGAGATTTGGCAAAGGGAACCCGCTTCTGAGTGGGGCCAAATCGCAAGACTCATTGTGTACTTTTGTGAAGTTTCTGAAACAAAAGATCCAATGAGTGGACAGTTCCTGTAAGGAAAGTATATGCACTATCATGCGGTCATGAATAGAGGGGTTCGCAAGGCTTGCGAATATATCGTAGGTACGTTCAACAATATAATAATCGACGGGCTGTAGTACACCGGTAGTATATGCGATTCGGGTTCGCAAGAACCGAGTTCGATTCTCGGCAGCCCGACCAAATGATAAAGCTCCCGCAAGGGAGCTTTATCATTTGGGAGGGCTGAGAAAGAGCTTGAAGCTCTTTCGACGAGAATTGAAGCCGTTCTCCCTTATGTCCTAATGATGTCTGACATCATTAGGACATGGGAAACGGGTACTGCTCCCGTAGGGAGAGATTCTCGGTCTCATTCCGAGCAAATCGCAAAGGTGTACAGAAACTGTAAGTTTCGATTCTCGGCTACTCTCATGAAGAAGTGCCCTGCGGCACTTCTGACGAGAATCGAAAGGGATTCTTTTATCGAGTCCACGAGATAAGAATCCACCCGCGGCGGTAGCCGAGATTCTCGGCAGCCCTCACCACCGAGAATCGAAGAGCTTTTCGCTATTTCACGCGTTCCACGCTCCAGAGATGTGCATCAGTCGCACCTGGAAAAATCCAGAGCCCGATTACTTCGATAGGCTCAGGGGTAATTTCAGCAACAATGATTTTCACTGCATCAATATCATGCACGATACAGGTTGCATGCTCTTCCTTGGTGACCGGATTACCAGCGCAGTCCTCATGTCCGGCAACAGCTACTACACGCGAGCCGTGATTATTGATCGAGATACTTAGCTTTCTTTTGAGATATGCGCGATCACCCTCAGACATTTTTTCCATCAAACCATCCATCCCCGGCTCAGTAATATTATCGACGAAATCAAGCGCGTATTCATTTTCCATCCAGTTGATAGTCGCTTCGATCGCTCGACCGTCCATGCAATTCACTGCTGTGCCAAATTTCTTGTTTCCCTGTGACATAGTTTTTGGTTAGTTTAAATGTATGTTGAGTATAGACCGTGCGAGCCGAAAAAAAAAGCCCCACAAGTATCAAAACTTGAACAGGGCCGGGATTCTCTCAATCGATCTGTGTCAACTTAACTTCTTTGCTCTTGCGCAAGCATCTGATCACTACCGCGGCGACCCAGTCCGACGTCATCACCAGGTTGCGTGTAGCGCCGCTCGTAGCGCACGAGACCCGAACCGTGGCCGCCCTTTCGAGAAGCAGGGTTGAAGCCGTACAGCTTAAAGTGACCTTTGCCGCAACAGCTTTTGCGAAGTTGGCTGAACAATCCTTCGGTCGAGTAGTCGATGAACGTCACCTCAGGGTGCGATGCGTCAACAAACACTTCGCGTGCTCCATCGTGGCAGACCGGCAAATGGCGCCGGTTAAAGGTTGTGAGCGGGCCGTCGAGCTTCACGTAGAACGTGCCGTCTTCCTTCATCATGGTGCTGACGACCGGATTGCGGAAAATCTTTTTGAATACCGCCCTCGGGGTGGTTTCAACGCCTGCATGCGCGTGACGCTGTGCAGTGTGATACACCCGCAAGTAGCTGAGGACGAACTCAATGGCAATCGCTGCGAAGAAGCCGATCAATATTTCGCCCGTTGCCACCGATAACACGAATCCGCTTGCGAATACAATGAACGGATCCTGCCCCATCTTGTAGAAGTGCATCCAGGCCGCAGGAGCACACAGCTTCCATCCCGTATAGGCGATGATTGCCGAAAGTGCGACCAGCGGCATGTGGTTGATGACACTCCGCGCACTTGGATTGGCGACCGATAACAGCATGAACAATGCGCAGAACAGCGCGGCGTTTAAGGTCTTGGTGCCCAGGAACGCGCTGGTAGAGCTCTTTATCCCGCCGGGGATTGCCGATTGCGTGTGCACCGGTGTAAGGGTACTGCCGATGATGTTTGACCAAGCCATTGCGATGAGAACCTTGTTGGGGTTCGACGCGCGCCGGTATTTATCGAGCATGTCGATGCCGTACACCGTCGCACAGATTTCGATGGTGTCGACCATTGTCAGCTTGAGTGATGACACGCCATACTGCTGCCACAAATCGGGATTGTCCCAGATGTGCTTGATAGCCACCCAGCCGAAGTCGATGTGTCCTTCGAATGGGTGATCCGGCAGTTGGATATAGTCTCCGT
Organism: bacterium; assembly: GCA_043743715.1. Classification (GTDB taxonomy): domain Bacteria; phylum Patescibacteriota; class Minisyncoccia; order Phycocordibacterales; family UBA6899; genus MHLP01. Next base: position 6,167 of record JAYTWK010000009.1, read on the forward strand.
GACCCATCACGACGAAGTAGCCCATGAGGAGTGCCGCTCCTGTCGCAAAGAACTGTGGCGGTAGGACGCCGAATATTGACTTCAGCGGACTTGAGGAACGAGCGAGTCGCTTCTGGATGAAGCAGTGAAGGAGAATCACGGCGAGTGTTACAAGGCCAATAGTCATCAGCACCCAGTTGACTTGGTCGAGGTGTTGCAGAGACACGACCTCCTTGGCGATGCCTGACAGACTCTTGTCTGCAAAGTCTACACCGTAGAAGCGCGGAATCTGCTTGACCCAGATCGTGAGACCGATGGGACCGAGGATGCTGCCGGCAACGACTGCGTGAGAAACCACGCTTGTGAATCGTGCAAGCCTAAGCACTCCGATCAAAAGCATTCCGATACCGGCAGTGAGAATCACTGCCGACACCAACTGCTGACCGAGTGCCAAGTTTCCGCCGCCGAGTTTGTCTACTGCTTCTGCCAGAATCGGCGCCAGAGCAGCAGCCGCACCGGCGATACATAGGTAGGTGCCTCCCAGGATGCGCATCATGATGCAGGCCAGGATACCGATCATGACTCCCGACATGAGCGTCATGTGAGCGATGTTCGAAATCGAAAGTGCGAACACGAACGCAATAGGTGTCATGACAGCCCCGGAGAGAAGATCCCAGCGAAGGAACCTTAGACTCTGAAAACTGTTTTTCGGTACAAGGCTCGGCGGAGGATTGAAGTACTCCTTCGCGCGAGTATAGACTTCATTGAGTGCCATTTCTGTTTTCCTCTTTGTCAGTTGGTTTTGCGTGGTGGTAGATAAAGAATTTATCTGTAGGTGGTGTACCGAGGGTGAGTAGAAGTGTTGGTGCTAAATCAATCAAAATTCATGCAGCCCCGGAGACTATGTTCCTTCTCTCTAAACAGGTCTAAACAGGGAAGAAGCCCAGACTCTGGGGTTGTAAGTTTTTGGTTTTATTTACAGATCGATTGTCAAAGAACGGAATAACAATGCGGAAGAACAAACCGGAACGTAAAGTGTCTATCACTTACGTCCGAAACAAAGTTCTACCCATATATGGCAGAGGGTAAAGCGCTTTTTCGGACATACGTTGATTTATGACCAGGTTTTGCACAAATATCAATTTTAAAAACAACATCGCACAGCTTTTTCAGCCCTGTGTATGGTTACTATGTATCTAAAATTTGGAGATTTTTGGGCCCAAACTTCCACGTTTTTGGGAGCAAAATACTAGAAATCTTAGATGCAGGATGCTCAAGTCATGTTCAAGAATCTTGCGTACACATCATACTCTCTTCATCTTCGAGGTCAATGACGAAAACACTGAAAAAGTGTATAACTGTATAACTAGAATAATACACATTATAATCTATTTTGTCAAGATGCAAAAACAGTCAAAATCATCCTATTTTTCTTCCTTTTTTTAGCCAATTATGTTACGGTGTAGCCACTTATGGGTCCCGCCTTAGATAGGAAGTGCAGCACTTCCGCTCGTATACAGGAATCCCGTTAGAGGCGGAGAGTCGTCATATGTGATAAGTTGTACAAAATGAAAAATAGCACAAAACACATCATTATTCGAGCACGGCAATTCCCGGCCTCTAACGGGATGAATAATCTCTAACGGGATGGAGGGAGGAATACATGTTTCGATAAAAGCCGAGCAACTCACACAATTCATGGGTGTTCCGATTACAAATACACTACTCATGAGCTGGGTAGTAGTGGTACTGCTCGCACTCGTCGCATTTTCGGTGAATATAGGAATGAAACTCGTACCAGGCAAGCTCCAGCTTTTGCTCGAGATGATGGTCGGAGGGATACTCGGCTTTATCGAGACTACTCTTGAGTCAAAGGAATTGGCACGCAAATTCTTTCCGTTCATCACCACTATCTTCCTGTTCATCTTCACTGCGAATATGCTCGAGTTCATCCCGGGCGTCGGCTCGATAGGGCTTCTTGCGCACCAGGCCGTAGACGCTGCAGCTGCCGGCGGAAAAGGCGCTGAGTTTATCCCGCTTTTGCGCTCGACCAACACTGACCTCAATGTCACACTTGCGCTCGCAATTATTTCATTTCTTACAATCGAGATATCAGGTATCGTCATTGTCGGTTTCTTCAAATATTTCAGTCGCTTCCTCAATTTTCACTCACCAGTCATGTTCTTTGTCGGTATCATTGAATTTGTCTCGGAGCTCATTCGCCTCATCTCGTTTTCGTTCCGTTTGTTCGGTAACATTTTTGCAGGCGAGGTGCTCCTGGCGGTTGCGACATTCTTCCTGCCGTTCGTCGGTCCGGTACCCTTTATGGCGTTTGAAGTCTTCGTCGGCTTCATACAGGCGGCTATTTTCTCTCTTTTGACCCTTTTCTTCTTAAAATTAGCGGTCACAGATACCGCTCATTAGGAGGTTGAGGTGTGTTTTGATAGGACTTAGGAATTTGGATGAAATACGAGACGTGGAGAAGCGACGAGGAAGGCATATTCCTATATGTTGACCGAGACGCAGAGGCTCCACAACGAAGTAGTTCGCCAAATGCGTAAGTCATATGCTATAAAGCAGGTATTGATTATCAATTATAAATAACTAGTTCACACATATGGAACTCGAATCAGCAAAGACAATAGGTATGGCGCTCGCGGCAGGACTCGGCGTCATCGGCCCTGGTATCGGTATTGGTATTCTTGTAGGACGCGCACTTGAGGCTATCGGTCGCAATCCGGATGCACAGGGCAAGATATTAACCACTATGTTTATCGGCGCAGCACTCACCGAGGCGCTCGCAATTCTTGCGCTCGTTTTCGCAGTGCTCGTGGCTAATGGAGCATTACTTAAGTAATACCGCAGATAGAGCACAGTAGTCAGTAGTGAGGAGAACAAAAAGCGATTTGGAATTTCCTACCTACTACCTACTGTCTACTACCTACTAATCATATGGATGCATTACTTGCTTTCGGTATAAACTGGAAACTCCTTCTGATACAAATGGTCAATTTTGGCCTGCTTCTTGCTATTTTGTACCGCTATCTCTATAAACCGCTTTTTGCAATGCTCGACAAACGTCAAGCGCAGATTGCGAAGGGACTCGAGGATGCGGAAGCTTCGTCAAAAGAGCGCGAAGAGATTGCAAGCGCAAAATCTGATATCCTCCAGAGCGCGCGAGAAGAAGGCGGCAACATTGTCGACGAACTACGCAAGGAGGGAAGCGAACAGGAACGCAAACTGGTAAAAGACGCAGAGGAGAAGTCGCGGGCACTGATTGCCGAGGCGAAAACCAAAGCGGAAGAAGAAAGGGCCTATATCTTGCGCGAAAGCGAGAAGGAAGTCGCAAAGATGGCGGTTCTTGCAGCAGAGAAGGTATTACGAGCCAGTAGTGTAGCAGCATAATCTATGCGCGCATCACAATACGCAGAGGCTCTCTATCGTGCGACACAAGAACATCCTCATAAAGAGGACGCACTTGTGGCAAACTTTATAGAGACACTTAAGGCAAACGGTCATGTGCACTTTTTGCCGCGTGTTGTCCGCTCTCTCGAGCGATTCCGCATGCGAGATGAGAAAGAACGCACCATCCGCATTACCTCGAGTCACGAGCTCTCTGAAAAGGAAACGCAGGAAATACTGCGCACAGAGCCGTTCAAAAACCTTCTCGATGCTTCTCATAAACGCGTCGAGCGGGTAGTAGATGACAGTATCATCGGCGGGACAATCGTCTCGACCAAAGCACAGCGCGTCGACGGCAGTTACAAGAGAGCGCTCCTCGAGCTTTATAAATCAATAACCAGTACGTAGTACGTAGTTCGTAGCACGTAGTAATGTTGTATTTACTATAGTCTACGAACTACGATCTACCGCCTAACAATATGGATCACATTGTAGAAAAACTGAAGAGACAGATTGAGAGCTATACCCCTAGCACGAAGCTTGAAAAAGTGGGTGTGGTCGTTTCCGCCTCCGACGGTATCGCCGAAGTTTCGGGACTCGACGATATCATGATGAGTGAGATGGTGATGTTTGAACTTTCAGACGGCATGTCGCTCAAGGATACGCTCGGCGAGGAGCATGCGCTCCTCGGTATGGCGCTCAACCTCGAAGAAGACTCGGTGAAAGTAGTGGTGCTTGGTGATGCAAGCAAGGTAAAGGAAGGCATGACCGTCAAAGCGACAGGTCAGATTCTTTCTATCCAGGTAGGTGATGAGCTCATCGGCCGTGTCGTCGACCCGCTTGGCGAAGTCTTAGACGGCGGACTACCCCTAAAGAGTACAAAGCGTAACCCTATTGAGCGCAAAGCCTACGGCGTCATCGAACGCAAGTCGGTCTCGACCCCGCTGCATACCGGTATCAAGGCTATCGACGGCATGATCCCTATCGGTCGCGGGCAGCGCGAGCTTATTATTGGTGACCGCCAGACTGGCAAGACTGTTGTTGCCATCGACACTATTTTGAATCAATTGAACGAACCAAAAGAGTCACGTCCCGTCTGTATCTATGTCGCCATAGGCCAAAAAGATTCGAAGGTTGCTCGCATCGTGCAGCAACTGAGGGACAGAGGCGCGATGGAGTACACCATCGTCGTCTCTGCATCTGTCTCATCATCCGCGGCACTACAGTTCCTCGCTCCATATGCTGGTGCCGCCATTGGAGAATTCTTCATGGATGCCGGCAAAGATGCGCTCGTTGTCTACGACGATCTTTCCAAGCACGCGGTCGCATATCGCCAGATGTCGCTCCTTCTGCGTCGTCCGCCGGGACGTGAGGCATACCCGGGAGACATCTTCTATCTTCACTCTCGACTCCTTGAGCGTGCTGCGCGACTTTCCGACAAACTCGGAGGAGGATCGCTTACCGCACTTCCGATTATTGAGACTCAGGAGAACGACGTGTCCGCATACATTCCGACCAACGTCATTTCTATTACCGACGGTCAGATATATCTCGAGACTGAGCTCTTCAACAAGGGTATTCGACCCGCTATCAACGTCGGTGTCTCCGTCTCACGTGTGGGAGGTTCAGCACAGACCAAAGCAATGAAGAAGGTTGCGGGTAAGCTTCGCCTCGAACTCGCCCAGTTCCGCGAACTCGAAGCATTCGTACAGTTCTCTTCAGACCTCGATGAAGCCACGAAGATGCGTATCGAGAAGGGTAAGCTGATGGTTGAAGTCTTGAAACAGGACAAAGCAGTGCCGCTTCCGTTCGAGAAGGAAGTCGCGATTATCTTCGTCGCTGGTGCGGGAGAGTGGAGTGACGCGCATATCAAGCAGATGGCGACCATCGAAAAGAAATTCTTTGCCATGCTCGAGTCACAGTACCCTACGGTGCTCAAAGAGATAGCAGAGTCGCGCGATCTTCCTGATGCGTCACAAACAGCACTCAAAGAAGCTGCGCAGATGTTTAAAAAGGAAAATTCAGAATTATTTGTGAGTCACTAGTATCAAGTCACAAGTAACAAGCAAATGCATGACATAATTGTGTCCCACTTGTAACTTGAATCTTGTAACTCACTACTATCCCCATGTCACTTAAAGCTGTTAAAAACAAAATAAAGTCGAAAGCAAACAACTATGCATTCATCGATAGTCAGAATGTGAATTTGTCTATTCGTGCACAAGGTTGGAAACTCGACTGGAGACGATTTCGTGTATATCTTGAAGATAAATATTCAGTTTCGAAAGCATTTATTTTTATTGGATTTATTGAAGGCAATACGGGATTATATACTGATTTACAGGAAGCTGGATTTATCTGTATTTTTCGACCTACGCTAATATATCGAGATGGAAGGACAAAAGGGAATTGTGATGCTGAATTAGTTTTACACACAATGATACAATACCCCAACTACGAGAAGGCGATCATCGTCACGGGCGATGGTGATTTTTACTGCCTTGCTCAGTATTTACTTGAACAAGAAAAGTTATCCTGTATATTGGTACCAAACCGTAGGAAATTTTCAGCATTACTCAAATTTAAAGAATTTCGACCGCATCTAAGATTCATGAACGACTTGGTGTCATTACTCAAACGAGACAAGAAAAGACCCCATGAGGACGAAACCTCATAGGGCACTCTTTTCCGTTGGTGATGCAGTTATTTTAGCAAATACACAGACGATGTCAAATATACAGAAATCATGTCACTCAAAGCAGTAAAAAATAAGATTAAAAGCATAGATAAGACCCGCCAAGTTACAAAGGCAATGGAGGCTGTTTCGGCTGTGAAGATGCGTAAGTCACAGGCTATCGCAATCGGCACCCGCCCGTATGCACTTTCTGCACTTAAAATACTACGTTCGATATCGGGAGCTATTGAAGCTGCACACCACCCGCTTATGACGATACGTCCTGTCAAGCGCACTCTGGTGGTGATCGTCTCTGCGGACAAAGGCCTCGCCGGCAGCTATGGCTCCGCGCTCCTCAAGAGTACCTACAAATTCCTCGAGAAAGAAAAACTTACACAGAGTAATACTTCGCTCATCACTGTTGGAAAGAAAGCGTACGAGCATTTTCACAAGCGCGGCTGGACTATTACCCTACACCACGAGCGCTGGAGCGACAGAATAACCTTCGATATGGTCAGTCCGGTGGCGCAGAAAGTGAAGAGTGCATACGAGGCAGGAGATTATGACCAGGCATTCATTGTCTCGACCCACTTCATCTCGACACTGCGCCAGGAAGTGTACTCGAGGAGACTCCTTCCTGTGTCATTTGAGAGCGTGGAGGAAATCGTCGAAGGAATACTCCCATCACACGGCAAATTTTCCGAGATAAGAAAGAGTGATGTTGCCCCGGTACGTGAAGTCACGTTCGAACCTTCTCCCGAGCAAATTCTCGAAGAACTTATTCCGGCTCTCTTCAACATCCAGATATATCACTCCGTACTCGAAGCCAATGCCTCTGAACATTCCGCGCGCATGATAGCTATGAAGAACGCTTCGGATAATGCGGGAGACATATCGAAAGGTCTCAAACTTCATTTCAACAAAGTCAGACAATCCGCCATTACTCGTGAAGTGTCAGAGATAGTGGGCGGAATGGAATCAATGAAAGTGATCGATGAATAGCATTATTATAAGCAGTATGTACATAAACTAATTTCAACAGTATGGACGAAGATACAATAGACGTAGAAGGAATCGCAAAGGAGGATGTACTCGATGCAATAAATGATCCGGAGAACCAGGGTGCAATGGAGCTCCTGACTGATTATTACTCTGCGCTCAATAAACAAAACGGAACACTCGAGAAGATGCTCAAAAATGCCAGAGCCTGCGCGGTTATGCTTTATGACGGAAAGCGATACGAAGAAGTCGTCATGTGGCTCGATACTATTGCGACCGTGATCTCAGACTCAGACGGACCGGAGAGCGAAGCGTACATGGCATTTACCGAGGACGAAGCTCTCGAAACACTGAAACTCAAGGCGGCCGACAAGAGTCTTGGGGACGAAGAAGAGGAAGATGATTATGGAGATGACGACGAATAGCAACTACCGCGCTTTGGTTACACCAAGTTAAAAATTAAACATTACACATATGCAAACAAGTACGAAAGAAAAAAAAGAAGTGAAGACTGAGGAAGGCACCATCAAGCAGATCATCGGCGCAGTGATCGACGTGCATTTTCCTTCTCATATCCCTGAGGTATATACCGCACTACGGGTTGAGGGGGTTGAGGGAGGCCATGCCGGGACGGCCGGAAAAAAAGCGACCACCGTGCTTGAGACCGCCTCACACTTAGGTGGAGGTGTCGTACGCGCCATCGCGATGGAGTCAACTGATGGCCTCCGGCGCGGTGACCGTGTCATCTCGACCGGAATGCCAATGCAGGCGCCTGTCGGACTCAACGTACTTGGACGCATATGGAATGTACTTGGAGAGGCAATCGACGATATGCCGGTCGACGAGAAGTCACTTGGATATGCCTCAATCCATCGCGACCCTCCTGCCTTTAAGGAACAGTCTACCAAGACCGAGATCTTCGAGACCGGCATCAAAGCCATCGACCTCATGACTCCCTTCATCAAGGGCGGCAAGGTGGGGCTATTCGGAGGTGCCGGAGTGGGGAAGACCGTCTTGATACAAGAGCTCATCCGCAATATCGCGACCGAGCATGGCGGGTATTCAGTATTCGCAGGTATCGGCGAACGAACCCGTGAAGGTAACGACTTGTATCACGAAATGAAAGAGTCGGGAGTACTAGCCAAGACCGCACTGTGCTTCGGCCAAATGAATGAAGTCCCAGGCGCACGTGCTCGCGTCGGACTCGTCGGCCTCACCATGGCGGAGCATTTCAGAGATGAGATGTCGAAGGACGTGCTGCTTTTCATGGACAATATTTTCCGCTTCACTCAGGCGGGCTCTGAGGTATCCGCGCTACTTGGCCGTGTACCATCGGCCGTCGGTTACCAGCCTACCCTCGCAGAGGAAATGGGTAAGCTCCAAGAGCGTATCACTTCGACCGCAAAGGGCTCCATCACATCAGTGCAAGCAGTGTACGTGCCCGCAGACGACCTCACTGACCCGGCGCCTGCAACCACTTTCGCTCATCTTGATGCTACCGTCGTACTCTCACGCCCCTTGGCATCGCTCGGAATATACCCCGCCATCGACCCGCTTGAGTCGTCTTCACAGGCGCTCGACCCGGTTATCGTCGGTGAGGAGCACTACCGCGTCGCAACCGCTACCAAGCTCATTCTTCAGCGTTATAAGGATCTCCAAGATATCATCGCTATTTTAGGTATTGAGGAGCTCTCTGATGAGGACAAGACCCTCGTTTACCGCGCGCGCAAGATCCAGAAGTTCCTCTCGCAGCCGTTCTTTGTCGGTGAAGCATTCACCGGTGCTCCCGGCAAGTATGTAACCCTCGCAGATACCGTGCGTTCAGTCGCGGAGATACTCGAAGGTAAGCACGATGAGAAGGACGAACAGCAGTTCTACATGAAGGGGACGATCGACGAAGTCGGGAAATAGCAGCAAGTTAGTCGTCAGGAGTTAGTAGTTAGAAAATTCAGGATGAACCAAGGTCATAAAGATCTCATCGTATGGCAGAAAGGAATGGAACTAACAAAACTTGTGTATAATTTGTTGCGTGACTATCCGAAAGAAGAGTTATTCGGACTGACATCACAAATGAAGCGTTCCGCAATCTCAATACCCTCAAATATTGCTGAAGGATACGGGAGGAGGACTTCAAGGGACTATAAACACTTTCTGTCTATTGCATACGGCTCGGCTCTCGAATTAGACACACAACTCATACTTGGTAAGCAGCTTGGATTTGAGAAAGAAATGTCGTATGTGAAAGTCGAAGAGCTCCTCACCGAAGTATTGAAAATGCTCAACAAAATGCGCCAACCATCTTAATATATCTTTCTATCTACTAGCCACTGAATCCTGCCTACTATCTACTAATCCCTAACTACTCACTCCCATATGAAACTCACTATCTCACAAATTGATAAGGTACTTTTAAGCGGCGATGTAGAGTCAGTGACGGTACCGGGAGCCTCCGGTGAGATGACCGTCCTCGCGCATCACATGCCACTCATCACTACTCTCAAGGCGGGAACCATCACAGTCAAATACAAAGACAAAATGCCTGAAGAATTTCTCGTCGCCTCAGGATTCATTGAGGTAGGGAAGACTGAGACCGTGATCTTGGTATAATTTCGATGTAATCTCACAGACGCAAGCAAAAAGCCCCGGTTTACTTGCCAATTTGTTGGTTGAACGATGCGTTCAGTAGACGAGCAATTTTATGGCTGTGTTCGGCGCGCGCAGATGCGAGCAAATGGTAGACCGAATCAAAAAAGTTGTTGTCACTCCAGACGAAATCACTTGGTTCTCCAAGCACGTTGTCTTTTCCAAAAATAATTTTTATGTCAGAGGAAAGCTGATCAATGGCCATAGAGTTCTCCTCGTATGATGACCTCGAAAAAGCAGGCCAGGAAAAGCGCACAGTAAATCCTTTTTTCTTTGCGCTTTCAATAAATTCGGTAAGGCTTTTTGTCACAGAAGGAGAGACATGCCCAGCTAGTTTAGCTTCTTTCCAAACACGTTCTGATTGGGTGGCAAACTGCAAATGACCGAGCATGTCCCCATAACTATTGAAGTTTGATTCGCGATATACCATACGATGCATCGTCTCGTCTTGAGTGCTGAGGAGATAATGATGCAAACGAGAGCTCGTCTCTTCTATTTGCTGCTCACACCACAGTGGTAGCGCACCCAACATGCTGGCGATATCTCTTTTGTTGCCCAGATAGCGGGCAAAGTGAATATCTGCCTGTATTAGCCCAAGCAGCTGCACCCCTCTAAATGAATCTATATCCTCAAGAAGACGGTATTCAGGGATAATTACCACGGTATCACCCTTCCTCGTGCCCTCATCTGCTTGTCGAAGCAGATTATCAAGCCCGAGCGTTGCGTACATTCCGAGATTCACCGGATAAAGATTGGTTGAGCTTCCAACCAAGGCTGTATCGAGACTAAATGCTACTCCCGAACCACCCACAAAAATAATGCGCGGTGACGGGGCAGAGGCAAGAAGCATTTTCTTATGTATGATTTCGTTATCGTATGAATCTGGTGCTCTCGTCATATTGAAGGTGAGAACTATCAGCACCATAATAAAGAACAAGAGAGACCCAACATCAATGAGAAATAGTCGTATTCGCTGCCATTCAATTTTCTGTTCTTGTGTCATGATTAAAATTGCAAGTAGATAAACTGCTGAGGCTCAAAGAAAGAAGTCATAAGGAATGCGGCAAATGCACCGAACACATACACTACAAAGCGCATTGCGCGCGGCGCGTGAGAAAGTTCGTACGAGAACTTGCCGGTTGCGTGAAGATACTCAATGCACTCAAGAATGAGTATCCCAATTAAGCCTATCAGCAGTTGTCGCGGCTGATTGTCAAAAAATACTGCATGCGTAAGGGCCCCGTGGGTGGCATTAATCCAAAATTGATTGTAGCCCGTGAATATATGAGTCAAGATGTACCACGCGTCGTGAATGTTGGCAGAGCGAAAAAATATCCACGCCAGCGAAATCAAGGTGAATGTTGTCAGTCGCTTGGACATATCCATCACACGGAAGGAGAGTATCGTTCCCATTATGGATGCGAGCTTCTTTCGGTACATTTCCGTAAAATGGCCTACTACAAGGTACGTACCGTTGATTGCACCCCATATGACGAACGTCCAGTTCGCACCATGCCACAAACCGCAAAGTAGAAATGTAATCATGATATTCATCATATAGCGAAGCGGTCGTACTTGATTTCCACCGAGTGGAATATATACATAGTCGCGAAACCATGACGAGAGTGACATATGCCAACGCCTCCAAAATTCACTAATCGACCGAGAGGCATACGGACGATCAAAATTTGGCCGCAAATCATAGCCAATAATATTCGCCGCGCCGCGGGCGATATCGGTATATCCTGAAAAGTCGCAATATATCTGGTAAGAAAAGAGGAAGGTGGCAAAAAGGAGCGATGGTCCGACGAATTCGTGAGGGTGCGCAAATGCAGCGCTGACCGCAGGGGCGAGGTGGTCGGCGATAACTAGCTTCTTAAAATAGCCCCATGCCATGTGCTTCAGCCCACTGCGGGCTTTGGCAAGACTAAACGAGCGATTTTCAAAGAACTGAGGAAGAAGGCCGGTAGCCCGTTCGATGGGGCCTGCGACCAACTGCGGGAAAAAGGACACAAACAGTGCAAACTTTCCAAAATGCAGGCATGGTGGCACCCGTCTCATATACACGTCTACCGTATAACTGATACTTTGAAACGTGTGAAAGGAGAGGCCGATAGGGAGTATGAGATCGAGGATAGGGAACTGCGTATGTGCTCCAATTGCGTATGTGAGTTCTTCAACTGAAGCAAAGATGAAATTAAAATACTTAAACACAAACAGGATTCCGATGTTACAGACCAGACTAAGTATCAGGTAACTCTTGCGTTCATGCTCGCTATTACTCTTACCAATGAGCTTTGCTGCAAAGAAGTCGATGCAGGTGATAAGAAAAAGTATCAGCGCATACTCGGGCTTCCACATCATATAGAAGACATAACTTGCGCTGAGTAACAACATCCATCTATGCTCTTTTGGAAGGCAAAAGTTAAGGATAAATACGAGAGAAAAAAAGACGAAGAATCCGGGCTGAATAAAATTCATGATCGCTATAGATTGTCGTATGCAAACAATGAATTTATTCCGGCCCTCATGATGTACAGAGTATAACAATTTTCTTATTGACGAGAAACGGCACTCACGGGTGCATTAAAGTCGAGGTAAACGGCATTTTTTTTAACACAAAATAGTTTACAGAACGGGTCAACAATGTGGACAAGTGTTGAAAAAGAATTTTCTCACAACATTACAACATGAAGTTATCTTCATGAAAAATATGCTTCCACATAACGTCATAGATGTTCATGCTTTTGCTAAGTGTATGTATCTATTGTGAAAATTATTATTTTGTAATGTCCTTGTGCACTTCCTGTACCCAGGTTGTGCACAGAGTTACGCACCTATCCACATGGTCGTTACTTTGTGGTTGATCTGAACTCATTATAAAATAATCGCATGCAGTTTTTTTGTTCATATCAAGTTAGGTCGATAACGCAAAGCACACCTCGCGGAGCATTTTCCAGCGTGGTGTTTTTTGTTTACAGATATGACACAGATAATCTGGCGCTGTCTTAGCCGAGTGTGACCGTGAAGCAAATGCAAATAAGGAGACGGCCAAATAATAGTTCTTTACTAGGAAAACTAATTAATACAACATGTTTAAAAAAATAGCACTTAGTGTTGGCATGATCGTGTTCGTCGGCGCAGCAGCCGCAGGAGCGACCGGCGCATTCTTCAGTGACAACGAGACTTCGACCGGAAATACATTCACCGCCGGAGCGATTGATCTGAAGGTGGATAGTCAATCGCATTACAATCACATGGTTTGCGTCTTGCCACAGCAAGGCCCTTCTACGTGGCAGCCGGAAGCCGGATTTGTGCCCGGACCTAATCAGTACCCAGCGACAGGAAGCCCTTGTGACGGGACATGGACACTTACAGACCTTGGCCCGACCAACAAGTTCTTCAACTTCGGCGATGTGAAGCCGGGAGATCAGGGTGAAGACACTGTATCGCTTCATGTTGATAACAATCCAGCTTGGGCATGTGCGTATATCAAGACCACTTCAAATAATGAGAACACGCTGCTTCAGCCTGAGGTGAATGCGGGCGACACAGGAACGTCGTCCGGTGAACTTGCACAGAATATCAACTTCTTCACATGGCTCGATAACTCATCAGCAACTGGCACTGTCCCCGGCGACAATATCTGGCAGGTTGGTGAGCCACTCCTTCAAAGTCCGGTTGCTCTAAGCGCAACAATAGGCGCTACAACGACTCTTACTCTTGCTGACGGGGGATCTGGAACCGCACTTCCCGGTGGATCAACCAGCTATATCGGCTTAGGTTGGTGTGCAGGAGGTTTGACCATTTCAACTTCGACAGCTACATGGAGCTGTAACGGCGCAACCATGAGCAATATCGCTCAGACCGACTCTGCGACTGCGGACATTACCTTCCATGTCGAACAGCAGCGTAATAATCCAAACTTCCGCTGCCAGCCTTCAGTTACTCCAGTTGCTCCGACAACCGGTAGCTTAACGGTCATCAAAGTAGTAGCAGGAAACGGCGCTGGTTCGACCACTCCGGCAAACTTCCAGATTCACGTTGCAAATGGTGTCGACGTAGCAGGCAGCCCGCAGCCTGGTAGCTCGGTCGGTACGACATTCACAGGACTTCTTCCCGCTACATATACAGTGAGCGAAACAGGAACCTCCACTCCGATAGGTACCATTCTTACGACAACCTTCACGGGCGGCTGTAGCGTTATCGGAACAACAACAACCGCATCAGTAGGAGTTTCCGCCGGTGCGACCTCAACCTGTACAGTCACGAACACGTACACACCTACGTAATTACGAAGTTATCTCTTAACCATCCCGTATGAAAAAAGTTCTACTTAGTATAGGTTCTATTCTTTTCGCAGTAGCAATACTTGCGGGAGGGACGGGTGCGTTCTTGAGTGACTCTGCCACTTCGACAGGCAATACTTTTGCCAGCGGTGTGATCGAACTCAAGATCGATAATGAAAGTTATGCCACCGACAATTGGGGCAAGCTGTACTTCAGCACTTCAACATCGTGGTCACTTTCAAGCCTTGCGGGTAAATTATTCTTCAACTTTACGGATGTGAAGCCGGGTGATGTCGGCGAAGATACCATTTCTCTGCATGTGAACAATAACAATGCGTACGCATGCATGAACGTGAAGTTGACGGATACTCCGGAAAATGGACAAAACGGTCCTGAGTCGCTTGTCGATGATACCTCGGGTATTCACGACGGCGAGCTTCAGAACCATCAGTACTTTGTTTTCTGGGCTGACGACGGCGACAATGTCTACGAAAAAGGGGAGAAAGTCTTCAAAGAAGGTTTGGTCAAAGATATCTTTAACGGCAAGAATTGGACGATTGCAGACTCTCAAAGCAATATTTGGGACGGAAGCGGCCCAATCGTCGGCAATACTACAAAGTATATCGGCAAAGCCTGGTGCCTCGGGAACATGACCCATACGCCCGTTTCTCAGGACGGACTGGGTAAGACAGGAGGCAATGGACCACTTGCGCGAGGAACAGGATTTTCCTGTAACGGCGTTGATGTCGGAAACATCATTCAAAGTGATTCCATCAAGGTTGATGTAAACTTTTCAGTCGTGCAGTCTCGCAACAATGGAGCATTCCAGTGTTTGGGAGATCAGGGCACACCGAAGGGTACCGCACACTTCGTAGCACGAAAGATAGTCTGCGACAAAGAATCAGACCTACCTAATTGGGGAGCAGATAGCGCCGGTAACAATATCAGCTCAACTACCGCGGCAACATGGGTTGCGACTCATGCAAGCTGTCATTTGGTTCCGGGATGGAAATTCCAGTACACGACCGGCTATGCTGACAATCCGGGTGACACACTGACGGGCGAGGCTGGAGTACCCTGGGTTACCACTCCGCTCACTACCGTCGGAGGTATTACTTCTTGGGATATGGCGGTGACTCCCGCCACCGATGTGGTGAGTGTCCGCGAAGTACTTAAGCCGGGCTATATCCCGTTTACCCACGAAGCCTCGACAACAAACAGTAACGACTTTAGTGCCGAGATGTACTGTACCGATGATGTGGTCAATTATGACAACCTCGAGTACATCATGTCTCCGGCAAAAGATAAAACTTACAATTGTGTCGCATGGAACGTGAAGAAAGCAGACATAAATAATGGCGATGACGATTGATATCAGATCAATTAATAATTATTAGCTACTGAAACTCAGAATGAAACGTATCATCTACAGCTCGGCAGTACTCTTGTTTGTCCTCGGAATATCCGCTGGGGCAACCGGTGCATTCTTCTCAGACTCCGAAGTCTCGGCCGGCAATACCTTCGCCGCAGGTGCCATCGACCTCAAGATCGACAACACGAGCTACTACAACAACATCTTCTCGACATCAACAAGCTGGACCCTGACCGATCTGACCATCCAGAAATTCTTTAACTTTCTTGATCTCAAACCGGGCGATCGCGGAGAAGACACCATCTCGCTGCATGTGAACACCAACGACGCATATCTCTGTGCCAACGTGAAGCTCACATCGAACGACGATAACGGCCAGACTGAACCGGAGGCGCTCGTCGATGCAACCTCATCCGCCGGGGTAGGCCAGGGTGAACTCGCCGGAGCGGTGAACTTCGTCTGGTGGGCTGATGACGGTGACAACGTACTTGAAAGCAACGAAAGTGTCATCTCGCAAGGCCCCATCGGAGCACTCGGACTTCAGGGTTCGACGACCATCACGCTTGCAGACTCGCAGAGTAATATCTGGACAGGCACAGGCGGTCCGGTTCCTGGCGACAAGACTTACTACATCGGCAAAGCATGGTGCTTTGGCACGATTGGCACAGCGCCCTTGGCACAGGACGGACTCGGTTCAAGCAGTCCTCGTACTCCTGCGACATCAAGTGGCGGTATCACTTGTGACGGTTCGGCTTTGAACAACTCGACACAAACTGACTCACTCACTGCTGATGTTTCCTTCAGTGCAGTACAGGCGCGCAACAACTCGAGTTTCCAGTGTGTGCCTCGAAAGGCGCTCGGGAAACTGGTGGTCACGAAGATAGTGGTCAATAACAACGGCGGCAACAATGTCGTCTCTGATTTCCACCTCTTCGTTGATGACGGGTTCGTCTCGACCGAAGTACTCTCAGGAGCGACCACAACGGTCAGTGCAGGGACGTTCAATGTGAGTGAAGCCGGAGCCAGCGGCTACCAAGCCTCATTCACAGGCGATTGTGACGCCGGCGGCAACGTCACCGTGACCGCAAGTACTACGAAGAGCTGCGTCATCACAAACACTGAATTGCCCGCACATATCACGCTCATCAAGGTGGCAACAGGGACTCCACCTCTCGCAGGAAACACCACATTCGGTCTTATGATCGACGGTGTGCAAACCCCTACGGGAGCATCGGTTGCGGTGACGTCAAATACGCCACATGTGATCAATGAGGTAGGACGCACCGGCTACACCTTTGTATCGATCAGCGGCGATGCACAGTGTCCTGCAGTCTTAGGAGGCACAGTAACACTCACTGAGGGTCAAGCCATCACTTGTACAATCACGAACAATAAGAACCCCTAATAGTTGCTGATGAAGTTTGTATTCAACAGCATCTATTATCTGTTCGTTCTTTGCCTTATAGGCGTCGGGGTGCTACTCCTTGGCACCATGACGCAAATCGGCGGGAACATCAAGATAAAGATCGTGAAGTCGGGTTCAATGGAGCCCGCAATAATGACAGGCAGTATTGTCATCATCAAAGCGGAACCTACCTACTATGTCGGAGACATCGTCACCTTTGGCCTCGATACAAAGACTCAGGTTCCCACAACCCATCGTATCGTCGCTATAGGGAGTGACCCGAGCCCAATCTACACCACCAAAGGTGACGCGAATGACGCGAATGATCCGTCTAATACGCGACTAGGTGATATCCACGGAAAAGTCATCACCGCCGTACCGTATCTCGGATTTATTCTCGATTTCGCCAGAAAACCTCTTGGATTCGGACTCCTTGTTGGAGTACCTGCCTCACTCATCATTCTCGAAGAGCTTGGTAAGATCTGGGCGGAAGTAAAACGACTGCGTAATAAAAAGAGGGCAGTTCACACGAGCCATGAAAAATTACCACCACAATAAGAAAGGTAGAGTCGCGAGGTTATACTCATTACTTGGATTACCGAGAAGTGAGAGGAGTCTTGTGGTTCGCCTACAAAAAGTAGGTGTAGATGATGTATTACCGAAAGGTAACCCATCGTCGGCTCTCGCACCGCACAGAAAAAGTATTTCTGTGCGCGGGAGAGTTTTGCATCCCATCATCTATCACACCGCAAAGATAGCGGCCTTCGTGCTCCTCCTCACCGCGGTCGTGAGTGGAACATCACTCGTGGGGAACACCGTGTCGTACTACGCAGACATTGAACGCTCTATGGGTAACCTGCTTGTCGCAGATCCGTTATCATTTACTCTTTCACCCGAGAGCCTCAATGTCGACATGAGCAGCAGTTCGGCCAGCTTGATAGCAAGGCTCATTCCTGACGCAACGAGCGAGCCTATTAAGTACTCTATCACCACTCAAATTTCTGGAGGAAATGAGACGTTGTGCTCTCTCATAAATGTCAGAGCGCCGTCATACGGGTACTCTGGCTCACTGCTACTCTTTAGCACAATTTCCACTACTTCACTTCTCGACATCCCGCTGACGTTTACATTCCCCGAAGGACTTGCGCCAAGTGACAATACCTCGTGCTTCATGGATATCGTATTCACAGGAAAGAACGCTGACGCTGAAGAAGGAAGAGGATACACCGACAAGCATTCTCTTTCGATACAATTCTACATACCTGACCCGTCAATACACCAAATATCGACTGACGGAAGCACGGATCAACTGTCATTATTTAGTACTACATCCGTCATAACTACTGCTGTTACTGATGTAGCGGCTTCAAATACCCCTGCATATATTGATGACAACAAAGTTAACGAAGCGAGTTCGACATCAGGCTACAGTAGCAGCACGGAGAATAACTCGGGTGGAGTGGTGATCACAGCACCTCTTTCAGAGGCAACTTACGAAAATATACTTAGTGTGAGCAGTGCAACAAGCAGCGATGTAACACCTGTATCGCCCCTGGTACCTGTTTCCGAACCGACTCTCATCACTGCAAATGATACGACGACGAGCCTGGACAAGGTAGAGACACTGACAATTAGTACTTCGGGGGACGTGATAGTACCACCTGTAGAGCAGGTTGCGGTACCCAGTGACCCTGAGCTCCATCCCTAAATAACAACCCTATAGTCGTTCCGATGACGGACCCCATACTGTAGGTTCATAGACAGTAAGCGCCACGAAACGACGTTTTGGTATTGCTGTAGTTGACAAAGTCATTAGATAATGCTAGTCTACTAATACCGAAGATTCTTGAGAATTGAGGAGACCCTCAAAAGTGAATTTAGAAAGGCGCCCTGATATACTCAGGTGCTATTTTTATTATTCAAAACCTTATGAAAAACAAGCTGGAGCCCATATTCTTGAAGTTTATCCTGATTGGAGTACTCAATACTACCATAGACTTTACCGTGCTGAATCTGCTCGTGCTCGCATTTGGTATCGGTAGTCACGGTTGGCTATATTTGCCGCTTAAGACATTCTCTTTCATAGTCGCAGTAGTCAACAGCTTCCTTTGCAACAAATTTTGGGTGTTCGGACATACAAAACATTTTGATATCCGGGAGCTCGTCTTGTTTTTAAGTGTATCGGCTGTAGGACTTGCTATAAACGTCGTTGCCGCATTCAGCATATTTCAGCTTCTGGGTAATTCTGCGGTAGTGTCGCCACACATTGCAGCGAACATCGGTGCCCTTGCCGGTACGATCATCGTATTACTGTGGAATTTTTACGGCTATAAGCTTGTGGTATTCAAAAAACGCATATGAATCTCTCTATAATCATTCCCGCCTTCAACGAGAAGGATCGCATCACCGTCACTCTTGAGAGTCTCAGGGAATATTTCACACGAAAAGATTATTCATCGTATGAGATTCTTGTGGTTGACGACGGTTCTCGTGACGGGACTGCGGATCTGGTGCGATCATATGCAAAGAATTTTCCTGCAATCAAAGTCATTGAGAACGGTGTGAACCGAGGAAAGGGATACTCTGTATGTAATGGAATGATGCAAGCGAAAGGAAATTACAGACTTTTTATGGACGCAGACAATTCCGTAAGCATCACCAATCTTGATGAATTTCTACACTGGGTGAAGGAAGGATATGATGTAGTGATAGGTTCCATCAAGGTCGGCAACGCAAGTGCGACCGAGCATGCAGGGTGGCATAGAAGGATCTTGGGTAATATATCAAAAGTACTCATACGAAACATTGCCGTACCTGGCATCAAAGACACTCAACGAGGCTTTAAATTATTTTCTGCAAAAGCGGCGCAAGAAATATTTCCTAAGCAGACAATCGATCGCTTCGGCTTCGATATCGAGATCCTGGTAATCGCATGGCTGAATAAATTCAAGATCAAGGAACTTCCGGTCGTATGGGATAATCCTTCAGGCTCAAAGGTCACTCTGTGGTCATATGTACAGACATTCAGAGAGCTGATGCTGATTCTCCGCAACCGATTTAAGGGAAAATATTACAGCGCCGAGCGTACAAGCACCAAGCTAGAGAAGCATGAGGTGCGAAAGACCGGCACATTTGCACCGGTAGGAATATTCGCTTCGCTCGCCAATTATGTGAATGGCCCGGAGCATGACAAGGACATGATCCCGCTTTCACCAAAAGCTGGGAAGGGTAGAGGATTCAGCTACAAGGGTCAAGAGTATGTGCATCATAGCGACCTGCATCACTACGAAACTGCGTTCTATAATCTTATCAGACGCCAAAAATTCGTACTTGCAGGTATAGTTGCCTTCCTGCTTGCCGCCATAGCTCTGAATTGGCATGTGTTTCTCATTGTCGGTTTCTCGCTCCTCACTGTTTTATATTTCTTCGATCTCCTGTTCAACGCATATGTTATCTTCAGGACATTTCGTCATCGCCCCGAGATTAAAATAAGCGCTCAAGAAATTAGCGACGCGGAAACAATAGAGTGGCCGTCATACACGATCTTCTGCCCTCTTTATAAGGAGTGGCAAGTCGTACCTCAATTCGCCGAGGCGATGCAAAAACTCGACTATCCACACGACAAACTGCAGATCATGTTTCTCCTCGAAGAGAATGATCAGGAGACCATCGACAAGGTACGTACCGCCGGTTTGCCCTCATACTTCGAGATTGTTGTTGTCCCGCACTCAAAGCCCAAGACCAAACCAAAAGCGATGAACTATGGGTTGAGCTATGCCACTGGCGAGTATCTCGTGATCTATGACGCAGAGGACCAGCCTGAGCCGGATCAGCTCAAGAAAGCAGTGCTTGCGTTCCGTAAGAGTAAAGATGAGGTCGCCTGTGTGCAGGCGAAGCTCAATTTCTATAATCCTACACAGAACATTCTGACACGAATTTTCACGGCAGAATATTCGCTTTGGTTTGACCTTGTGCTACCCGGACTGCAATCGATCTCGGCACCCATTCCTCTTGGCGGCACTTCGAACCACTTCCGTACGGACACGCTGCGCCGCCTCTCTGGCTGGGACGCATTCAATGTCACCGAAGACTGCGATCTCGGTATGCGTCTCGCGAACCGCGGTTACCGTACCGCAATCATCGAGTCAACAACTCACGAAGAAGCAAATTCCGACGCACTCAACTGGTATAACCAGCGCAGTCGATGGATCAAGGGGTATATCATTACCTACTTCGTGCATATGCGTAAGCCCCTTTCTGCCATTCGTGAGGGGAAGGGAAGGGATCTCTTTTTGTTCCAACTGATTGTAGGTGGCAAGATAGTTTCGCTATTCATCAATCCTATTATGTGGGTGAGTACCATCATGTACTTTGCATTTAGAGCAAAGTTTGGTGTATTCATTGAATCACTATTCCCCGGCCCCATCTTGTACATCGGTGTTTTTTCTCTTATCTTTGGCAATTTTTTGTATCTCTATTACTACATGATTGGTTGCGCGAACCGCGGATACAACGACCTTATCAAATACATCTTCATTGTCCCCTTGTACTGGCTGGGAATGAGTTTAGCGGCATGGAAAGCAGTTTATGAGGTCATAGTAAAGCCTCACTATTGGTCGAAGACCAAACACGGACTACACCTTCCAGCCACAGCACAGGCAAGCTCTGTCCCTCACGCCAGGGTGACAAGAATCGCCACCACTCAACCGCTCATGGCAAGCGCTCACAGCGCTCCATTTACTATGGTTACTCCTGCACTGACAATTCCTATGGTAAGAGCTACAGAAGTAGCACCAGTTGAGAAAAAAGTACCAATTGATACACCTGTTATAGCGCAGCGCGTCGTTACAACCAAGAAGATTACTCGTATCACAAGCACTCGTTTCAGCTTTATGAAATCAGGAGCGGTGTTGCTGATTGTATCGTCGGTTGTTGCCAATATCCTGAACTTTGTCTTTAACGCATATTTGGGAAGAGCTCTAACACTTGAAGAATTTGGGATCGTGAGCATGATGAGTGTGTTTGCATATTTGCTCAATCTCTTTATCGGCGCTCTTTCGACAACTGTCACGCACGCGGTCTCATATCTCGAAGGTGCCGCAGCGGGAAGCGGGAGTGCATTCTTTGTTCGAAAATGGATGAAGGTCTTCATCATCAGTATGTTTGGGAGCGTGTTGTGGTTTCTCGTCGCTCCGTTCATCGGGGGATTCTTCCAAATATCCACACAGCTTGTCATTATCGCGTTTGCGCCGGCTATACTTTTTGGTTCACTTGATGCTTTTAATAAAGGGTATTTACAGGGAACCTTCAGCTTCGGAATGGTCGCAGTTACTGCACTCCTTGAGACAACAGCAAAACTTGCAATTGCTGTATTATTCGTCGCTAGCGGACATGCTTCATATGTTGCATTTGCGATACCGATATCGATATACATCGTCTGCATCGGATCAAGCATCTTTGCAATTACTTTGTATCGCAACACCGTAAAAGGCAAAGAACAAATGGTACGCATCGACAAGACTTTCCCAGTCGGATTTTACCTCGCATCCTTGATGAGTGGTGTTTCGGTCGCTGCGTTCTTGAGTATAGACGTCATCCTCGCAAAACATTACCTGAGTCCAGAAGACGCAGGCAGATACGGAATGCTGTCACTTGTCGGAAAGATGATCTTCTTTTTTGGTTCACTCTTGAATGTATTCATCGTCTCTCTTGTAAGCCGCGCTGAAGGAAGACACCGGAATCCGAAAAACGATTTTGCGATGATTTACTCGGGGACTATGTTCCTCACCCTTTCTGCCGGAATAACTCTCAGCATGTTTGCTCCATTGCTCGTACCACTACTACTCGGTCCTCAGGCGATAAGCATAGTGGCTTACGTGCCAGCTTTTTCGTTGTCAATGTGCTTATTTACGCTTACAACCACACTGGTGCTCTATAATCTCGCCCGCAAAAGATTCTTTTTCTCGTATGTATCATTATGTATAGCTGCAGCAATGTTGATTGGGATTATTCGTAACCATGGATCTATCAGTGAAATGGTGAGCATAATTCTAAGCACTGACACATTCTATTTTGTCATCGTTCTGATAGTAAGCATATTTTACGGCCCGCTTGCGTACTTCTATCGAAACATCGTAGATATCCTCTCAGTCTTCAGAGCTCTTCCTCGGGTCGCTGAAGCATTACCGGGGCGAATGAGCATACTGATATTTAATTGGCGCGACACAGAGAGCGTTTTTGCAGGAGGAGCTGAGACCTACATACAAGCACTTGCCTCAAATTGGGTGAAACATGGCCACGCAGTGACACTGTTTACCAGCAATGACGGTAAGCAGGAGCAAAATGGCGAGATAGACGGAGTGCGGGTGATTAGGCGAGGCGGATTCTTTGCCGTCTATATTGCAGCAGCAGTGTATTATCTCTTCAGATTCAGAGGTAAATTCGATGCGATTGTCGACTGTGAGAATGGGATACCATTTTTTACTCCACTCTATGCGCGTGAACCTGTCTACTGCCTTGTGCATCACGTGCATCAAGAGGTATTTCGCAGGGCACTCCCTCGACCCCTTGCTGCGTTCGCGTGTTTCCTCGAAAAATATATGGTTCCGCTGGTGTACCGGAAAAGTGAATTTATTACTGTTTCTGAATCCTCAAAGCATGAGATGCTTGCTATTAAAATGACTTCAAATCCTATACACATAGTCTACCCCGGCGTGGATCTTGCTTTTTTGAAGCCCGGAAAAAAGTCTTTGACACCTCTTGTGGCGTATGTGGGGAGACTGAAGGACTATAAATCGATTGATCTTTTGATTAAAGCCTTTGCGGGAGTTGTTAAGAAAATTCCTACTGCTCGACTTCAAATAGCTGGTGATGGGGATGAACAGAGGTCCCTCACAAAACTTGCTGCAAAGCTGCAGCTCTCTGACGTCATCACATTTTCCGGAAAAGTATCAGAAGATGAAAAGCTCTCAATTCTCCAGAGCGCATGGGTGTTCGTTAATCCTTCGATGATGGAAGGGTGGGGAATCACTACTATCGAAGCAAATGCGTGCGGAACCCCCGTCGTTGCCTCAGATGTCCCAGGGCTGAGAGATTCTGTTCGTAATGGTGAAACGGGCTTTCTGGTACCCTACAAACAGACGGAAATGTTATCAGAGAAAATTGCATTATTGATTCATGACAATCAGTTACGCAACACACTTTCACGCAATGCAGTTCAGTGGGCGGAGAACTTCGATTGGCAAAAAAGCAGCGACAGATTTATTGATATCGTAGGCAGCTCCCGCGCATCATCACATAATTACCATACACAGCTTATAAAGTCCTAGGAGACCAATGACGCTCGATAGTCCATACAACATAATGACAATGATTACCATAGAAGAATACTACAAAAACAAATTTTTATCCCTCCATAAAGATTTGTTTTCAAACCCAACAACAGTTTCAAATGCTGAAGATCTATTTGCATTACCCAGCCAAAGTGTTGAAAGTCTTGTTATTGACAAAGTACTTAATATAAGTTATGATTACGTAAGCATTGTAGCAGCCATCGAACGAGCTCTTGTTCCTGGGGGGGTGGCAATATGCTTTGCAATGGCTATCGTGCCTACGGCGGGAGGGGAGCGCTTGTGGGGATTTACCCATGCATCTCTTCTGTATATATTCAAAAAATACTTTGATCAAGAAAACATCCATATCTCAAGTTATGGGAACGCATTAGCAGGAAGATTGTGCCTCGATGAAATCTTAGCAGACCAGGTTGACGCGTCGAAAATTGACGCTTCAGATGAGCACTTCCCGGTCGTGCTGGCGGTTATGGCGGTTAAACAAGAATTATGATAAATGCAATCAAACAATATATCAGTCGTGTATTCATATTCCCCAAAGCAGAAATGCGCAGCTCGGAAGATCTCTCCAGAGTGGCAATTATTGTTACTGGTGCAAGTCGTGGCATAGGCAAAGCCATTACAGAGACTATGCTGAGTAAAGGATGCTCGGTCGTAGCTGTGTCTCGAAGTATTAATGACCTAGAAATAGCTTACCCGGAAAAAAGCGAGCGCTTATTGCTATGTGAGGCAGATGTCACAAAAGAAATAGGAGTCAAAAAAATAGTTGACACAGCACTTGCCAACTTCAAAACGATTGACGTACTGATAAATAATGCCGGCACAAAAAACGAGCAAGCGATAGAGAGTGCGTCAGAGCAAGATTTTGACGACATGTTAAATACGAACGTTAAGGCTGCTTTTTTGATGTGTAAGTATGTTACCCCGATTATGAAGAAGAAAAAAGCAGGATTCATTTTGAATATCGGCTCAAAAATAAGTCACAACACAAATGTTTCTCCAAATCGAAGCCTTTACACAATGACAAAATATGCTTTGGAGGGATTTTCACTTGCACTGAATAATGAGCTCAAGCAATTTGGGATAAGAGTCTCGTGCCTGATGCCGGGAACAGTCAATACGTTTGTGTCTTTTCAGGCTAAGGAATATCTTTCTCCATACCAAGTGGCAGAAGTAGTAGCCATGATGATCAAATTTGATGATATCGATTTTGAAAGTGTGATTATGAAATCAAGAAAACAGCATATCTAAAATGGAATCAATTGCCCATTCCATCAAAATATTGAAAATTCCACTCATAAGAAATATGAGAGCTTTTATGATGAGGAATATTCGACCCCGGCAAAGGTATCTTTCTTCATTCACCACTAAACCAATAAGCACCAAATACGGTTTCGATAGGGGGCTTCCTATAGACCGCTTTTATATTGAAGAATTCTTGAAAAGCAATAGTGCTCGAATTCAGGGTGCTTGCCTTGAGGTAGTTGATTCAACCTATACAATTAAGTTTGGGGCGGAACGCATAACGAAAAGCGATACAATCGATATTTTTAAAACGCAGAGAGCAAATATACACGGGGACTTGAGAAATCTGAGCATGGTCATAGCAGATAATACGTACGATACTATTATTCTCACTCAAACGCTTAATGTTATTGATGATTATGAATCCGCCATAGCTGAGTGTGTGAGGATATTAAAACTGGGAGGAACTTTGCTTGTGACCCTCCCCACTATCAGTCCTTCCTGGAGTCCAAAGATCAATCTTTGGCGTTTTTCTGAGCGATCGGCAAAATACATATTTGAAAGGTTTTTCGACCCAAAGAAACTGCGCGTCACATCATTTGGCAACAAGGTTGCAGCTGAGAGTTTTTGGCTAGGAATGTCTGTGGAAGATTTGATCCCTGAAGAGACGACCAATAAGGACATTACATACCCTGTCACTATTGGTATCGTAGCAATAAAATAGTTATACAATTACGCTTACACTATGAAAATTTCTGTCATAACAAAATACTTTTACCCTGTTGCTGCAGGTATCGAAACAAATATACTCGAGACATATGCGGTACTCGTTGAGCGAGGGTTCGATGTGACTATCTATACATCGAACGGGACCTTGACCGAGATGTCGACTCTTCCTGACCATGAGATAATTCGAGGAATCAAAGTACGGCGATATTCTCTTTCTCGCTTCTTTTTCATGTTGCCTATTGACTTCAAGAATACTGATGTGATCGCACTTCATAATTTTAACTTAATTCCACATTTAGTATTTTTAACACAAGCGTGGATTGCAAAACTTATAGGTAGTAAGCACTACCGACTTTTTCTTACACCTCATGGCGGTTTTAACCCTGAGTGGTCAGTCTTCCCCAAGTGGCAAAGCACTATAAAAATCATGTTGCATTACACGATTGGAGTATTTCTCATAAATCGCGCAACGGACGGAGTTCGGGCTGTTTCAGAATGGGAAAAAGAAGAAATGATAAAAAAAGGGCTATCTCCCGATATTATTCGCGTGATTGATAATGGAATTGAGGATCAGGCCTACGAAGATGTAGACATGACTGCGAGTGATGACATCAAAAAAAGAGTGTCGGAATTGGGTGAGTATATTATTCAAGTTGGGCGAATATATAAAATCAAAAACTACGAAACAGTTATCATGGCACTGCCTTCTGCTCCACCACACCTCAAATTTGTCATTGTCGGACCTGTTGGGGATAATGCGTATCTAGAGGAGCTTAAGAATCTTGCACGTTCGATAGGAGTTAGTGACCGAGTTGTCTTTTTTGGTGTGGTACGCGGTTCGGATAAGTACTACCTTATCAAGCATGCACGTATGATGGTGCATATGGCACTGTGGGAAAGTTTTTGCAATGTGGTCCATGAGGGTTTGAGCCAAGGCCTCATATGTATTGTTGCAGATAACACTGCCTTGCCGCTTCTGATTAAAGATGGAATTAACGGATACTGCCTGCCAACAAAGGATACTGTGGCAGTCGCCAAAAAAATATCTTACGTTGAGAAGCATATGGACGACGCCGAATTAGTCGCCATGCGCGACCGTAATCGTGAGTTCGGACTGCAAAACTCCTGGAGAGACGTCGCTGGGAGAATGGCAACTTTCTATAATCAAACAATATGAACATTTTGATTGAAAATACACCGTCAGCCCGTACGGTCAGATTTTTAAGGAACTGCATCTATGAAGTCAGCCGTTTTTCCGAGCTACTGTTACCGGACCATTCTCCTCGCATTACTGCATATTGTTACCACAGCATATCAAACGATGGGAGAGGTCTTTCTGTCACTTTAGAAGAGTTCAAACATCAGATTGAATTTCTTCTCACACACCAAGTGCCACTACGAGTATCGGAGCTTGAGCAGTATCTGTCAGGGACAAAACGACTTACCCGTGATGCCTTCGTGCTCACTTTTGATGACGGATACAGAAGCATCCTTAGTGTTAAGGAATATTTGAGCCAACGTAATATTTATCCCGCTGCATTTGTACTTTCAGATAGTGTGCATGCAAACTATGCGGAACTCGATATGCCGGAAGGGGAGTTACTCACTCTCTCTGAAATCAAGGAGCTGATTGAGGTGGGCTGGGATATCGGCTCGCACAGTAAAACACATGTGAGTTTTTCCGAGCTCACATGTGCGGAGGCAACATCCGAAGTGCATGAATCAAAAGCAGATCTTGAGCGTGAACTACATATTCCTATAGACTACTTTGCATATCCAAAGGGTGCTTATACTCCCGAGATCCTTCGCGTAACCAAACATTCAGCGTACAAATTTGCATTTTCGATGGATGACGGATATATAAACGCAAAAGCAGAACATTATGCACTTCCTCGAGTTGGGGTGGATGCAACGCATACCATGAGACAGTTTCCATATCTGGCGGCTCCTTTTTCGATGCTTGCGAGAAAATTTATTAAGAGATTTGTATGAAGTCTAAACCTACACTCACAATAGGGATAGTCGCGTATAACGAAGCTGCCAATATTGGCAAGCTTCTTCTTGCACTTAAGAAACAACATATTGAGTCGGCAGACTTGCTGCAAACAGTCGTTATTTCAGACGCAAGTACTGATGACACCGACAATATTGTTCGCACAATAGGGGGAGACGGGGTAGAGCTCATACGGCACTCCAATCGAAGTGGGGCAAACGAAGCAATCAATACTCTATTGAAAAATGTGACGAGTGACCTTTTGGCTATATTTGATGCTGATGTCTTGCCGGAAAATGACTATGTCGTTGAACGTTTAATTCAGCCTTTAGTAAAAAATGATAAGATTGGTCTGACGAGTGGTATGATTATACCTGCGAAACCGACAACACTTGTTGAGCAAGTGCTGGCGCGAACTCATGTTTTCAAAACTGAGTTTTTTAGCAAACTACCTTCGGTAAATAATATTTACCTTTGTGTTGGGCCAATAAGAGCCTTTTCAAAAAATCTTTATTCGTCATTTCATTATCCTGACCAAGTTCCTTATGATGCATATGCATACCTTACATGCCAGAACATAGGATTAGCGTTTGAGTATGTGCCAAGTGCGCGCGTCATCTTTCGTTGTCCCAACACACTCAAAGACCATAGTAAACAGAGTTCGCGTTTTGCTTCTGGGCGTCAACAACTTATCGAAGAATTTAACGGACAGGCAAAAGCAGCTTACCAACTACCACTCATGGCTACCGTTGCTGCAGTCGTACGTGAAGCAATGAAACACCCCATCATGTCATTTTTAGCCGGATATTTTGCTCTTTTTTTCTATACAAAGATGATATTCAGACAGAAACGATTTACCAGTACATGGGATGTCGTCGCAAGCTCAAAGAAAATTATCGTATGAAGAAAGATACTGTTATCATAATTATGATTGTTGTACTCAGTGCATTCATGTATGCTCTCACGCTTCGTGGGGCAGTGGGCACTCCGAGTGCTATGGAGATAAAACAACACTTAAGCACTCAAACTCAAGCATTTGAGGCATCACCTGAGAGAGGCCGATACGTCCACGTTGTAAGTTTGGCAGAGAACGGAACATACGCACTCGAGAACAATTGGGCGAGCGTAGCTTTTCCTGATGTCGGAGTATCCCCAAAAGGTGAATATTTCGGATTTTTTGCTCCCGGTGTTGCGTACATGTCTGTTCCTTTTTATCTCATAGGGAAATACTATGGTGTAGGCCAAGTTGGTTCATTCTCTATAGAATCAATATTTAGCATTATCGCTTTAGTGTTCATCTTTTTGATCGCGAGGAACATTTTTTTATTGCCGCAATGGGCTGCGATATTTTCTGTACTGGTATATGGGTTTGCTTCGACCTCATGGAGTTATGCTGTTACCCTCTATCAAAATGCCTTTACTGCATGTTTTATTGTGACTGCGTACTACGCTGTCTGGAAATATTCAAACGATAAAGGGAAGTATAGTTTTCTGTATGCTGCATATGTCTGGCTTGCATATGCGCTGGCAATCACTGTTGACTATCCAAACGGGCTATTGTTTTTGCCCGTACTATTTTATCTTGCCTACGTTACCTTTGAGGCAAAAAAACTAGCTGATGGTTACGCTATCTCTATACGTTGGGCAAGTTTTCTGACTGCCATTGTCTTCGTGCTCATAACGGGCCTCCAATTATGGCACAACAATCACTATTACGGTGGTTGGACTAAACTTGCCGGCACTCTACAAAATTATACTCATGCTACGACTTCGCCCGCGCTTACTGATAGCAATCATTCATTTTCGACTTCAACGAAAGCGGCTTCGTCGTCAGTAATTGTTTCCATTGAGCCGGAGAAAACTGTTACCGGGTTCTTTAGCGAAAAGCATTTCGCTAATGGTTTTTATGTGTTACTTTTTTCTGATGAAAGGGGATTGTTCTATTTTACACCCATATTTCTTCTGGCTATTTTTGGCATACGCTATAAATTATTGAACGCCTCAAAAAATGAACAAGTTCTTACCATCATTCCTTTAGTCTTTATCTCAATGAACGTACTCCTTTATTCATCGTGGGGAGACCCGGAAGGTGGATGGGCATACGGACCAAGGTATCTTATACCGTCTATGCCGTGGCTCGCCCTTTTTGTCGGAATTGCACTTCACAGATGGGGAAAGGGTATCGCCCGTAAAATATTTGCATATCTACTATTTCTTTATTCTCTTGCAACAGCATTGCTTGGAGTAATTACCACAAATTCCGTCCCAACTAAGAGCGAGGGATTGCTCTTGCCGGCGAAGAAATTTAATTTCTTGTACAATTTAGACTTCCTTCAAAGCGGCAAGAGCGGCAGTTTTGTATATAAAACTTTCCTTGACGGACATATCAGCCTTATCACATTTTTCTTTCTTATATATTGCTTTATTGCCGTGTTGGGATTGTGGGTGCTGCACTATTCGCTAAAAAATGCACATGAGTAGCAACTTCACTTTCAAAATCTCATCCTTTGAGAAAATGGGCCAAATATTGGATTCCGTCAAGACTGAACGGGGTGTGCTGAGTATATCGCTCATCATGGCACTCGTAAGCACATACTACTCATTTTCACACAACTATATCACTTCGTATGGTGATGCGGAGTCCCACCTCAATATTGCAAAGCGTGTCGTCGACAGTATCACTCCCGGATTTGCCCAGCTTGGCGGTATTTGGTTACCCTTACCACATATATTTCTCATTCCTTTTGTAAAGTTTGATTTTCTGTGGCACACAGGACTTGCGGGATCTATTGTCTCAGGAACAGCTTTTGTTATCGCTTCAATTTTTATTTATAAATTAGCATCACTTCTCACTCACAACAAAGATGCTTCCTTCTTTGCTGCATTGGTGTTCATTCTTAATCCCAATATTCTTTATTTGCAGTCGACACCAATGACAGAGCTGACACTGATCGTCTTCTTTGTTCTATCTAGCTACTATTTTATCCGCTTCCTTATTGAAAAAGGCGATATATCGATGCTTATGCTTGCCGCGTTCTTCGGCCTTTGTGCGTCACTTTCACGCTATGACGGCTGGGCACTGGTCATGATGGAAGCGGGAGTTATTTGTCTTTATTATTTCCCGTTCACTTTTAAGCGTAAGCAGCAAATGATTGCCCCATCAGATAATGCTCAACCTGTAAACGAGAGCTTTCGAGCAAGATGGAGTTTACTTGAAGGGCGGTTCATTCTTTTTGCGACACTGGCGTTTTTTGGAATTTTCTTATGGCTTTTGTGGAGTTTCCTTATTCTTGGAGATCCGCTTTATTTTACTCACAGTGAATTTTCTGCCAATTCACAGCAAAAAGGTTGGAATGCCAAAGGTCAATTACCGGCATTCCATCATCCCCTCATGTCTTTTCTGTATTATTTAGTTACCGTTGAAAGTATCAGCGGTATTCTTCCGACTATTATTGCGATCATCGGAATGATCTTATTCCTTGCAAATAGGAAGTCGCGCAATCAAGTTTATATACTCCTCATCATGCTTGTTCCGTTCATTTTTAATGTATTGACCCTTTATATGGGTCAGTCAATTATATTCATTCCAAGCTTAACGCCTTCAACGTTTGAATGGACACTATTTAACGTGCGTTACGGAGTAATGATGCTGCCTGCGATTGCACTTTTTTCGGGATATCTGTTTTATCGTACAAAAACATTTGGTAAGTTGCTTATTTCAGGACTCCTGATTTTGCAGTGTTTACTTTTTTTCATCGGCTACTCTCAGGTCTTGGCTCTCACTGATGGCGTATCGGGACTCTCGTCGGCAACGGCAAAATCTCCTGATGCTCAACATTGGCTTGAAAATAACTATGATTACGGGCAAGTACTCATGGACGACTACAAGCGCACACTCAGCGTCATCCGTACGCCCATACACATGCGTGATATTATCTACATCGGTAATAAGCCGTATTGGGAAGAATCACTTGCTGCCCCGGAGAAGTACGCTCGCTGGATAATTATTCAAAGAAACGATGAGCTTTGGGACAGAATATACCAAGACCCGGTACTCAACGGGCGTTTATATAAATACTTTAGTAAGGTTTATACTTCGGATGAAATTCTAATTTTTGAGAGAAATGATCTTCCCGCTTAAACACACACATGTCTCACGAGAGATCAAAATTATATTACTGATGATTTCCTTCGCATCAGTGCTTTTAGCATTGAATGTGTTTATCCTACATACCATCAATAAGGAGGCGCCGCTTCTTCAGTTTGTGTCAAAGCCAAAAGACCAAAAAGTAATGTTTAAGGTCCAATCGATCGACACAATGAAATATTCACGTGACCGAGCCGGTCAGTTTCTTGAAGATCCCTCCAGTCATCAGGCCTTTGTTGATAAGCAAATGGAACTGATCGCTGCTGCCGGAGCAACTCATGTGGCAATCGATACCCCGTATGATGAGAAGTTTCTTCCTGTACTTACGTTGTGGGTAAATTCTGCCCGCGCACATCATCTTTTAGTATTCTTCAGAGGGAATTTCTCAGGCTGGGAAGGCTGGTACGGATACGCAAAGATAAGCCGTGATGACCATGAGCGCCTGCTTACTAAATTTATCCGCAGTAATGCGTCCCTCTTCGTACCCGACGACATATTTACTCCTTGTACGGAATGCGAAAACGGAGGTCCGGGCGATCCGAGGCAAACAGGAGATACGGAGGGATATAACACTTTTCTCGTTGAAGAAAAGAAGATCGCTGATGCCGAGTTTTCAAATATACGAAGGCAGGTAACAGTCTACACTTCGATGAATGCCGATATTGCGCGGTACGTCATCACCCCTTCTGTTGCACATGATCTTGGAGGAACTATTTTGATCGATCACTACACCACTTCGACCGAGCAATTTTCGGGAGATGTGAAGATGCTGGGGGAGCTACTCCATGCAAATATTGGTATTGGGGAATTTGGTACGCCAATCCCGGACTTAAACGGTGTCATGTCAGACACCGAGCAGGCAAAGTTCGTGCAAGATACGCTCGATGGCCTCTATCAAGGAACCGGAGTGGTACCGCTGATGAATTATTGGGTACTGAAGGGTGGGTCAACCGCTCTCATTAACGACGACGATACACTGCGCTCGTCATACCGGATACTTTCATCTTTCTACAAAGCGCCCTATCTCTATGGAACTATTTCAAACTCACTGGGGGAACCCGTCATAGGCACGACCATGGTCATAGGAAGTACTACAAAGAGAATCGTGAGAGATAATGCTTACAATTTGTATTTGCCGGAGTTTTATCGTAGCATCACCGTTACCAAGCCCGGTTATAAAGATGTGACACTCCGTCTTCCTGCCGTTCTTGCCACGTCGAGCCGCCGGGATATATACCTTTCGCCTACTCAACCGACCTTTTTCTACAACATGAAACTTCTTATTCGTAAACTGAGTGGCAAGCAAAATGCAGGCTATTCTTCAAAGTAACAAGAAGGAAAATATTATCAATACTATGTCACATCCAGCACATGAATAACAAACAGACTATTGCATCGCACGCCCATCTTTACTCAGTCATCCTGGCAGGGGGATCAGGCACCAGGCTGTGGCCGATAAGTCGAGAGC
Source organism: bacterium (assembly GCA_043743715.1). Taxonomy (GTDB): domain Bacteria; phylum Patescibacteriota; class Minisyncoccia; order Phycocordibacterales; family UBA6899; genus MHLP01. The sequence goes on from JAYTWK010000009.1 coordinate 39,861, forward strand.
TGTATCCCAAGCAGCTACTCGCACTACTCGGTAAGAAAACTCTCATTCAGCAGACATTTACCCGCCTCAAGAAGGTCACTCCAGCTGAGCGAATCTACATTGTCACGAAGCAGACATTTGCGACTGATATTTTACTTCAACTCAAACCGTTCGGATTTAAGAAAGATCATCTTCTCATCGAGCCCGAACAAAGGAACACTGCGTCAGCAATAGGACTTGCTTCTGAGATGGTTGCAAAAAAAGATAAGGATGCCGTACTGTTGGTCTGCCCCGCAGATCATTTGATTTCACCTACAACCGCGTTCGCAAACGATGTCACGCTGGCAATGAAGAGCGCAGAAGACGGAAATATCGTCGTCTTTGGAATTTCACCCGACGCTCCAAGCCCGGAGTACGGTTACATAAAGCCCGAATCGACACTGATGAAGAATGCTATCGTACAGGTTTCGGCATTCGTCGAAAAGCCGTCGGTAGCAATCGCAGAGGAATATATCAAGAGTGGGTATGTGTGGAATGCCGGAATATTTCTGTTTGAAGCAAAGACCATGCTCGCCGCAGTGAAGAAATTTCTTCCTGAACTCTCAAAATTGCTCACATCGAAGCATGACGCATCGGTAGAGGACTTCGCGATAGGTTACAATGCACTTCCGTCAATTTCGATAGATAATGGAGTGCTCGAGAAGACAAAGAACGTGGCGGTCATACGCGCTTCGTTCAAGTGGCAAGATATCGGCTCATGGAAAATACTTTATGAGCTCATGCCGCATGATAAGAATAATAATGTCGAAAACGAAGACTCGTTTGCCATTGATTGTACCGGTTCGATGATACTCGGATCTCCGAATCGTGTTGTGGCGGCAATCGACATGGACGATGTAATTATTATCGATACTGAAGATGCGGTACTCGTGACCAAGCGTGACAGTGCACACCGCATCAAAGAAGTGTTTACCAAGATTAAAGCGAGCGGGCGCTCGCAGCACCGCGAACACCGCACCTCTTTTCGCCCATGGGGATCTTATACAATTCTCCAGGAAGGGGAATACTACAAAGTGAAGAAACTGGTGGTAAACCCCGGCGAGCGTCTCTCGCTTCAATCGCACGAAAAGCGCAGCGAGCACTGGACAGTGATCGCAGGTGTCGCCAAAGCGACAATAGGAAAAGACACGCGCTACCTCGATGAGGGGCAGAGCATCGACATTCCGTTCCGCGCAAAGCATCGTCTTGAAAACCCCGGCGAGGATATACTTGAGATCATCGAAGTACAGCGTGGCGATTATCTCGGCGAAGATGACATCATCCGCTATGAAGACAAGTACAACCGCTAGACTTTGACTGTATTGTATTCGGACGAAAAACAAATCTAGCGACGGCAAAGCGAGGCATTTGCCTCGTTTTTTCATACAATAATTAGACATCGTCTAATGGGTGTTGTGCACCAGAAACTTGCCAAACAAAAGAATGTTTGGTATACTGTGTAGAAGTTCATTTGTAGTGGAGGGAAGAAAAAGAAGCAAACACCAAAAAAGTGTCTTGCGCTTCTTTTTGTGGGTGTGAATTGTAGGTGTGAATAATTATTTAATTTATTTAGAAGAGTTTATGAATCAATTACTTTTTGTGTCAGGGCTGAAAAGGAAGACATTAAAGAAGGCTGTAGCAGGTTTTATCATAATTTCGCTCAACCTCTCGGTTGGCGGAATTGCAAGCATTTTTACTAGCACAGTCGCATATGCTGTGAATATCAATACGGGATATGCAATCACAGGAACTTCGACAGTTTCTGGGACAACAGTAAGCCTCTCAGGAACAGCAAGCGCCAATACATACACTGGCGCATCTAGTGCTCAGCATATGGGAGTTGATTGGACAGGTGCTTGTGGAGCGGCAAGCGCAGTGCAGTTTGGATTTAACACCATCTCATTTGTCGGCGGCACTGGTCCAAATCAAAATAATGGATCATTCACGAACGCTACCTGGAGCACCAGCCATGATTACGGAGCAGCAGGAACATATTCGATTTGCGTAAAGGTATATCACGCAAACTTCAGCGGCAACGAAGGATCAGATGCGGCAACATTCTCAACCACTATCGTTATCCCTCCGGTTACCAATTTGCTTACTGTTACAAAATCAGGCACTGGTTCTGGCTCTGCAACTTCTGTCCCGGCAGGCATCTCATGTGGCGCAGATTGTTCAGAAGCTTATACCGAGGGTACTTCAGTGACACTTACCGCAACTCCTCTTTCCGGCTCAACATTCAGTGGCTGGTCTGGCGCATGCTCTGGCACAGGGACTTGCTCGGTCTCAATGGCTACAGCTGCGAGTGTTACGGCAAGTTTCAATCTCATTCCAATCATTTCCGAAGTTTGCCCTTCAGGATTTGTAGGAATCCCTCCACTTTGCATACCTATCGTTATAGATGTTTGCCCGAATGATGAAGGTGTTCAAATCTCACTTAATCAGTGTACTCCTGTATTATCTGAATCTTCTGCAACCGTTATTGCCACAAAAGTAGTTTGCAACAATGAATCTGATCTTCCAAACTGGAGTGGCACAAACAGGGTTATTGATGCGAACACCGCATCACAGTATGTAGTAAGTAGTGACGGCGCATGCCATCTCGAAGCCGGTTGGAATTTCCAGTGGGCTCCTGTGACAGCGCTTTATCCCGGGGACACCTTCATAGGTGAAGCACCTCTCGAAAACGGATGGACAACATTCGGCCCGACGAACGCAAGCGGGGTAGCAACAGTCTCGGTACCATTTAGCGGTGAATCAATGGTTGTATGGGTGCGCGAGGCACTCAAGGACGGATATATTCCTTTCACTTTCCAAACTGACAACAATAATGTCAGCGCTGAGATCTACTGTAACAGCGATGTGGTCAACTATGACAATTATGACAACGCTGTCGCAGCAAATGGCGGAACTGAGTACTGCGTCGCATTTAATGCTCCAAAAGTCATTCAACCTCCTCAGTGTGAGAGCGGTACACACCTCATGGGTAACGAGTGCGTATCTGACGAGCCACAGCAATGTGTTGTGTCCGAACTTTCACTTGATCGCACATCGGGGACCTCACTGCATGTGGGATCAAACGACGGTGCAAATGCAGTGCTTGTTGATTTCGACACCGAGACAGCAGGGCAGCAGCTCCATGGCGCATGGACAGCAAGTATTGCAGGGGCAGAGTGGGTCTGGGGTGAGAATCCTGTCGCTACGCCGGGTGTAGAGCAGACGGAGTCATTCTTCGATGTATTTAGTATTGCAGGAAGTTCGACTGGCGCACACCTCAAAATTGCCGGTGATAATACTTTCCAGGTTTATCTTAACGGTGTATTGATCCTTGAGGATACAAGTGGCGCTACATTTGGTGCTCCTATCGACCTCGATATCGCTCCGGGACAACTCGTAAATGGGCAAAATACACTCGAGGTGCGCGTGAAGAATTTCGGAGTCGAAGGATCAAACGGACAGTCAAACCCCGCAGGCATTCTGTACGACCTTCATGTCACATACAACACTATTTGTGATCAAGTGCCACCGGTAATTCCTTCTATACCTTCGACTCCTTCAGGCGGCGGAAGTGGAGGTAGCTCGACGTTTGATTACTTCGGATGCACCAACACAGCTGCAAGCAACTTCAATGCACTTGCAAATAAAGATGACGGATCATGCAAACTCAGCGGCGGAAATGGCGGCGGATCGGGAAGCGGCGGCAGCACAGACAATTCTCAGGGAGAAGTCTTGGGTGCAGCAACTACTACCGGAGAGCTTGCTCTTCCGGCTGGATGTTCAGAGTACATTCATACCTATATGCGTAAGAGCAACAAAAAGAACGACACTGAAGATGTCTCGAGACTTCAAACTTTTCTCAACGAAACAGTGGATGCCAAGATTCCTGTCAGTGGATTTTTTGGAACACTTACTCACAAATGGGTAAAGAAATTCCAAAAGCAGTATCATAATGAAATCATCAAGCCTTGGTACGACGCAGGTTACAAGGGTAAGGACATTGAGAACGGCACAGGATACGTCTACAAGACGACAAAGTATGAGATCAACTTACTGAAATGCAAAGAACTCAACACTCCGTTCCCTGACCTCACCCCTGATATCAAGTAATAGTAAGCACAACATCAGCCCTTTCGGGCTGATGTTGTGGTATCAGACAGACATCATAGATCTGCGGTATCATTGAAGTATCACCTTGAAGATTCGTAAGAGGTTGTAGTTATTATGAAAAAAATACTTATTACTGGGGGTGCAGGGTACATCGGATCGCATACTGCAATCGCGCTGATTGAGGCCGGCTACACACCGATCATCATTGACAACTTTTCCAATTCCGAACCGGCAACCATTGACCGTATCAGCGCAATCACCGGCAAGTCGCCGCGCATATATGTAGGGGACTGCGGAGATCGAGAATTCCTGCGCGGGGTGTTCGAGAAGGAGCATGACATCGCGGGTATCATTCACTTCGCCGCACATAAAGCAGTCGGGGAGTCGCTCACGCACCCGCTACGCTACTATAAGAACAATCTGCTTGCGCTCCTTAGCCTGCTTGAAGTGAGCGAAGCGCACGGCACCATCCCGTTCGTGTTCTCATCTTCGGCCAATGTCTATGGCGATGCATCACTCGTTCCGACACCTGAACATGCCGAGATCAAAGGATCGAACTCACCCTACGGGAGGACAAAGGTCGTCGGCGAAATGATCGTAGAAGACAAGGTAGAGAGCCATGCGCCGATTGCCGCAGTCGCACTGCGCTATTTCAACCCAATCGGAGCGCATCCGTCGGGCAAGCTGGGAGAGTTGCCGCTTTACGATGCGACCAACGTGGTCCCCTTGATACTCAAAGTCGCTTCCGGCGAGAAAAAAGAGTTCATGATATTCGGTGATGATCACCCGACACCTGACGGCACACCGGTGCGTGACTTCATTCATGTGATGGATCTTGCTGAAGCACACATCGCCGCGCTCGATCATCTCACAAAGGTAAAAGCACCCTACTACGACGTATTCAATGTCGGCACAGGGCACGGCAGCAGCATCCTTCATCTCCTCAAGAAATTCGAGCATGTGAGCGGCGCGAAGATCGCGCACAAATTCGGCCCGCGGCGTGAAGGAGACATCTCGAAGAGTTGTGCTGACGTCTCAAAGATAGAGAGGGTGATGGGATGGAAATCGAAGCGCTCGATAGACAGCGCAGTCGAGGACGCTTGGAAATGGCATAATGAAAAAAACTCAGACGGCAAGTCCTGATGATTGCACAACCTTTAATTAAAGCTTGAACTGCCCTTGTATTATGAGATATTTTGTGCTATAGTAATTTCGTGAAAATATTGTGGAATATAGGGAGAGTACTCAAAAAACACTTCATCCCAGGCGAGCATAATGACCATAAACCGCATTTTTTGCGACTCAAAATTACCGCCGTGATACTTGGCGTTGTGCTTGCGACGGAAGGGATGTACCTCGCGCATGCCTATATTGTATTACCGCATAGCAACTTCTTTGCAGCGATTTTTGCCACAGTACTCGTCGATGAGACGAACCAGAGCCGCATCGACAAGCAACTTTCGAGCCTAACACCAAATCCTCTGCTTGTGAAAGCTGCTCAACAGAAAGCCAATGACATGGCGGCAAAGGGCTACTTCGCGCATGACACACCCGACGGAAAGACTCCGTGGTACTGGTTTGACCAAGCAGGATATAACTACGCGGCAGCGGGTGAGAATCTCGCGGTCAACTTCACCGACTCAAAGGATGTGACCGACGCATGGCTCGCATCTCCCTCGCATCGCGCCAACATCTTAAACGGCAATTATTCCGAGATTGGCATCGCCACCGCAGAGGGTATCTACAAAGGCAAAGCGGTGATATTCGTGGTCGAAGAATTCGGCCGACCGTCCTTGATCGCACGAAACACCGAGGGTATCACGACACAAAGTTTTGCTCAAAAAGATGCGACGACATCGGGCGCAACCAAGAATATCGTAACCATCAAGGGAGCTTCGACCACAATTGCACAGCTACCAAAAATAAAACAAGAGACAAAACAAGCGACGCCTCCTCAAGTGCCCGCCAAGTCGCCAGGAGTACCCATCGCAAAATCCACAACGACAAGCACGACGAGCATGGGGCAGATGACGGCACCACCCACTCCATCGCCAGCCACTTCAAGTGTCGCCGGAGCAGAGACACAGAGACTGGATGCACATGTCATCATCGCCGGACCGATACTTGAGCGCTCGCGTGCAAGTGTATTTGAATCGATGATTGCATCTCCGAGGCGTACCACAAGCACAATCTACCTTATCCTTGCCGCAATACTCACACTGGCGCTTGTTTTCGCTGTGTTCATCAAGATCCGTATACAGCATCCGCATATTGTGGCCAATGGCATGTTGCTCGTTGCGATAATTTTATCGCTTGTTATGCTGAATGCAGCACTAGGCCTTACCCAAGGAGCCATTTAGGTACTCTGGGCGAGGACCGTTATCGAGTCCGATTATCTTATTACTCATCACCTTCAACTTATGAATCTTTCGAGACAGCAATTACTTACCGCGGCAGTGGTTATCTTGGCAGCACTCTGTGTGTATTTGTGGCATAATATACAAAAATCGTGGCTTAATTTGACCCTCCCACCTTGTGGTTAAGCCGTAGAACTGATAGAAATTAACTACCATGGTTAAAAAACGGCAA
>JAYTWK010000010.1:0-28549 GCA_043743715.1 bacterium
GCCCGGTTAAGGCCTTAATTGCACGTGGGTCGTTGGCAAGTTTGCTGATGTTCATTCATCAATTATCTCATTTTTCTTATTCGGGAGCAAGTCTATTGATTCGATTCATAAATAAAATATACCAAATATACTGTCGAACGACAATAAGTACGGTATATTTTGAAAATTGAACAATACTATTCGGTCTCGTACACTTCCTTGGATATCTCGGCAATGATCTTCGAAAGACCATCATATGATTTGCCTTCGGTCATCACACACGGGATATACGGGTGGTCTTGTTTGTAGATAATGCCGCAGTCATGCAGTTCTGTAGATATTTCGGCACCGGTCTTCGGGTTGGTGACTTCGCGTTCGCCGAACTTATGGGCTACGGTGACGGTATTTGGAATACCTGCCACGATACCATCATTAAACGATGTCTGCGACATGAGCGACAGAAGTTTCTGGGAGCCGTCGATATTCAGATAGGACGCAAGGTAGATGTTGCGAAGTATTGCAGCATAGCGGTCGACCGTGAGGAAGTTCTGGTCATTCCCGCCGGTTGCTGGGAGACTCACACCGAGGTCCGAGAGCACCTTATTGAAAAAATTCATGTCGATGGATTGTCCCAAGAGCGTCGCAGTATCGTTGTCCGACTGCTCAATCATGTGGGTGATAATGTTGTCGACAGTGTAGGAATTTCCCGGCACCAGCTTCTCCTTCGGCTGATAGTGTTCTTTTGCATTTAGACTATTCTCTGCACTCTTGTATACAAACTGTTGCTGGAGAAGAGCCGGCTCAACCTCTGCGAGCTTATAGTAGGCGATAGCGAGTGTCATCTTGAGAAGGCTTCCCGGTGCGTACATCTCGTCCTTATTGACTGCAGCCCAGCGGCGTGATGAGAGGTCACGAAAGAATACCGATGCGCGCGTGATATTGCCGGCAGTCTTTTGCTGCTCGATATAGGTTGTTACAGTATCTTGGATATTATTCACCCGTTGATAAGCATCATTTGCCGCAGTGCAGTCAAGATCGGCACGAAGCAATGAATAGTTCTTATTACAATCACTCAGGACATCTTTCGGATCATTGAAGGTGGGAAACTCGTAACGTCCAAGCAAAAAACCTCCTACAAGCGCGAGCAGTGCGACACTCGCAGGGAGTGCTACTGTTTTCCGCTCCGAACCGGATCTTGTATGCTCCGTCATGGGTAAATTGTGCCGTAAATTGGCCCTTTAATCAATAGGAGAGCTGCTATGAAATATATACCCAGAAAGGGTATACTAAGCCCTATATGAAACTCTTCGGGGGAAGAAAAGCATCAATAGATCTCAGTAAAAAAGGAGGTTTTGGGTGGACAAATATGTGGAAGTCCGGATTCATCTTACTGCTCGCCGGAGCCACGCTCCTCTCGCTCATCCTCGCGATGCATTTTTATCTCGAAGTTTCGAGACTACAGGCAAGCATCGGCCGGGCTGCCGCCCCGTCCGCGGCAATAGAAGACCCTGTCGCACAAGTAATTATCGCAGTAGAGAAACATCTATTGCTTCCAGAGGGTGAGCAGCCAAATGTCGCGCGCGTTACGTCACTCGCGCCACTTGCAAACATTCCGTTCTTCGGCAACGCCCGAGTAGGCGATGAGGTCATTGTCTACTGCAAGACTTCGCTCTCGGTCTTATACTCTCCTTCGCGTGACAAGGTGATCGAAGTCTCACGCCAATTGGTCGGCGGTTCTTGCGTTAATTAGTCATTTACCTTTCTTATTCATATTTATGAACATCCCCCGAATAACCTCCAAGGACATCGCGGTCAAGGATATTGCAAGCGCACTGGGTGTACTGTTTACATCAGCGCAAGGATTGAGTGATGCCGAGGTAATCTCGCGCCGCACGTCATACGGCCAAAACGAGATTACCGGCAAGCAAATCACGCCGCTTGAGATATTTCTCCGTCAATTCAAGTCAGCGTTCATCTATCTCTTGCTCGGGGCATCGGTGCTCGCACTCTACCTCGGCGAATATCTCGATGCAGGCATTATCTTCTTGTTCCTCCTTATCAATGCGTTTCTCGGATTTTTCCAGGAGTACCGCGCGGAAAATGCACTCAAACTCCTCAAGAGTTTCATCCTGCGCAAGACCCGCGTGAGACGTAGTGGTAGTGAGGTCACCATTTTGGTGAGTGACATCGTCCCCGGCGACATCGTGCTCCTCGATGCGGGTGATATGATTCCTGCCGACGGATATTTCATACTGACCGAAGCAGTGACGGTAGACGAGTCACCTATGACCGGAGAGACCATTCCGGTCGAGAAGGTCGCAGCTGCACTCACCGAAGTTCCCGATGATATCTATAAAGCATCGAACATCGGATTCTCACGAACGACACTACTTTCGGGAACAGCAGAGATAGTAATATTTGCGACCGGCAATAACACTGAAGTCGGTACGATCGCCGAAAAAATGCACGAGGCGGAAAGTCCAAGTGCCTTTGAAGAAGGAATCAGTCATTTTAGTAAATTCATACTTAAGCTCATACTCGTGACCGTACCGGTCGTGTTCCTTCTTCATACCCTGGTGCAGGGAGACGGAGTCAGTTTGGGTAACTTCCTCCTATTCTCAATTGCACTCACGGTCTCTGCTATCCCTGAGGCGCTGCCACTTGTGACAACCATCTCACTCTCACGCGGCGCACTGCGGCTCGCGCGAATGCATGTGGTGCCGCGCAGACTTTCTGCTATCGAAGATCTTGGCAGTATCAATATTCTTGCAAGTGATAAGACAGGGACCATTACTGAGAACAAGCTTTCCGTCGGTGAGATTTATGGCAACAGAGAGGAACTCCTCCGTTACGCGCTCATGGCTCCACTCTCAGCTCCTAAGTCATCGAGCGTTCAGAACAGCGTGTTTGACATCGCACTCAAGAATGCCGACGAAACGAAAATCGCCGACGGACTTTCGGGACTGCGCCGCTTGGATGAGGTGCCGTTTGATCCAACCCGCAGAAAAGAAAGTGTACTGGTGGAATTTGAGGGTAAGCATCTCGTCGTCGTACGCGGTGCTCCCGAAGTATTATGTAATGAGAGTGAACATTCATCAGAACTCATCTGGGGCAAAGAAGAAGGAAGAAAGGGAAGGAGAATTCTCGCTGTCTCGTACAAAGAAGTCGGAAGTGACACGACTCAGATAAACCCTGACGACACATCGGGATTCCGCTGTATCGGACTGGTCTCGTTCTCGGACCCACTCAAGGCAAGTACAAAATCCGCAGTTGAGAATGCGCGCAAGCTTGGTGTGACAGTAAAGATTATTACCGGCGACAGCAAAGAGGTTGCGGGTTGGGTAGGATTTGAAGCGGGTATTCTCACTGACCCCACCAAGGTGCTCTTGGGTGATGAGTTCATGCGTATGACAGATAGTGAGCAGGGGATAGCCGTGATGGAATACAATATTTTTGCGCGTACGACCCCTGTACAGAAATTTGAGATCATCAAGAAGCTGGAAGAAAAGAATCTGGTCGGATTCCTCGGTGAAGGTTTCAATGATGCGCCCGCACTCAAGATGGCGCATGTCGGACTCGCAGTCGAGGGAGCGTCCGATATCGCACAAGACGCCTCCGACATCATACTCCTCAATCCCTCACTCGGGGTTATCGTCGACGGCATCAAAGAAGGAAGGACAATATTCTCGAATTCTATGAAGTACATTCGCGCGACGCTGACCTCAAATTTCGGCAATTTCTATGCGCTGGCATTTTCCTCACTCTTTATTCCGTATCTGCCGATGCTTCCCATCCAAGTGCTCCTCTTGAATCTTTTGTCTGATTTTCCGATGATCTCAATCGCGACCGATACCGTTGATGACTATGAGCTCGAGAAGCCGCGCGGGTACAACATCGGCGAGATAACAGCCATCGCCATTGTGCTTGGGGTGGTGAGTACGTTGTTTGATTTTGCGTTCTTTGGATATTTTATGCACCAAGGAGAGAAGGCGCTTCAAACCATGTGGTTCATCGGCAGTATCCTTACTGAACTCATTCTGCTCTTCTCTATTCGCACGGCACTTCCGTTTTGGAAAGCGAAGACACCAAGTGCCACTGTCATCTGGCTCACCCTCGGCGCGATGGCAATCACGGTCGTGCTTCCTCTTATCCCGGCGATGCGCGCTCTGTTCGGATTCATCGTTCCAACGGCAGGACAATGGGGGATGGTTGCGCTTCTCGTCATCTTGTACTTCGTCTTTACTGAGGCGGTAAAATTAATATTCTATCGCTATTGGAGCGTACCCGAAAAAGCTAAGTAGGACTCCTCTTTTGGTGAACTACTCTGTTGGGAGTCTCAATAACTCAGTCGACATATATGAATATACCTTCTTCATCATTGTCTCCACGCCTTGTATTTCATTCAAATGAGAAGTCCTACTAAATCTTCTTGGCGCCGAGATAAAGAAACAGCGGAAACTCTTTGCGCGCGTCATTTTCGGCTTTTGCGCGCGGTCCCGAGTCGCTAACCTTCTGTGAGGTCCACTCTTCAAGTTTCTCCAGTACGAAACCGGCTTTGGATAAAGCCTTCATATAGTACTGTAGCGGTCTGTGAAATGAGACGGTCTTCTGAGAGCCGATGATACCGGGGTGCATATCTATTTCGCTGCGTGACTCCGAAAGATAGCTGTCGATGCGGCGGAACTGCACCTTCTGTTTCGCATCGAATTCCCATGCTGATGCTTTGGGGATGCGGAATGCGGGGTGATTCATCACGATATGAAATGATCCGCCTTTCTTTATGATGCGAAATGCTTCATTGAAAACCTTCTGTGCGTGCTCGATGTTCTGTATTGCGAGGACGATGATTGCCTTGTCTTTGGCATTGTCTGCGATAATGTCTATCTTCTCTGCCGAGCCGACATGGTACGAGACCATGGCGCCATTTTTGCGTGCAATCGCGATAAGTTCCTCGCCGACGTCGATGCCGGTCATGGTCGCCCCGTCTTTTGCGAATGCATTTGTGAAGAATCCGGTCCCGCAAGCGATATCGACAATGGTTTCGCCCCGCTTGGGTGCGACGAGTCGCGTCATGTTAGGGAGAATCACACTCTTGTGATAACTGTCATCCTTACCAAGATGATTGTCATACCAAGTTGCAACCGCATTCCACGACTCAGTTGGTGCCGGCGTGTAGCTTACCTTTGCGGTGCGTGGCGGCCTCTGTGTGCTGAGTGCTCGCTTTGATGGAAACTTTGAAGACGGAGATTTTTCATAGCTTCGCCTTGCTTCCGGCTCGTAATCCTTTTTATATTCTGACTTATAATCAGATTTATACTCTGGTTTATAATCGGATTTAAGAGTGCCACCTCTTCCTCCTGCCACAGCGCGTACTGCTCGCACAAACGGAGGTTTTATTGGAGCAGACGCTACCAGTCTACCGGGTCTAAAAGCAGGTTTTTGTGGGAAGGGTGAGGTTGAAGCCGCTCTGGAGTCTAAGCGCGCAGTACGGGAATGTTCTCCTCTGTGAAGAGGCTTTATACCGGTATATGCGCGAGAAGCACCCATTTTTCTTGGCGGATAGCTGGGTTTTACACCGCGCGACGCCCCAAAGGCGGGCTTAGCTCCGCGACGTCGCGGAGGCATGTCTTCTTTGTCTTTTTTAGGAATGTAAGGCATGTGTTTGGCATTCTCGCACACTTAAAGACAAAAACAAAACTTCTGAATCAAAGGCGTTCATCTTGTGCACTTTCGAGATAGCTTTTTCGGTATTTGTTTGTATGATTGAAGTATATAACCTCGCTCGCAATTTATGCCTGAGTCATTATCGCCAACAAAAACATCTCAAGATGTTGCTCTGAACAAACCTTCCGCCAACGATGTGTCATACGACAATGTCGCCCCATTCCCTGATCCTGCACTAATACAGCAGCCGGAACTGCTCGTAGGTGACTCCGCCACAGAAGACTACGCCGCCAGCTTACTTCCTCCCGGTGTTGCTGACCTCGCGGGACACGGATTCGCCGATGCACCCCCCGAAGATACCGAAGCGGTAGCGGAGGGCGTATCTCTCGGAGTAGTCTCCGAAACTCCGCTCGACATCAACCTCGACTACGACGGCAAACTCGACTTCAACCTCGATTACGACGGCAAACTCGACCTTGATCTGTCCGAGCCGCCCACTACCCACGACATCAAGCTCGAGGGTAGCAGCAAGGTCGATTTTGACCCCACAGAAGAGGGTGGCATTCCTGTCCCAAACTGGGAACTCGTCCCTAAGACCCCTATGACAGAGCGAGGTGCGAGTGCCCCACTTCTACTTGCTCCGCTTTCCGCTACTTCTCCCGAAGCTACCCCAGCCCCCGCTACTCGAGCAAAAGAGCAGATCGCTCCCGATATTCTCGCCTCATACAAAGAGCGTTTCGGTATTAACCCCGAAGATCTTGAAGGTATGAGCGGATTCGACAAACTCTCACGCGGACAGCAGAAACAGGCCCTCGAGAACCTGCAGCAACTCACCATCGGCCGTATCCGCGAAGAAGCAGTCGATGGACAAGCCGAAGACATTGCGGAACAAAAGAAGAATGTAAAGTTCCTCGGTAAGGTCTGGATCAGCCTCAAGGATTCCTTCACCAAAAAATATCATATCATCGGCCGTGAGAAGCAGCTTGCCGCCGATATTCAAAAGGGTGGCATCGGTACCCACAAAGCAGTTCTTGAGCAGATGGTGACTGGCATGAAAGAGCTAGGCCCTGAGATTAAAGAAGGAGAAGACGGCTTGCTTGAAGTACAGTATATCGAGACTGCAGGCCTCTCTCCCGAGGTTGCAAAAGTGGCGGAGGTATTCAACCAACAAGCCACCAAACTCTCAAAGATCCCGCATGACTGGGGAATGGAAACAGCCACGCCTGCACAACAGAAATCATACAAAGACGCGCAAGATGTCTATGAACTACAGCGCGGGGTACTCATGAAGCACATGTCTGATGTGGGAGGAGATGCCATGGCGCTGAAAGCAATCGCCAAGACCGAGAGTCAGATGGAGATGCAGCGCTTCATCCAGACTTGCCCGGATGCCGCAGAAGAGCTGAAGGGTATCAACAACCAGAACGCACTCACCACAGCAATGAAGAGCGTCGGCGCAGAACGCGGATACTATGCAGTGGGAGGTGCTGTTGCGCGCACCGCACTTGGAGCGGTGGCGGGATTTGCTGCCGCCCCTATTATCGCCGTCGGTATCGCGGGTATGCGCGGCTGGAAACGTTCGGGTGAAGCACTCCTCGCACAGGACAAAGCTCAACAGCGCGGGGAAGTGATCATCACCCCGAAGATGCAGGAAGCGCGTGATCGGATCCTACATATTAACGACGAGCTTGCGCATGTCGATAATGAAGAAGTGAAGGCATCGCTCGCCGCTGAGCTTGGTTCCCTCCAGACTGTCGCCATGGGCACGGTGAAGAATATGATCGAAGCAGTGCGCGCCGAGGGGAACAACGAATCCGGCTATCGCGGCTCGTCCGAGAAGCTGAACGCACTGATAGGTAAGATTAAATCCGCCGAAGAGAAAGGTGAAGATGCCTCTAAGCTACAGGCAGAGCTCAAGCGCCGTATCGACTACACCAACCTCAAAATCGCCGAAGGCAAGATGGTCTTTGGAGACAATAACGAGCGCCTTGGCAATCAGTACACCCTCACCAAAGCGATGACGACGGCAGAGGTGATGCTCGCAGGGGAGAGTGTCGTTGACGAGCATGGCGACAAAGCAGTGCGCAGACTCGCGAAGCTCTTGGACAAAAGCGAAGAAGAAACCAACGACGCGCGCTTTCGGAAGAAGGCCAAGGACACCATTTTTGCTGGCACCATCGGCGGCCTTGCGGCACTTGCCGGTGCGGAGTTCGCTGATGCGGTGAAGTGGATGAACGGCGCAGGCGGGACAATGACCGAGAAAATGTTTGGGAGCGCGGCTGCGGTGAAGGAGCATATCACTGATGTAGGCGCGAGTGTGGTGGGTGCTGCCAAAGAGCTTGTACAGAATGCTGAACATGGTGTGGAAGGTGCGGCACAGAGCCTGCACGCACAGCTCGCAAGTAGCGCTCTGATAGCGTCGGCCGAATACGTCGACGGTTCGCAGGCACTTTCGGGTGGAGCGTCGTATGTTCCCGATGGTGAGACACTGCAGAGTGCGACCGAAGCATCTCCTGACTATACCGTGGTAGAGGGTGACAACCTCTCAAAGATCTTTGCCCGTGAAATACCCGACCGCATGAGTCCTGATGTCTATCGCGCCCTAAAGAGCATGACTCCGGAAGAGCTCACCAAGCTCGGAGTGACGAGGGGCAATATTGACCTCGTTCATCCCGGCGACAAGATTAATGTCGAGGTGATGAAGGAGTATCTCGCGGCGCATCCTACTGGTGTGGCGCATGAATCTGTGACGACCGCTGCTGCACCCGAAGCCACACATGCTCCTGCGACCGAGGCTCCCTATTCAAATGAGGGTAGCGGAGGCGGGACAGGAGACGGAGGTGAATCAGAAGGATCTGAAGCAGAAGGACATGCCTCTGACGATACTCCTTCGCCGCAGTCTGATGAACCCGCGGAAGGCGATCGTGTCATCCTTGTACCGAATCAGATGAAGCAGGACATCCCGACTGGTCCGGTCTTGCGTGAAGCAGCATTTTACCCGAGCGCAAATACCGAAAGCATGCGCCACTCGCTCGATTTCAACCCTGATGCTGATTTCCATATTGTGCCCACGAGTGCGACTATGCCTGTACAGACTGTCTCAATCGAGGGCGCTCTAGGGAAGGCTTCCGACTTCGATGAACGTACACTCCACATAACTCCGGGCAAATTGACTCCCGCGCACCTTGCGGGACAAGACTTGATCAATTCACCCGCCTCACATCAGGAAGCTATAAGCGTTCATGATGCTGCCGCACATACAGTAGCTGAAGTTACTCCTGCCAACATCAAACCCGAGGTGATGCGTAATCTCGATGAATATACACTCAAAAAAATGAATGAGACCAGAAAGTTACTCGGAGCAGTCGCAGATCAGCCGGCGACTGAGATAGTACCGAGAGTACGAGAGGGGCCTTCATACGACCGATTCAAGCTCTGGGAGAAGAACGGAATTGTTCCGAAGCAAGGAGAAACATTGATTGAGTATGAGGGGCGTGGATTCAAGGATGACATGTTGCGGAATATTACGGTTGGCGCAGAGGCAGAGAGGGCTGCAATAGAGAAAACCGCCCGCATCGCAGGGGGATGGGCGGATGTCGCAGCAAATGGCCCTTCGCATAATTCGCACTGGGGGGAAGTGCGCGGACAGAGTTTACAAAGTGCCGCAAATGCACCGCTTGGTGTGAAGGATTCATCCTCACTTGAAGCCGCAGCGGCAGAGATGCACGCGCTCTTGGGTAAAGCACAAGCGATGGGCTTCCATGCGTCAGAAAAAGAGACAACTGCGGGCGCGTTTCTCGATAGGGTCGCGAAAGAACTGCGTGAGCCGCTGACATCAGAAGGTGCAATGGCGCGTTCCCGTGAGATATATAAAGTCATCTACAACCAAGTACCAACGCACGGCCAGTTACGACTTGTATCAGCCGAAGCTATTGTGAAGAGAAATCTGCTACCGGGTGTCGCAGATACTCCTGAAGGTAAAGAATTTCTCGCATGGAAGAGGGTGCTCCTTGAGACACAGAAAAACACCGGAGTATCTCCGGCTCCGAATGAAAATCTGCAATCATATGTCGAGCGTGCCACTCGTGTGGCACTGCATAAGGACCCGACACTTCATGCAAGTACTCTCATCGGCAGGAAGATAGACGAGGCCGCGCTCGTGACACCAAAAAGCGCCCCCGTGATGCCGGTACGCCCTCCTATCGAAGAGGTTGCACCTCCTGCTACACCCGTCATTGAAAAGCAGCATATCCTCGAGCAACCTGTGGTGGCTCCGAGAACGGTTCCCAAAGAAGCGCTGACGCTCTCCCGTGAATCTGCAACTGAAATTCGTCGAGCGCCGTATCCGGGAATGGAAGAAGCCGCAAGAAAACTCGGAGTGAAACCCGAAGATATGGATAAGATGATGGAGACACGAGTACCGAAGGTGGATGGCACAGGCGGAGCGGTCGAGTCAGCAACACACGGGTTGCGAAAAATCTCTATATAAGGTAGTATTTGTCTCACGAATGCCCCGTTGAGGGCTTTTAATTTGGACTGACGGAACACTTAACAGATTTTAGATACACAAGCACGAGGTTCAATTTTTGATGCAAGACGGCACAATGCGCAAAAATTGCAACTGGTGCGAATGAAAGAAAAATTTATGGAGATTAGGAATATCGCAATCATTGCCCACGTCGATCACGGCAAGACCACACTGACTGATTCGCTCATGCGCCAAACCGGCATGTTTGAGGAGGGTGAAAGTATGGACTCGAACGCACTCGAACTCGAGCGCGGCATCACCATCTATTCCAAGAACACTTCGGCCATCTGGAAAGGGACAAAAATCAATATTGTTGATACTCCCGGACACGCCGACTTCGGCTCCGAGGTTGAGCGCGTGCTTCGTTCGATCGACTGTGTGCTTCTCATTGTAGACGCTCAGGAAGGGCCGATGCCACAGACCCGCTTTGTCCTCAAGAAATCGCTCGAACTGGGACTGAGGCCTATCGTTGTGATCAATAAGATAGACAAACCCGCCGCTAACCCTGATGACTGCGAAGAGAAAGTGCTCGAACTCTTTATGGATCTTGGTGCTTCGAAAGAACAGCTCGATTTCCCTGTGGTCTATGCAATTGGCCGCGAAGGAGTCGCAATGATGAAGGTGACCGATGAGCGCAAGGATCTCTCGCCGATGCTCGATCTTATTCTCAGCCACGTACCCGTGGCATCAGTTGCGGGAGCAGCTGCACTTCCGCTACGCGCTCAACCGTTCAATCTCGCATACGATAACTATCTCGGGCGCCTCGCTATTGTGCGCGTCACCGAAGGCACCATCAAACTCGGCGACAATGTCGTCATGATAAAGACGGGCGGCGAGACCTATAAGGGCAAAGTGACCAAGCTCTTCACCTTCAGTGGTATCAAGCGCGAAGAAGCCCTAGAGATAGTCGCAGGCGACATCGGTATCGTTGCGGGTATTCCCGACATCTATATCGGTGAGACTATCGCACACACCGCTGACGTGATTCCGCTCCCGGCTATCACGGTCGACGAGCCGACTATCGAGCTCAATTTCCTTGTGAATAATTCACCGTTCGCAGGTCGCGAGGGCAAGTTTGTTACCTCACGTCAGATTCGTGAGCGCCTCGAGAAAGAACTCGAGATTAACGTCGGTCTACGAGTTGATTTTGCCAGCTCATCCGGTGATACTTTCAAAGTTGCAGGGCGCGGTGAGCTCCATGTTGCTATTCTCCTTGAGAACATGCGCCGCGAAGGATTCGAGCTCCAGGTATCACAGCCACAGGTCATTATCAAAGAGATAGACGGCGTGCGCTCTGAGCCGTTCGAAGAGATCACCATCGACGTTCCAAGCGAGTCACAGGGTGTCGTGATACAGAAACTTGGTACGCGCGGTGCGATGATGACACATATGGTACAGACGCACAATACGATGCGCATGCTCTTCGAGGGACCAACACGCGGGCTACTCGGCTACCGCAATCAGTTCGTCGTCGACACCAAGGGAGAGGGGATCATGGCGAGTCATGTGCTCGGATTTCGTCCACATGCGGGAGTGATCGAGCGTCGTGCGGTCGGCTCGATGGTGTCGATGGCAGCAGGTAAGGCGCTCGGATATTCGCTCGCGAATCTCCAAGAGCGCGGTGAACTTTATATCGCACCAAACGTTGAAGTCTACGAAGGTATGGTCATCGGTAATAGCGCAAAGGGCGATGAGATGCCGGTCAATCCTACGAAGGGGAAGCAATTGACCAATATGCGTGCCTCGGGTACCGATGACGCGCTCAATCTCGTCCCTCCGCATGCGGTTGGTATCGAGAATGGCCTTGAAATTATGACCGAAGATGAATACCTCGAGATAACTCCAAAATCAGTTCGTCTCCGTAAACAATTCTTGAACGAAAGCGAGCGTAATCGCAACAGGAAGAAAGACTAAATCTTGAAGATAAAAAAGACGGCGCGAGTCTCCTCGCGCCATCATGTGCGTCAGCAGTACCGGATCATCTTGTCCCCGTAATTACATGCAAGCATGCAAAGCGTGAACAGTTGTTCGGCATTCATGCGCACGTATTCGTTTGGAGAAGAAAGCTGGGTCCGGCACCGGTCCCGGAGTTCCCTTGCGGGGACACTGCCTCCACTCTCTGGTCCGTTCGGATCTACTTCGTACCCCATCAGTGTCATGATGTTGTAGTAGTTTCCAATCGCCATGTCATAGTGAGCTTGCTTGCTCACCCCATTGGCATAAAAGCGAACTGTCATAACACCTCCACTACAATAAGGCGACATTGCCTTTCGTGATTATCAATACTTTGACATTAATGTCAAGACAGGACATACCCGTGTAAAGGTCTCCATACGCCTTCGTAAACAATTCCTCTCCGAAGCCGAACGTAATAAGAATGAACGCAAGGAATTTCACTCAGTCGAACAAGAGTTCGCATCCTCAAACCTTACGATATATCGTAAGGAATAAGAAAGGCCCAACGCAGCGCTGCGTCGGGCCTCGATTCGAGAGATTTTCCTACTCGATTTTCAGGTCGAGCAGCTTACCTGCCTCAGGGTACTCCTTGTTGAACTTGGGACGCAGCTGACTCGCCAGAATTTTGCGATAGCAGACAAGGCAAAAGTAACTGATGAATAATATAATGGAATACACTAAGAGTGGCATGATTATGTCAAGAAAATTCTCAGGCAGAGGCGTATCCATTACAGGGAAGAATGAAAAGTGTGAATGGAGGTAGACCAAGAGATCCAGCAGGTACCACGTGAGCGTGGATGAGGCTGCAAGTGAGATCCCGCAGATGAGGTATTTCCGAGCGTCCAGTTTCTCCTGGTAGTATTCCTGCCACAGCTTTTCTGCGTGCTCCTTGTCTTCACGGAGCAGACGCAGTTCCTCGATTTTGTTGCGCGAAACTTGGGATATCACGAACTCTTTCATTTCTGATCCTTTCTGTAAATTGGAACACGCACGGGAAAATTCTATACGTGAATATAACATATCTTTGACAACAAAGTCAAGACATGCTAGTATGAATAACTCATAAGACTCTTCTCTCAATGCTCCCTCAATAAGAGGCTGGGCCTGTCGAAAACAAGAGAGACTTCCACAAAAGCAAACGCACAAGGTGGTACTGGGTTTTTGTGGGTGAAGTGCGCTTGGGAACCCATTCTGATGGGAAGAGCACTGCAAGGCCTTTTGAGAGATTTTCTGAAATCTACAAAAGGTGTACAGCTCCTGTAGGGAGGTCTCTATTAGCAGTGTGTAGTACTCTGTTGAGTAGGTACGCGTTTATGTGTACGAGCGGCCTTGTCGCATACTCAATACTTGATACTCCATACTTTATACTTTTTAATTATGTATCAAGGAAATGCAGGTCCCCGCAACTCACAGAGTGGCCAGGGACAAACACGCCGAGCTGTTTCGCTCGGAGGCGGTGACGGAGGACATCGTTCTTCGCGCCCGGCTGAGCGCTCACAGGGGCGCGGTGCCAGTTCAAGTTATAAACCGGGAGGACGCACTTCTTCCGGATATTCGGCACGCCCTTCATCAGGAGGTAGTTTTGGTGGCTCACGTGGTGGTTCATCACGCGGAGGCTCTTTCAGTAGTCGCCCAAGCTTCGGCGGCAGTCGTGGCGGCGGATTCGGAGGCTCTCGTGGCGGACGCGGCGGTAACAGGAATCCAGGAGAGAGCATTGATATCAATCGCTTTGTGAACAAGGCGGTCATCATCGAAGAGCAGAAGATTTATATTCCAAGAAATCAATTCTCAGACTTTGCCATCGACGAGCGCCTCAAAAAGAATATCAGCGCAAAGGGATATGTTACACCGACCGCTATTCAGGATGCATCCATTCCGGATGTCTTGAAGGGTCGCGATGTCATCGGTATTGCCAATACTGGCGAAGGTAAGACTGCAGCGTTCCTCGTCCCGCTGATCAATAAAATGCTGCTTCATCCTGACGCGAAGGTGCTCGTCGTGGTCCCGACCCGCGAGCTCGCTCTTCAAATCGATGAAGAGTTCATGGGATTTGCAAAGCAACTCGCTATCTACTCGGTGCTCCTCGTCGGCGGCGCATCCATCAACATGCAGATAGAGCGCCTGCGCCGCAAGGTACGCATGGTCATCGGTACTCCGGGCCGTATCAAGGATCTTATCGAGCGTAATGAACTCAATCTTTCGGGCTTTCACAACCTGGTCCTTGATGAGGCAGACCGCATGCTCGACATGGGATTCATCGCTGACATTAAGTATCTTATCGGTATGCTACCGCGCGAGCGTCACACGCTGTTCTTCTCTGCGACATTCTCACGCGAGATAGAAGTACTTGCGAATTCAATGCTCCATGACCCCCTGAAGATTTCGGTCAAGAAGGGAGACACTGCGAAGAACGTCGAGCAAGATGTGGTGCGTGTAGCGAACAAGGAAGACAAGTACGCAACGCTTACCGAGCTTCTGCGCCGCCCGGGGTTCAAGAAGGTACTCATTTTCGGACGCACCAAGCATGGTGTCGAGAAGCTCTCGATTGCACTGCATAAAGACGGCTTCAAATCGGTCTCTATTCACGGCAATAAATCGCAGCCACAGCGTCAGCATGCCCTGAAGCAATTCAAGGACGAGAAGGCGCAAATAATGGTTGCGACCGATGTCGCCGCGCGCGGACTCGATATCCCAAACGTCTCACACGTCATCAACTACGAAATACCTTCAACCTATGATGATTACGTACACCGCATTGGCCGCACTGGTCGCGCCGGCAAGAGCGGCACCGCTCTGACCTTTGTGGAGAGATAGAACAAAAGTTCCAAATTTGACGCATTTTACAGTTGTCGACCGGGGTGGCCCGGAGAACTTACTCAGGTAAGTCCTCTCAGGCACACCGCCAGTCTGCCGTCTGTAAACTGCATTCAAATTTGAAACTTCGAGCGGACCTAAATTCAAAAGAAAACAGATGACATTCGTGTCATCTGTTTTCTTTTTATGACCAGCACCTTGTACCCGACCCGCGTAGCTTTTTTATGAGTGGTAATTTGATTTATAATATGGCTGGCGGGCGGGGGACAAGAGGCTCGTCTCTGTACTTATTCTGTGCGTCACAGAGCTTTCTGTCAAAGGATAATTTCCCCTATATTATTAGCCAAAAATAGGGTACTCTCAAACTATGCAAGAACCCTCTCAGGAATCCCGTGATAAAACCCCGCTTGAGGCAGAGCTCGAGAGATTGGATAAGGCACTGGTGTCTCGTGGCCTTGTACTCTCGCGTGAGCGCGCGAAAACACTTATCAAAAAAGGTGCGGTGACGGTCGCGGGTGCTGTTATCACCGAGCCGTCGTTCATCGTCGAAAAAGACGCACTGCTTGCACTGACCGAAGAAGATATCCCCTGGGTATCTCGCTCGGGAGTGAAGCTTGCGCATGCCCTCAAGCTCTGGAACATCGACCCGAAGGGCCTCACGTGTCTCGATATTGGCGCATCGACCGGCGGGTTTACTGAAGTACTACTCTCGTTCGGTGCGTCGAAAGTGTACGCGCTCGATGTCGGTCACGGCCAATTGCACGAGAAACTTCGTAATGATCCGCGCGTGGTCAACATGGAGGGGAAGCACATCAACCTGATGGAGCAATCAGAGATCCCCGTGCTCGTCGGTCTTGTGGTGATCGACGTGTCGTTCATCTCGCTCACCAAGGTACTGGGGAGGGCGAAGATGTTTCTTGCGACCGGCGGGAGCATCATTGCGCTTGTGAAGCCGCAATTCGAGGTCGGGCGTGAATCGATAAATAAAGGGATTGTAAAAGATAAGAAACTGCGAGCAAAAGCGCTCGAAGCAGTGAAGCAATTCGCCCGCTCCGCGCATCTCCTCATCATCCATGAAACTGTCTCTCCGATCGCTGGCGGAGACGGTAACGAAGAATATCTGCTCTCTCTTGTGCTGGCGGTTGACTGAGCAGGATTTACACATTTTGTGTTTAACCCCTACAATATGACTGGTTGGGGAACATGCCCAAAAAGTACGAAATTATTGACAGAATAGTATAAATATGATACTATATAGATTCGGGAAAGGCCCGATTTCTTCTCAATACCCCAACCCACAACTCAGGAGAATTTATGAAAAAATTGGTCATCAGTGGATTTCCAGGAATCGGCAAGTCTTGGCTTTTCAAAAATCCAAAGGGACAGGTGGTTCGTGACAGTGACTCAAGCAACTTCAGTTGGTTGAATCAGGCTGAGCAAATTCGCCATCCAGACTGGCCAAGTAATTACATGGAACACATTTGGGAGAAACGGGAGTCGGCTGATTTCACGCTCGTCTCGACTCACAAAGAAGTGCGGGACGCTATGGTCAAAGCTGCGATTCCATTCGTACTTGTTTATCCCGCGCTTGACATGAAGGAGGAATACATAGAGCGCTATGTCGTGCGAGGAAATGCTCCTTTTTTTGTAAGTTTACTCACGCAGAACTACGACACTTGGATTTCGGAGTTACAGGCACAAAAGAACTGTCTGCATGTTGTCTTGAGTCCTGGACAGTATCTTGCTGACGTACTCGTCCGGCTACCATAAAGGTATCCAAGAATCACTCCTCACTCCGCCCCCAACAAGAAGAAATGTTGGTGGGCGGGTTTTTTCTACCAACTTCTTTTTGTGACCCCGTTTTGTGATTTTGTCCATGGTAGTGTAACTAATCATTATTTGACCATATTACAACAAATGGCGGATTCGGAACGTAATTTTAGAGAATGAATCGTGAGACCCTTTTCCTTTATGCAATTACGCTGTAACCTAACTAGGAACGGATCGGCGCGGCCAGGACGATCTTCTCGATCACATCATGGTCGTCGGTGATGGTAAAGAGATCAAGGTCAGTCTTGTTGATGGTGCCATGCACTTCAATCATTTGCTTTTTAATATATGCACTCAGAGGCTCCCAGAAATCTTTGCCAACCAAGACAATCGGAGTCTGTCTTATTTTTTTAGTTTGAATGAGCGTTACTATCTCGAAAAATTCATCAAGCGTACCGAATCCACCCGGATAGAAAATGTACGTCTCGGATGAGAATGACATCGTGGTTTTGCGGGAGAAAAAATAGTAGAACGAAAGTGAATCAGTGGTGTACGGATTGAGTATTTGCTCGCTCGGCAGCTCGATATTGAGCCCGATTGAATCACCTCCCGCTTCTTTTGCCCCGCGATTCGCCGCTTCCATAATTCCGGGCCCGCCTCCGGTCACGACTGCATAGCCGAGCTTTGTAAGCCTTGCACAAAGTGCGCGTGCATCGACATAGTGAGGATTATCTTCTGCAAACCGCGCAGACCCATACACCGTAACTGATTTACGATATTTTCGGATAAACTTGAGCCCATCGTCGAATTCACGAGCAATGCGTGATGCGCGGGCATTTTCAGCACCAAGTTCGAGTTCCTCGCGAGTATGAGGATGTTTGCGGGCGCTTCCTTCGGGGATATTGATACAGACAAGAGTCTCCTTCGTCTCTTCACCTTTATTATTTGTTGACATACAGAAAATTATAGCACATGAAATATAGAGAAGGCAGTCAGGGAAGGATTGAAAAAGAGAACAGTATCTAGTTCGGCAGGCTGAATTCAAAATGATATACTGCAGGATGGCAAAGAAACGGGAACGTAGTGGTGCCTCTGTATGCTTAAAACATTGTTAAAATTATTTGCGATATTCAGCATGCTTTTCACGGCAGGCTACTTTGGTACTATGCTGCTACAGCATATAGATGTACGTGCGCTAGGAAACATGCTTGTGCACAAAAATATTCCGAGTCCGGCGCCGCTCTCGCCCGGAACTACCCCAAGACTCACACCGCTTTCTTCCACCAGTACCGCATCGGCAACGAGTACCAAGCAGGCGAATACAAAGACGAGCATTATCGCTCCAAAAAAAATTATTTCCACAAGCAAACCTTCGACCAGTGCGAAGGTGTCGATGCCGGGCGCACTTGTACTCCAGAAGCCGGCTCCTACTCCTGTTGCCTTACCTCCTGCACCTGTGCCCCCACCTGCGCCCGCTCAGTCGTCATCTGATGCAGGTACTCCAAGTAGAGATGGTGCCCTCAATCAAAAAGATATCTTTACCATCGTCAACAGAGAGCGCGCGACGGTGGGGCTCCCTCCTCTTTCCTATAACAAGCGACTCTCCGCAATAGCCGAAATAAAAGCCGTTGATATGATCAATAAGCAATATTTCGCTCATGTCGCGCCGGACGGTACCGACATCGCCGCGCTCGCAGAACGCTATGGCTATCTCTACCTCAATCTTGGAGAGAACCTCGCGATGGGAGACTTCGTATCAAGTGCTGAGGTGATGGACGGTTGGATGCATTCACCAGGACACCGTGCCAATATCTTGAACAAGAACTACACCGAGGTAGGCATCTCCGCAGTGGAAGGAACATATAAGGGTAAGTACATCTGGTTCGCGGTACAGGAGTTCGGTCGGCCAATAGATGCATGTCCCAAGACCGACGGGACACTGAAGGTGACCATCGATGCCGAAGAAGCGACACTCACCCAATATGAAGCACAGCTCGCAGTGTATAAGAGTCAGCTTGATGCAGGAGGCCAAAGTAGAGACACCTATAATCAGATTGTTGCAGACTATAACGCACTGGTGGATCAGTACAATATGCTCGTCGGCAAAACGAAACAGGATGTCGCCATCTATAATGAACAGGTAAACGCTTTCAATACCTGTGTCGGTTCATAGTATTTAGGTGTTGTATAAGAAATATTTTTGGCATGGCGCATATTCGCTAATTTGTCCTATCGGACAAATTAGCGAATAATACATATCACCTAAAACCAACTTCATTTAGGATACACGTGTCCGGGTGCTCATAATACCGAGCGATTTATCTCGTATCATGTAGGCGCAGAGGGAAGTACAGCGCGATCAACATCACAAATCCAAGGACATAGAAGAGTCCGCGCAGTTCGAGTGCTCCAAATTGAAGCAGCACACTCGCCAAGAGTGGTGCGATGATAAATGCGAGTGGTCGTGCGCGTCTGAAGTAGCCGATATATGAGGTATTGCGGCCGTCAATTTTTTTGAAGAAATACACCTCGGCCATGGTCTCGACGGTCGATGCGCCGGTGCGCCCAACAAACAAGAGCGCCCCCCATGCCCACAACCCGAGTCCTTGGTCCGAGAAATAGGGAATAGCGAGCGATGTGATACCCATTAAAAAGAATCCGATCAGCAGCATCTCTTTCTCGCCAAGAATTTTGTCGGCCAGCCATCCTTGCGGAGTAG
This sequence comes from bacterium, assembly GCA_043743715.1. Classification (GTDB taxonomy): domain Bacteria; phylum Patescibacteriota; class Minisyncoccia; order Phycocordibacterales; family UBA6899; genus MHLP01. The sequence goes on from JAYTWK010000010.1 coordinate 19,431, forward strand.
GAAAAATGACGAACGCCGTGAGTGCTATGGTGAGTATCATACCAAAATCCTGGTATGAGATATGCAGCTTGTCATGGAAGTACAGCGGTGCATAGATGATCATCCAGGCATAAAAGAATTGCAAAAAGAACTGTACCCACAAGATACGTCCGATGTCCTTTGCCTTGTCACTCTCGCCGTGCGTCACCATGAGGGGGAGCGCGTCATAATGCATGTCTTTGAAGTCATAAAGGTAGCGCATCATGATGAGGATCGTCGGCGCGATGAGCGCCGCTCCGGTCAGATAGATGAGCGAAAATCCAAATCGATCGACGATGATGCCGGCAAAGAAGGGCGGCACGAGCCAGGCGATGGAAGTGACCGCCATAATGAATCCGCGGATGACTCCGGTGTCTTCGTTCTTTGAATAATGTTCAAGGAATACGTCAAAGTTAAAGTATAAGACAGAAATGAGCGCAGTCTCGACCATGAAGAGGGCAAGTATCAAATATGCCGAATTCGAAAGCCCAAGTCCTACCAGAAGCGCGGTATGGACAATTAATATTCCGAGAGTCCAGCGGTAGTTACCGAAGCGACGTAGTATCCGGGGTGCGGTAATGAGCCCGAGGAGTGTGAAGAGTGATGCGAGAGTGTAGAGCGCACCGATAAGGCGGTCAGGATCAGCCCAGATTTTCATCGAGGCAAGTGATGGAGTTGAGAGGATAGCGGTCTTTAAATACGACGAATCAACATACAGCGAAAGCGAGACCTGTGCAGAAAAGAAGCTCATCAGTATAGAAAGTACGATAAATGCATGTTTTGCCGACAGTGGCATGCGCCGCTTCAAAAAACTCATGTATCTATTATAGCAAAGACTCTTTTCTTCCGTTAGTCATACGTAGTACCATGAGTATATGAAAAAATTACTTTCTCGCCAGGAGTATGAAGAAATGGTAAAAACGCTTCCCGTAGGCTCCTGCTTATTCTGTAATAAAGATGCACAGGTTATCCTCGATGAATCGGAGCATTGGTATTGGATAGCGTCACTCTCGCCTTATTGGAGATATCATACAATGTTCATCACAAAAATCCACAAAGAAGATGTCAGCGAGCTCAGTCTCGATGAATTTAGTGACCTCCAACTTTTCTATCTGAAGGTAAAAAAACACACGCTTTCACTTGGACTCCTACATAGTGACGGTAAGCCGGTAGACCAGTTCATTTTTATGATACGCAAACGCGAAGAGGGTATCCCTGACGGTTCGACATATCCGAAGCTAAAACATTTGCATGTACACTTTGTTCCTGACCGTGAAGGTGTTGAACGATTTGTGATTGACTCCACTGCTGTTGATGTCGATATTTCCATGCTCGCAGTACGTTAGCCTATCCAAACACATAACTCCCCGACAAAGGGGAGTTATGTGTTTGCCAAATTATCGGTAGTTATATCCCGAGCAGCACAGGGATGACCATCGGCTGCTTTGAAGTTTTTTGGAAGAGGAATAAGCCAACCTTGTCACGTACATCTTCCTTCAAATATTCGAAGTTCACGCTTTTCATTCCCTTACCGCATTCATCCTCGACAGTCTTTTTGATAATCAGGCGCGCCTGGTTGAGGAGATCCTGCGATTCGCGCACGTAGACGAATCCGCGGGCGATGATATCCGGCGACTTCATCAGCTTTCCGGTATGAAGGTCCACTGTTGCAACAAGTACGACGATACCGTCTTCGGCGAGCATCTGGCGATCACGGATGACCACTTCCTGCATGTTGCCGATGGCGAATCCGTCGACCGCGACCATCTCCTTTGGAGCGGTCATGGGGAGCTTCACGAACTTGGTGCCGTTCTCTCTAATTTCCATAATAGAGCCGTCATCTGGGATGATACAGTTGCCAAGCGGGAGGCCTGAGGCAACTGCGACGTCGACGTGAGAGCGGAGCATGTAGTGATAACCGTGTAGCGGGATGAAGAATTTCGGATTGATATGCTCTATGATCCACTGCGTCTCATCGCGGTATGAATGTCCAGATGAGTGCACGTCCGAGGTCTCATAGTGAACGATGCGTGCACCTTGGCGTGAGAGGAGATCCTTGAGCTTTTGCACCGCGCGCTCATTGCCGGGCACAACTGATGACGAGAACAGCACTGTATCGCCCTCACGAATCTTAAGCCCCTTGTGCTTCTTGGTCGCAGCACGCATAAGTACGGCGAACGGGTCGCCCTGAGCGCCGGTCACCAGCATGACGATACGGTCCTGCGGATAATCTTCCATCTCTTCGATGCCTATGAGTGTGCCTTTTTTATATTTGAACAAGCCTGCTTTCTGTGCGAGTTCGATATTTGTCTTCATGCTTCGTCCGTCGACCACGAGTTTCTTATTGTGAGTATCGCAGAACTCAATAATCTTGATGATGCGCTCGAGAAGTGACGAGAACGTAGCGATGATCACGCGACCATGCGAATTCTTGATGAGTGCCTCGACGGTGTTGTGCACTACGGGTTCAGGGATAGAGAACCCTGGTTTCTGGCAGTTTGTCGAGTCCGACATAAGGACAAGTACTTTTTCTTTCTTGAATTTCGCGTACTCCTTATCTTCTTCGTCGGTTGCGACCCCGCCGACGTGATCGAGCTTGAGGTCTCCGGTATGCGCGATGACGCCGTATGGAGTCTCCACCATCACACCCATCGCATCGGGGATGGTGTGGGTGACTTTAAAGAATCGCACCGAGAGGTCTTTGAACGAGATGCGGTCTTCCGTCTCGACCACTTTCATATCGATAGGGGGCAAGTTGGGGAATTCGTCTTGGCGCTTTTGAATGAGGAGTGACGTGAGGTTGCGCGCATACACCGGCGGGTTGCCGATGCGCGGCAGCGTGTAGGGGAGTCCGCCGATATGGTCGAGGTGTCCGTGGGTGATAAATATGCCGCGAATCTTGTCTTTGCGTTCTTCTAAATATTCAGTATTTGCGAGAATGTAGTCGACACCCGGGGTGTCTTCGTCCTTAAACATGAATCCGCAGTCAATCACCACGATATCATCGCCGAATTCCACCGCCGCGATGTTGCGTCCTATTTCTTCGACGCCGCCAAGCACGAGAATACGCACATCGCCAGGAGCGAGTGGAGGGATGGTGATCTTTTTCTTGTCACCTTCTTTGCGTTCATTTCTCAATTCTTCGGTGCGCAGTCGTGCATCCTCGAAGTGTTTACCCGAGAGTCCGCTGGTGCGAGGCTTCCGTATCTCGCGTTGGCCGCGCGGCCTACGCTCGCCTCCCGAGCCTGCTGCACCTGTGCCTCCGGCGTTTGTACGGCGAGGGCCCGATGATGAGCCTGCTAGCCCGGATACTGCTGAGCCTGCGCGAGGGCTGCTCACTCGTGCGCGATGATTGTTCCGCATTGGTGTGCCGCCGGGGCGGACATACGACTGCGTGCCTGTCGTGCGCAAAGTCCCTCCGCCTGTCGCCGCCATCGCTGTGAGACCGACACGTGCAGGGGCAGACGCTCCCTGGCGCCTCGGAAGCGCTCCCGGCCTTCCACCGCGACTTCTGTTTCGGTTGCGCTCAAATCTGCCGCTTCCGCCCGCGCCACTGCCGGGGTTTGCTCCGGCTGCGCTACTCATTGCTCCTGGGGTTCGTTCAATCATAAATATGTAGTAAAGATAAAATCAGTTGTTATAGGACTTACACATTTGGCGAACTGCTTTGTGATTTTTTCCTCGTCTTACAGACGCGGTACACCTTTTGAGGTTTATCCGAATAAATCTCAAAAGGTCTTGCGTTGTGATTCCTATCAGCACGGATTCTCACTATCACCGCTCACCTCGCATTTCATCCAAATGTCTAAGTCCTATCCGATTTTTAATGTTCGATAATAATAAGTTGTGTACTAGGTGTTTCTGTCGATACGTTCTGCAATCCATTTCCAAACTCGCTCCGACTCGATGTACCAATTCTCGATACCGATGAAGCGCTCCGACTCTGTGGTCATGAATCCGATGTTGACATCGCTCGCCCTCGGCGATGTAGCATAGAGGAAGTCGGGACTATAGAGAAATACCGCCGGGGTATCGTCTTGTACCATCGAGACGAATTTTGAAAGGATAGCGTTACGTGCAGTTTCATCGCTCTCTTTGCGCGCGTCTTCGAGCAGCTTGTCGACATTCTTGTTGGTGTAGAGTGCGACATTGAGCCCAGGTGCTTTGCGTTGAGAGGAGTGCCAATATGCATACGGATCCGGTACGCGACTGATGACTTGTCCGTAGAACAGAATGTCATACTTACGCTGCGAGAGGACGTCCGATGCGAAATTGGACTGTTCGAATACCTTTATTGTAACGTCTGCGCCGATTTTTTGCCAGTCGCTCACCACCCGCTCTGCTGCGCTTCGTAGTTCGGGGACGTCGGGCATCGTAATAGAGAAGGAGAGCAAGGTGACGGTCTTCTTCTTCTTGTCGGTCTTCTCATAAAGATTCGCCGCATTCAGTGACCAGCCTGCTTTCTCAAGTATTGCCTTGGCCGTCATGATACGGTCGGTTGAAGTCCCTGTCGCATCCTTTGCCGTACTTGTCGAAACGTTGGGTAGGAAGGGAAGCGGACTGTCTATCGACTTGCCGTATCCGCCAAGAACCCTTGCGACGATCGCATCTTTGCTCACCGCTGTATTGAGCGCTTCGCGTACTGCCTTATCGGTGAATATTGGCTGCTGATTTTGATTGAAATAGAGTGCGAAGATTCTGGGAAGCGGAGTGCGCGATATGACTCCTCCGCCCGTCTCGAGTGCCCTTGCTTCTTCCGGGGAAATCGTATGCATCTGATCAATGCTGTGATCACTGAATGCCTGCTCAAGTTCCTGATTGTTGCCGAAGAATTGAATACGCAGATTGGTGATATATGGCTCTCCGAACGTGTAGCGCTTAAATGCTACGAGGTCGTAATAGCGAGGAAGTCCTTTGCCTGCGTCGCGCACAACGCTTTTGACGCGATATGGTCCCGAGCCGATTGGCTCAATATTGTAATAGCTCACATCAAACTCGTCATCAGGGACATTTTGCCAGATATGTTTAGGGAGAATACCCATGGTCGCACTGTCGAGAAATGGCGCATACGGCTGTTTCAATTTGAATACCACAGTCTTTGCGTCTGGCGCGGAGACTTCGACACCTTCCCAGCTGGCCCGGCGCGGGCTCTTGATGGCGAGTCTCGGATTGCGAACCTTATCGATGGTAAAGAGTATATCGTCAGCGGTGATGGCCACTCCATCATGCCAGACGATACCGTCCCTCAGTTTGAATGTATAGGTCATTCCGTCGTCCGAGATGCTGTAATCCTCTGCAAGGTCGGGAATGAGGTCACCGCCGATAGTTGGTCGTAGGAGCCCCGAATAGATGAGCTCTGACATGTCTCGATCTGCGTCGTTCTTTGCGATGATAGGATTGATGAAGCGTGGTCGGCCGATAATGCCTTCCACAAGTTGCCCGCCACGTCGAGGTATTTCTACCAGCTGCTTGTCGATGAGTTTGGTAATAATGACAAAAGAAGATGCGAAGAAAACGAACAACGCGAGCACAAATAGCGCTTGCTTGGTCAAGGAGAGTCGGGCGAGGTCGGCGAGCAACTTCTTCGCATATTCGCCCCTGGTGTGGTCAGATTGTGATTGAGGTTCCTGCACTGAAACGTTTGAGAATAAGTAATGACAAGTTTATATCATGGAAAGGAGCACGGACCGCTTTTCGAACAAAGGAGTATAGGAGAAACTGAGAAATGCACATCATCATAACGCATACTGCAGGGGCATCACCGCTCATGTACTAACCCATGTACTAACAGATGACGGCGGCTTATTTACTGAGAAGAAGCGCGAAGAAATTGAGCGCAATGAATAGTACACCGCACACGATACTTGCATAGAAAAGGACACGCTCGAATCCGCGCCTTGTATAAAGTGTACCTCCTCCGGCGTCGCCTCCGCCAAAAGCGCCTCCGAGCTCAGCGCCTGAACGCTGGAGCAGTATGAGCCCAATAAGGACCACGGAGAGGATAATCTGTAGCCACGGTAGGGCGTGTTTCAGTAGTTCCATGTAGGTAATAATCTAACATGTGGGGGTCTGGTTTGCAACCTGGGGGCAACAAAACAATTACTCCGTAAGGGGTTTTAGCCTCAACTTCTGAAAAACTCGCCTTCAATTTTGCCGGCGCAAAATTGTTGCTCCGCTAGGAAGGTTTGCTGCCCTATAGGGCAGACCAGGCCAAACCTTCCTCCGCGAGGTTTTTCGAGAAGTAAGGCGGGAGGGATTTCAAACTCTAATTCACCCAAAGAAAAAGGCGCCGCGGGTGCGGGGTCTTGGTCAGATGTGAGGTGATGGGAATAGGTCACCTCTCATCGGTCGTGTCGACGGAAAACCGCTGCGGAAGTGCATCCGCTGCTCTGTTCAGGTTCTTGATAATCTTGGCCAGGGAGAGTGGGTATGCTTTGGCCATGTCCTTCGCGAGTGTACGGACGGCATTGCAATCGGCCGCGGCCCATACGTCATATACCGAAATTATCAAAGATTTTTGACCGAGCCGATAAGACTCTCTATAATAGAGTGCACTTGCGACTTTTTGCGCGCGATCAGGTGTCGTCGTGCGACGTTCGATATGTGCGAGGAGTTAGTACAAGTGATTATGAGCCGTTAATTTTTAAGCATATGGCAAAAGTCCAAGAACAAAATAAGGGAAAGAATATTCAGCCGCTTGGTGATCGTTTGCTTATCAAGCCGCTCGAGACAAAAGGCGAATCAAAGACCGCATCAGGCATCATCCTCCCCGGCAAAGAACAGAACGAAAAACATGAACGCGGCACTGTGCTTGTGGCCGGCCCCGGCAGACTTAATGCAGAAGGTAAGCGTGTCGCACTCGAAGTAAAGAAGGGTGATGTCGTCTGGTACAAGCGCGGATATGATTCGGAGGAAGTGGAACTGAATGGCGAGGAACTCATTCTGACCTCTGAGGGGAATGTGTTAGCAGTGGAGAAATAAATTACAGGGCAGTAGACAGTAGTGAGTAGTCAGGAGAGGCGGCATGCATTTCCTTACTACTGATTCCCAACTATTACTTCCTGCCTACTAACAACTAACTACTAATTGATATGGCAAAACAAATTTTAAGTGGAGAGCAAGCGCGACGTGCGCTGAAGAGCGGAGTCGACAAGGTCGCGAACGCAGTGAAGATAACCATTGGCCCGCGCGGACGCAATGTCGTACTCGACAAAGGATACGGTGCACCGACCATCACCAATGATGGGGTATCAATCGCAAAAGAGATTACGCTCCCGGATAAAATGGAGAATATGGGCGCAGAGATTGTGAAGGAAGTCGCTTCAAAGACCGACGATCTCGCTGGTGACGGTACCACGACTGCGGTCGTCTTGTTCCAGTCGCTCGTCGCCGAGGGCATGAGTCGCACCGCGATGGGGGCCAACCCGATGGGAGTGCGTCGTGGTATGGAAGCGGCGCTTCGGGATGCGGTCACCGCACTCGCAACGATGGCAAAGCCAATCAAGTCGGATGCCGAAATAGAGCAGGTCGCGACCATCTCGGTCGAGTCACCTGAAATGGGAAAGAAGATAGCGGAGACTATCAAGAAAGTAGGGAAGGATGGAGTGGTGACGGTTGAAGAATCACAGGGCTTTGGTATCGAGTCCGAGATAGTCGAAGGCATGGAATTCGATAAGGGTTTCGTTTCCGCATACATGGTCACCAACTCTGACCGTATGGAGAGCGTCTATAAGGATGCATACATCCTCCTTACCGATAAGAAAATCTCGAGCATTCAGGAGATACTTCCACTTCTCGAGAAGATGGCTGCTTCGGGACACAAAGAGCTGGTCATCGTTGCGGATGATGTCGACGGCGAGGCGCTCACCACACTTGTTCTCAACAAGCTACGCGGTGGATTCTCTGCACTCGCGGTCAAGGCGCCGGGATACGGGGAGCGCAAGAAGGACATCCTCGCAGATCTCGCAGTTGTCACTGGTGGCGTCGTCGTAACCGATGATGTGGGTATGAAATTCGAAGATCTCACTGTCGAGATGCTCGGACGTGCCGCGCGCGTCATCGCCACCAAGGACAAGACCATCATCGTCGACGGCAAAGGTAAAAAATCGAAAGTCACTGAACGAATAGACCAGCTCAAGAAGCAAATCGCGAATGTCGACTCGAAGTACGATAAAGAGAAGCTTGAAGAGCGCGTCGCAAAGCTCTCGGGTGGTGTCGCAATTCTGCGCGTCGGTGCCGCGACTGAGACCGAGATGAAATACCTCAAGCTCAAGATTGAAGACGCGGTCAAAGCCACCAAAGCGGCGATTGCAGAGGGGATAGTCACCGGCGGAGGCTCGGCACTCGTGCGCGTCTCACGCACACTCACTGAGAAGATTGCAAAGAGTGAAGTCGCAGCCAAGGGTCACTTCGATAAACAGAATTCTGAATTCCTCATCGGTTACCATATCGTCGCCGATGCACTACTCGCTCCGTTCAAACAGATTGTCCTAAACGCGGGGCGCGATGATGCTGCGGTGTTTATCAAGGAGATTACCGAGTCGAAGGGCAACGCCGGCTACGATGCGGCGAAAGACGAGATGGTCGCGGACATGCTGAAAGCGGGTATCGTCGACCCAGTGAAGGTCACACGGGCAGGGCTCGAGCATGCGGTCTCTGCAGCTGCAATATTACTCACCACCGAGGTCGCTATCTCGGACGCTCCCGAAGAGAAGAAGGATGCGCCTATGGGTGGTGGGGGAATGCAAGGTGGCATGGGTGGTATGGACTACTAATATAAGTAACATACATCCGATCTCAACTTCTCAACTATAGAGAAAAGACACTGCGTAGTTTGCGTAGTGTCTTTTTTAATCTTTTTTAAAGAGAGATATTTGCTACGCTGTCTCGAGTTTTCCACTGTGCATAAATTCCTTGACATTCTCCTACGAAAGGAACATGCTGAATGAGCATTCGTTATACGGATGTATTCTTTTTTTTATTTAACCCCATGGAGGAAATTCAGGCATAATATACAAAAATCGTGGCTTTTTTAGGCCACTTTTTTCTTCTTTGGAGCAATCGTCGAAGCAAGGAAAATTGCACACAATACTTTTCGCAGT
>JAYTWK010000011.1:0-15500 GCA_043743715.1 bacterium
TGCCATCGTTGGTGTCCTTCTTGAAGTCCTTTTCTGATACAGTCATGACTGAAACAAAAAGGGCATTGTTTGCTATTCATACGTTTGAAATTGAAAGCGAGCTTTTAATAGCAACGTATTTTATCAGTTTGAGGGGTCAAAAAGACCTATTTGGTACTATATGCCAAATTTTATGACCGAAGGGCGCCCAAGATGCAGCGCGGTCTAGTATTCGCGCATGGAGAGTTGCGCATCCATCTTCTTAATCAGATCAAGTACAACTGAGACAACAATGAGGAGTGCGGTACCGCCGATTGCGAGCTTGGTGTCGCCAGTAACCGACTGCATCGCAAGAGGAAGCACTGCAACCACTGCGAGAAAGAGTGCTCCTGCAAAAGTTGTGCGTGTAAGAATCTTGGCTAAGTGTTCAGCGGTCGCCATACCGGGGCGTACCCCAGGAATGAATGCACCTGACTTCTGAAGATTGGTCGCAATAGCTTCGGGATCGAAGGTGACTGCAGTGTAGAAGTAGGTGAAGAGGAATACCAGGAAGAAGTAGCAGATAGAGTAAATCCATCCCTGCGTGAAGTGTACCTTCAAGAATTCACCGATGACCTGTGCATAATGGTTTGAAAGTCCGGAAAGAAAGCCGCCAATGAGCTGAGGGAAGAGGAGGATTGAGAGGGCAAAAATGATTGGGATGACACCGGCCTGATTCACACGTAGTGGGAGGTAGGTCGAAACGCCGCCGTACATTTTCCCGCCGCGCACACGCTTTGCGTACGTAATAGGTACGGGTCGCTCTGCTTCAGTCATGATAATCACACCTGCAACGATAACCGCTGCAGCAAGAATGAATGCAATGTACGTAGGAATCTGCGCGGGATTATAGCCGGCAGCGAGTATCTGCGTTGTTGCAGTCGGGATACGCGAAACAATACCAGCGAATATAATCAGCGATACGCCGTTGCCGATGCCAAATTCAGAAATAAGCTCACCAAGCCACATCAAAAGGAGTGACCCTGCGGTAACGATAATGACGTTGGTGAACATCTGGAAAGCATTGAGGTCACCCAGCACCCCCTGCCGCGAAAGTAACATAAGGAGTCCGAAGCCCTGAAGGAGTGCCAAGGGAATTGTAAGTATGCGCGAGTACTGGGTGAATTTCTTGCGACCCATTTCTCCTTCCTCGTGATACATTGCCTTGAGGCGCGGTGACATCATCGTAAGAAGCTGCATGATGATAGAGCCGGTGATGTAGGGGCCGACGCCGAGCATAACAATAGAGAGGTTTGAGAGTCCGGAACCTGAGAACACATTCAAGAGTCCGAGGAATTGATTGTTACGGAAGAATTGATCGAGCGCAGTGATATCGACTCCAGGAATAGGCACAGCTGCCGCGATACGAAATACCACAAGTGCGCCAATGACGAAGAAGATGCGCTTGCGCAAGCCTGCATCTGAGAACATCAACCGAAGTTTATATAAAAAGTTATTCATCCCGTTAGAAGTAGGAAGTGCTGCACTTCCGTCGTTTATCGTTTAACTCAACATCACCGCTCGTTGTCATCTGTTCTTTAAAATTCATTTTGCCCACAGTATAACTTCTAACGGGATTCATGTTCTATTAACTAACCTTGCCACCCGCTTTTTCTATTGCCGCCTTCGCACTTCCTGAGATAGTGCAACCTGCGACTTCAACTTTCTTTGAAATGGTGCCTGTACCGAGAATCTTCACTTTTGGAGTCTTGCCACCGACCTTCACAACTAATTTCTTTGCGAGAAGCGTCACTGGGGTCACTTTGTCACCGTCTGCAAAGTTCTTCTCGAGGATAGCGAGATTCACCGGCTGAGGCTTTACCTCGAATGATTGTGTCTTGTAGCCGCGGTTCTTCGGAAGCTTCTTGATGATGTCGCGTAGCTCAGGGCGCAAGCGGTGACCCGCGCGGGCCTTCTGACCCTTCGTACCGCGACCTGCGGTCTTCCCGCGCTTGCCTCCGCGCGCAACACGCTTTGCGTCTTTGTTCTGATGTTTTCGTTTGAGTTGATTGAGTTGCATATGCGTTTCGATTACTTGGTTGCGACGGGTGCTGCGGGTGCCTCTGCTTTTACTTCTTTTACTTCTTTGTCATCAGACTTACCCTTGCGCACCATGATGGTTGAAAGTGCCTTGATGGTAGCGCGCGCCATATTGAGCTTATTCTTTGAGCCGCTCTGGATTTTCGCGGTCACATCGGTGATACCTGCGAGTTCGAGTGCATTGCGGACTGCAGAACCTGCGACGAGTCCACGTGATGGAGCCGGAAGAATTTCAACAGTTGCTGAAGACGACTTTGCTTTTACTTGATGAGCAATCGAGTTTGTCTTGGTGAGTTTGACGGTGATCATGTGCTTCTTGGCATCCTTTGCTGCCTTATCCATTGCCATTGAAATATCACCAGCTTTTCCAGTGCCTACTCCGACCTTTCCCTTCCTGTCTCCGATGATCATCGCAACAGAAAATGAGAAGCGGCGTCCGCCTGCCACGACACGCGCAACGCGGCGTACATCGATAGACTTCTGGTCGTACTCTGGCTTAGCGCGCTCAGGACGAGGGCGTCCGCCTCCACGCTTGTCGTTTTGCTTACCTGCGCCGCGACCACTGCCTCCACGCTGACCACCCGAACTCATTCCTCCTCCGCGACTCTGTCCGCCTCCTGCACCTACTCCGAAGGTACGTGGGCTTGCAGAAACAGTCTTCGCCACAGGGTTAGCTGCTGCGGGTACCGCTACTGTTTCTACTTTATTTTCTGGTTTATTCTCTTGTGATTTTTGTTCATCCATATATGTGCTTCGTTATGTAGAGATTAGAAGGTGAGTCCTCCTTCACGTGCCGCTTCTGCTAATGCCTTCACGCGTCCGGCATAAAGGAAACCTCCGCGATCAAAAACAACCTTGGTGATCTTCTTGTCTTTTGCCTTTGTTGCGACTGCCGTACCTACTCCCTTTGCGCGCTCGAGCTTGGTTCCTTTTGTGAGCTTGAGGTCTGATGCTTCAACAAGCGTAACACCTTTCGTATCATCGATGAGCTGAGCAGTGATGAAGCGTGCAGAACGAAATACCGCGAGACGAGGAATAGAGGCAGTACCCGAAACCTTTGCGCGGATACGATTGCTCCTGCGCATGCGGTGGTAATTTTTTTGTTCTATTTTGTTCATATATATCTATTGAGAAGCATTATGCGCTCTTCTTGCCCTGCTTGCGACGGATGATCTCGTCAGAGTAACGGATACCTTTTCCCTTATAAGGCTCTGGCTTCTTGAGCGCGCGTACCTTTGCTGAGAATGCGCCGACAGATTCCTTGTTGATACCGCTGATTGTCATGGAGCCTTTTTCAGTAACAACTTTGAGATCCGTAGGGATAGCGAGCACTATAGGGTGTGAAAATCCGAGTGCGAGGTGAAGGTCGGTACCCTTTGCATCTGCTTTATAGCCGACACCTTCAATCAGGAGCTTCTTCTCGAATGGTTTGTTGACGCCCGCAATCATGTTCTTGATGTGCGCAACAACAGTGCCGTCGAGCGGTTTGAAATTGCGGTGCGGGTTGGTGACAACTACGGTGATTTCACTTCCCTCTTTCTTGATAGCAACAACTTCCGGGAACTGGCGAGAGAGTTCACCGAGGGGTCCCTTCACCGCGACAAAACTGCCGGTGATGGTGACGTCGGTCTTCTCGGGAATAACAATAGGTTTTTTTGAAAGGCGTGACATATATTTACCAGACTTTACAGATTATCTCTCCGCCGACATGCTCCTTGCGTGCATCGACTTCAGTAAGGATACCCTTCGGTGTCGAAAGAATCATCATACCGTTACCCTGATGCACCGGGCGAATATCCTTAGCCCCCATGTACATACGGCGCGACGGGCGGGACACACGGACCATACCCTTCACTCGGGGCTTTCGTGGAGCATCGTATGCGATGCCTATCTCGAGCACCTTCATAGTGCTCTTGGGGCTCTTGCGAGTCTTCTTCGATACATAAGTTACATAACCACCCTTCATGAGCACATTCGCGACGCGGAATTTGAGGTCAGAAAACGGCACAAGTGTGCTTTCCTTGCTCGCTGCTCCGGCATTTCTGATGCGCATGAGCATGTCGCCGATTGGATCGTTGATTACCATGATGATTTTGTGATACCCGGGATCTTCCCTTCGTTTGCTAATTCACGGAAACAGATGCGGCAAAGATCGAAGTCTCGCATGTAACCGCGTCTGCGGCCACACTTGAAGCAGCGATTCACTGCGCGGGTTGGAAACTTTGGATTGAGTTGTCTTGCTATTGTTGATTTTTTTGCCATAAGATATCTAGACGGCTATGATAATGCCGCTCGTTTCTCTCAATATCTCGCCAATTTTCTTCTTTTTCCCTTCCCTTGATTCTTTGGGGTACAGTCCCAAAAAAAACAGAAAGGAAGAGCCAAAAAAGGAGAGTGGCGGATTGAAGAGAACGATGGGGATATACTAGCAACTGGGGTGCTGAATGTCAAATAATGACTGAATATTTGGATATTTAGAGGAATCCGTATGGCTAACTTATGGATATCTCCCAAAAACCTCATTTTTACTCATATTGGGGATAAACTGTGTAAAACTAGTGTTTTCTAAAAGAGAAAGAAAAAGAAAGGCCGTCCCGAAGGACGGCCTAGTACCCCATTTAGGACCAACTGATGGCAGTCGGCCCAAAGAAGTAATAGAGCACATACAAAGCTCCACCAACAAGGACGAATGCACCGACGAGCAGGGGGTAAGCCCTGGTCATTTTTGCAGCGTCTTCCAAGGAGACACGTTTACCTCGCTGCTCATGCACCGGATGGTACACGTGCGGGTACTTCCACTGCTTGTGGTAGACATCGACGAAGTACACTCCGAAGCCGGTAAATATGAGCTCTCCGAGGATGGAAAACTTCTTTTCCCAAAAAAGCATCCATATGCCACGGAGTAGTGTCCATGTGCCAGAATGATCTAGTGCGACCACGGAAATATACGTCGCCCGAAGCAAGAACACGAACACCAGCACAATCATGACGAAGGAAATGAACCATCTCCAGAATCGAAAGGACTGATATTTTGAAGGGAGTCGGCTTACCGCTTTCTCCCCCGCAGCCCGGAGTCCGTACCCGATATTGTCGAATGCCTTGTCGAAGAGCTTCGTGAATCGACCAAGAGGGAGGACCTCGTCTGTTTTGCGCCTGCTGCGGAATGACCAACTGCCGATGACCAGTATCCACACCACAATCATCGTTGCACTTGGGGTAAGTGCCGTCACCGCGAGTAGGAGTGCAACTCCGAGCACGCGCATCCTCTCAGGCCACCTTCCACTCATCGCCGATACGATGCGACCACCGTCAAGCGGGTCTATCGGGATAAGATTGAACAAGTTGAGGAAGAGTGACGCGAGTGCCGTCAGAAAGATTTGCTTGTCGAGACCTTTCAGCCCTGGAGGCAGACTGACGAATAGAAGTGAGAACCAAACAACGATCATCACAATAGTGAATACAAGTCCGGCAAGCGGGCCCGCGAACGCAATACGTGCCACATGAATGCGCTCTCGCATACTCGGCAAACTCATCACCGCCCCAAGGAGTGGCACGAACCAGAACAAATGTGGACGATATCCTTCCTTTTTTGTCCGTAGGTAATGCCCCATTTCATGGAAAAATAGGGCGACAATGAACCCCGGCCCGGCCTCACCCATGCTGGCATGACTCGCCATGGCCGACAGTACTGCAGTGAAGATGAGCCATGCCGGTTCGACCAGCTTGGTCGTCTTGACCGCATTCGCAGCCCTCGTCATGCGGCCTTGGTGTAAGAGTGCGACCGCCTTGCGTTTCTTGAACTCGTGTCGACGTTCGATGCGCTCTTCTCGTCGTTCGCTTTTACGAATTGTCTTGCGCCTATCACTCGCGTCTCGCCTGCCCTCTTGAGAGGGCGTATGGTCAGGAATTACTTCCATGATGTCCTCTTTAAGTATGTTGATGAGCAGTATCTATTTTTTAGACTACATCATTTATTCTATTTCGTCAAATTTTAAGCTATAGCAAAAAAAGCCACAACTCGAAATTTTGATAGTTGGACTATTTGGACTATTTGCCCTTTCCTCCTTTACCACCACGTGCACGTTCGCGCTTCTTCTTATTTTCGTCAGCAGTATCTCTGAACGGGAATCCGAGCATTTCAAGGAGGTCTTTTGACTCTTCTTTCTTATTGGTAGAAAGCACGATGGTGACCGCCATAGGAAACACGTCCTTGAGATCTTCATCTGCGGTCTCAGGGAAGATGGTGTGCTCTTTGATACCAATAGAGTAATTACCCATCGCATCGATTGACCTTGAAGAAAAACCGCGGAAATCCTTCGTGCGAGGAATCGCGATATTGATGAACTTATCGAGGAATCCCTGCATACGTGCACCGCGAAGTGTGACGAGCTGTCCGATGATTTCTCCTTCGCGCAGCTTGAACGAGGCGATGGATTTCTTCGCCGGGCGGGCAGAAGGCTTCTGTCCGGTGATGATTGCGAGGCGTGATACGACAAAGTCTTGGCGCTTCTTGTCCGCTCTCGACATCTTACCGGTTCCGACCGAGATTAAAATCTTCTCGATCTTGGGTGCCTGCATTACGTTCTTGTATCCGTACTTCTCTTTCAGCTTCGGATATGCGAGCTTCAATTTTTCTTTAATAGTTGGGACGTTCATAAAATTTCTGTTATCGTTCTGATGATTACTTAACCAGCTTGAGCTTAGACACACGCACCGGCAGCGAGACTTCGATGGTCTGGCCTTTCTTGCCTTCCTGACGGGGCTTCTGGTGCTTCTTTTTCATGTTCATACCTTCAACAACCGCAGTGCCGTTCTTTGGCATGACATGAGCAACTTTCCCCTTCTTTCCCTTATCGTCTCCCGAGAGCATGATGACATTGTCTCCTTTTTTTATATGCATAGGTATTGTGATTAGACGACTTCAGGTGCGAGCGAGATAATCTTCTGATAACCCTTCTCTGCTATTTCGCGAGGGATAGGACCGAATACGCGACCAGCCCGGGGCTCATTCTTGGCATCTATAAGCACAACCGCATTCTCATCAAAGCGAATGTACGAGCCGTCTTTGCGGCGGAATGCTTGCGCCTGGCGGACAAGGATAGCGCGGCAGACATCACCCTTCTTCACTCCCTTACGGGGTTCCGCGACCTGAACCGAAAGTACGACGATGTCACCGAGGGTGGCATAGCGCTTCTTCGATCCGCCGATTACCTTGAAGATACGTCCGACTTTTCCTCCGGAGTTATCTGCAATCTTTACTATTGTGCGTGGTTGAATCATATAAGTTTTGCTAAGTATTACTTCAGAATTACTTCGGCATTATTCCATTCCTCGCGTGCGGAGGTATTGAGTAACGTCCTCTGTACCAAGCTTCTCGAGTGCGGTGAATGCTTTGTGCTTTGAAAGGGGTGCGCATGCTTCAATGCGAACACGGTCGCCGACATGAAATTCATTCTTTGCATCGTGCACCTTGTAACGATTGTGTCGCTTGATGTACTTCTTGTACTTGGGATGCTGCTCAAAGCGAGTCACAAGGACGACGCGCGTCTTATCCATCTTATCCGACACTACGATGCCGATGAATGACTGCTTCTTTGTTGCCACAACCTCTGTTTTTTGTTCTGTCTTATTCATGGTGAGTGGGTTAGTTTGCGTCACGCAGCGTAATTTCGGTTAATATGCGCGCAACATCTTTTTTGATGCTACCGCCCTCCTTCAAGTTCTTGACCTTGCTGCCGGTGACATTGAAGCGAAATTGGCGGACTGCCTTACGCTTCTCATCAAGCATCTTGAGAAGTTCTTTATCGGAAAGTTTTTTTATTTCGTTGTTTTTCATATCTGTATTCTGAATAGACATTATGCATCACGCGAGACGAGCCGGCTGCGTACTGAAACCTTGGACCCTGCCTTCCTGATAGCTTCTTTGGCCACCGCAGCAGTGCACCCGTCTATCTCAAAGATGATGCGTCCGGGGAGTACTTCGGCGACATAGCCTGCGGGATCTCCCTTACCTTTACCCATTGGAACTTCCGCTCCCTTACGAGTGAACGGTCTGTCCGGGAAAACCCGAATCCATACGCGGCCGGTCTTGCCGACATTACGCGAGAGAACTCGGCGCGCTGCTTCTATCTGGTTCGAGGTGATTCGGTCAGCGGTCTCAGCTTTGAGGCCATACGAGCCGTATGCGAGGGTAGTGCCGCGAGATTCAATACGCTTCTTTTTCACGTTCCAGCGGTCAGACTGCCACTTGCGATGTTTTACTTTCTTTGGGAATAACATAAGCCTATTTCAGAATTATGCGCGAGCTGCATGCGGCGCTGCTGGGCGAGTAACATCCTTTGTTTTTGCTTTCTCTGCGAACACTTCTCCCTTATAGATCCATACCTGGATACCGATGACACCATACGGAAGATATGCCTTCTCGCGTGCGAAATCGACATCAGCACGAATAGTCTGTAGAGGAATGTTGCCGGCCTTCACGTGTTCCTTGCGTGACATATCCGCACCGCCAAGGCGTCCGGAGACCTCGATGCGCGCACCCTTTACATCGCGGTTGGCCATCACCTTCTCGAGGAGCTGCTTCATCACACGCTTGAAGGGCATGCGCTTCTCGAGTCCTTCGGCGACCATCTGCCCTACGATAGGAGCATTCGATTCAGGGTTGCGGACCTCTTCTACTTCAATACGAAATTCTTTTGGGGTCTTAATTTTCCAGCGAGCGAGTCTCGACATGACGTCATTCTTGAGTTTGACCGCACCCTCTCCGGAGCGACCAATGATGAGTCCCGGGCGGGCGCTCTTCACGACCACCTTCCACATCTTATCGTTGCGTTCCATCTCTACGTCGGCAACATGCATGCCGCGCAGTCTCTTTTCAAGATACCCGCGAAGAAGCGTGTCGCCCTTCAAGTACTCTTGATACTGACCGTTGTCGGCAAACCAGCGACTCTTCCAATCACGGAGAGTGCCTAGTCGATGCGCGTACGGATGAACATGATGTGACATAAGATAGATTTACGTTTGAAAATAATTATTTCTTTTTTATTTCTTGGCCTTCGTTACGGTTTTATTGACAGTGGGCTTTGTGACTTTCTCAGCAACTACCTTTTCCGCCTTCTCACCTGTAGCGTTATCGGTTTTATCTGCCTTCGACTTGACCACTTTCTCTGCACCCTTCTCACCGAGTGTAATCATGATATGGCTGGTGTGCTTGTGAATCGGAAAAGCGCGACCCTGAGCGCGAGGACGTGAACGCTTTAACACCGGACCCTTATCGACGCGAAGTTCGCTGATGATAAGCGTCTTCACATCCATACCCTGTGCTTTTGCATTTGCTACAGCCGACTGAATGAGCTTCACGAATATCGGAGCTGCGCGCTTTGCACGGTGATTGAGTTCGACAATCGCGTTCTCGACTGATTTACCGCGCACAAGGCCAGCAACGAGTCTGACCTTGCGTGGTGCCTGACGATATCCGGATAATTTTGCTGTAGCTTGCATAGTGTTATGTTATGATTCTTACTTCTTAGCGCTGTCTGTAGCTGACTTCGCACTCTTTGCCGCGTCAATCTCAGACTGCTTTTGCTTCTGCTCGAGATCCTTCTGCATCTTTCCTCCGTGTCTGTAGAATTTACGGGTAAGCGAAAACTCGCCCAAACGATGGCCGATCATATCTTCAGTGACCTTTACTTCAATGAAATCCTTGCCGTTGTGCACGCCAAAGGTGTGCCCAAGCATTTCAGGTGAAATCTGCGAGTCTCGTGCCCAGGTCTTGATAAGGCCAGCTTGCTCAGGTTTCTTGCCCTCAATTTTCTTGAGTAATCTCTCGTAAACGTATGGTCCTTTTTTTAGTGATCGAGTCATAATATGTGTTATATCGTTTTCGCGTTTTCTTTGCTTACTTTCTTTAAACTTTTACAGCTCGCCCTACTGGCGCTGTACACCTTTTAGATTTTTCTAAGAAAATCTAAAAGGTGTTGTGGAATGGCTCCCACAAAGCTGGGTTCCCTATAGCCATTCCTCACCCCTGATCCTCCCACGGCGTAAAGTAAAATCTATTTGGAATTGCTTAGTGCGAATACTACTCAAAGGCCTGAGGAAAGTCAAATTTAGGGCACTTTGTAGCCCTGTGGATAGGCTGTGGAAAAGTGATGACCCTGTTTTGTCATGTTTTGCATACAAATCAACCCTCACTCTGGGTAAAAACTCTAATTATGAACGTAAAAAGACCTGGATTATGCTAAATTACCCTTTATCTAAAGATTTTTTCCTCGCTATTGGCTCGTCTCAAGAGATTGATATACTGCCTTCGAAATATCCCGAATTGTTGATTGTAGGTTTGAAATTGAGGGTCCCGAGGTCATAACGCAGATGAAATATGGGAGATTTGGCCCATAAACCATACCGCAATCATGTAGCTCTACCGATGATATCGCCCCCTCAGCGGTTGCGTTCACGTGTTCTCCAAACTTATGAGCAACTGTAGTACTTGCCGGTACTCCTGCCACCAAGCCGTCTAAATATGTGGTTTTTGTAAGGTAACTCATGGCTTTTTCAGAATTAGCGCGATTCAAATATGTCGCGTTATAGAGAATTCTGAAGAACAGCGAGTATTCTTTGGGAGAAATAGTATATGAAGGACCGTTGTCCTCGGGTGCTGATATTTTTAGATCTTTATAAACTTGATCGAGAGTGGCAGTATTAGCGCTGGCGAGAAGGATATCTTTCGCCCCGTTATCCGAATCAATAATCATGGCGCGGATAAGCTCTTGGGAAGAATATTCCTTTCCCACTTTGAGCGAGGTAGTTGAATCAAACGGGATACCACTACCCAGTTGCTGTATTGCAGGAGTGAAGGCATATCTCTTCTCTAGCGACCCAGGATGGAGTTCGTCATCTTTCAGATAAGAGATCATGAGAACAATCTTGAGAAGACTTGCCGGATTATATCTATGATCCTGGTCCAGGCCAACCCAGCGACCACTCGGATATTCGTGGAAGTAGATGGAGACATTACTCGCCTGATTGCTGTTTATTGCATCTGCTACTACTCTTTTAAGAATATCGTCAAGCTCTTTATAACGTCCGGTCGTAGCTTCACGAGAGTTACATGCTAAGAGCGGGTCGATGAGACGATAATTTGTGGTCTCTTCACGTAGTGCGGGAATGCCAAGCAGTGACGGCTGAAAATAATCGCTGTACATATAACTTCCCAATATGCCGACAACAAAACCAATAATGATGCCTAAGTGGAGTCTATACTTACTCATGATTGCTATTATATAGGAAAAAATAATTTGAAAAGCTGCAGTTTACAGAATATGCGTATCCGCTTTGCTGAAGTTGGCATCATAACTTATAAGGAGAAATGTCATATTCATGACAATACCGCAGCTATCGATACCTGCCGAGCAGTTAAATGGAGATGGTATTACTTTGGGAAAATTTTTACAAAGAAATGTTTTGTTGGGTCATAAGTTTACGTAATATGGCATTTGCGTCGATCGTACGAGAGTTTTCTTGAATAAAGCTAAAGAGCGCAAGGATCATTTTTTGTATTTCGGAGTTCTTGATCTCAATCACGATTTCTTCATTGAGTGCCAAGAGATAAAGTGAATTTTTGAAAACAAACATTTGTCCGCCATGGGCAAAATATTTTGTATCGATGGTGTTGACTTGTGTGGTTCTACCTTCAAAACCTTGTGCCCAGACGACCCCAAGTTCTTTTATTTGCAGCTCAAGCCAATTTTGCGGAAGTATTGCTTCAACAATGACGCCGTTTTTCTTGATCGCTGCATTAAAATGATTTGTTTCTTCTGCTTTAAACATTTTGTCCCAGCCGACAGATGAAACATTACCCTGTAGGCCGTGTAATTTTTCATTGTGATGTTGTAGTAAGATATATGCCATTAGTTTTTTGATTGCGCGCTCGCCACGATGCACTATTACCGCAGAGTCTATGCGTCCATGGATCTCTTCCCTTCCTTCAGGAATTTTAAGCAAGGTTCGTTTTGCTGAATAAAGTATTTCCTCGATATCTCGCTCCGAGGTAAGTGACCAATGTTTCTTACCATTTGAAATAGTTGAGCCAACCAGTCCGCGTTTTTTTAAGTTGTTCAATATTGCATATATTGCAGGTCGTGAAACTTTTGTTGTTTTGGAAAGCAACACCGGGGTATCTAAGCCGTCTTGAAGTGCTACGAGTATTTTACCTTCCTTTTTTGACAGTCCAAGAACTAATAAATTTTGCTTATGCATAGATAAAATCTAGCATAATAGTCGTAAAATGTAAAGTATTTTGGACACTTTTGATACACATATTAACTATATTGTAGTTGGATTAAATACTAATTTAATTTATTTACAATATAAAATTTTATTGTCAACTACAAATCTGATACGATGGTCATAGGTAAGTTTGTCCATTGAATTTAAATCACAACGGGTCGCTCCCACTAACAGCGGAAAGGAGGTGAGATTATGGGAGTTATAGCGTCAGTTCCGGACAAGGCCAATAAGGCCCCAGCCGGACGTTCGCAAAAGGCCGAGGCACTGCGTATAGCAGCTGAGAAAGCGAAAGCTTCTCTAGCTGCCCCGCAGCAAGCTTCGCGCTAGATGCGAGCAAGCGTGGCAAAGGCCACCGGGGTTAGCGGACTACCCTGTCAATAAAACCGCAGATATTGAAGTTTTTGGGGAAGCAGTTCTTCCCCTCTTGATTAAGCACTTGGAGTAATCGAGTGCTTTGAGAGATAGTTCTTTGATTATTGATAGTAACTCTTTTGGTTGGTGGACACATCGCTCAGATATATACGAGCGAGTTGTCCACTAACCAAAAGGAGTTCCAAATGGAAAAGCGCATAGTAGTGACAGCAGTAATCCCTGCACAGAATGGATGCAATCTCCACTGTGCAGGATGTATTATTTCGCAGCGAGGAGAGGCAGGCACAAACGTGCTTACCTCGGAGGATTATCTTCGATTTACTGAAGATACCCTCGCGATGCCAGAGGTGAGTTCGTTTTCCCTTCAGGGGTTCGAGCCGCTTCTGCCTGATGCGTGGCCTCTTGCAAAAGAGCTGCTGCGCATAGCCACTATGGCGACGACTCCTGACGGAGTCGGAAAGAGAGTACTCTGTGTTACGAACGGGGTATATCTCGATCGCCATGCCGAGGAACTTGTGCACATCACTGACAGCTTGTCTGTGTCAGTTGATAGTCACGACTCAGCCATCCATGATCTCTCTAGAGGGGTTGTGGGTGCGTGGCAGGACACCATTCGCGGCATTCGTGCCGTCCGCGCATTGTTCGGAGAAGAGGTTGAGACCTTCCAAGAATATTTGGGAGTAGTCTCCATCCTTTACCCGGGCAAAGTGAATCGTCTCCTTGGCATGCCAGAGCTCCTCGCGAGTCTCGGCGTCAAGCGCTGGACGGTTTCACCGCTCATCTCCATCGCAAAAGATGGATTCCACGGCAACAGCCAACTCATTCGGGATAATATCCTTGAACTTGCCGACAAGGCAAATGAGTATGGCGTTGAAGTATTCCTTGGCGATGATCTTCGTCAATTGGAATCTGTGGAAGACCTCTACAAGGTCTTGAGTGTTGCAGCGGTTGCTGGGGATCATGTGGTAGTCCGACTTTCTCCTGATGCGTCACTTAGCGTCGGTAAAGAAATTCTCGGGAACTCCGCAGATTCTCAGAAATGGGACAGGGTAGAATCTCCTGTCCAGTTCTTAAAAAGAACTGTTGCGAAGAAATATTCGTAACCATTATGGTGTGCATCGACTCGCCACGCTGACCCTAGTCTGACAGCGTGTAATAAATAAATAGGGAAGAGTTTGTTCGTTACTGACGAACAGGCCCGATGAGAGGCATAAAAGACCGAAACCCTCATCAATGCTTTCTGGTAGATATGCATAAACTGCCCGCTCCTGAAAAGGATAAGCCCGTGCGTAATCGTGGCTAAGCAGTATGTGGCGAGTTGAGTGTGTTTATTCCTCCTCGCCATCTTTATCAGGGTTGTCACTGTTACAACGGTGGTGATTCTGCAGAGATTTCTGCACACTTCCATTCCACAGGAGAAATACTTGACTTCATCGTTGTAGTTGCTAGTTTGAGGTCTGTCATACACAAGGAGGAACCATGTTCCAATCGTCATTTTGGCTAATCGCAACCATGACAGCCGTCTGGTTCGGCGCAGCATATCTTAAACGTAAATGGAGAAGCCCCGCGACCGCTCTGCACATCGAGACATGGCGCGACCAGATACTGATCGTACTTGCCATTCGACTGATCGCAGTACTGCTCTTGTTCATGCACCTGTTCATCTTGAGCAAGGTGGTGAATGCTTCCGGATGGGCCGCGCTGTTCTTCTTTCTGCTGGCGAATATCAACAAACAGTTCAAGCTCCCGCCCGGCATACTGCTGAAGATCAATGTGCTCTTGTGGGTGCTCATGGTGTCGGTGCCGATAGTGGTACTGTTCTCCTGAGCCGCTTGAAACGCAGTGCGCGCACCCCTTAGTGCGCGCGCTTTTTTACAAATAGAAATGCCGCGTTTTGCAAAACGCGGCATTTCTATTTGTTCAGTGTCATCCTTCGATGAGCATGCATTTCTCATTGAAAAGTCTACAGATTTTTTCTTTTAGAAAACGATGTTTTTGCATCGCCTCTTTTGCTCTCAAACTTTTTTCACCGAACCCTAGATTTACGAATCCCATTAAGTATTTTCTTCATCGTCCTTCTCTCTTGTGACTGTAGTTACAAGGATGGTTCAACGTGTGTCGATACGAAAGATGAACTTCACTTTGCGCTCATGCCGTTTTTTCCGTCATGCATACATCGTCAAGTATGGGATCACTATCTGTTTTTGTCGTAGTGCGGGAGAAACCATTGGGATGGATTTCACACACTACGTCCTGTTTGCCTCACTATCTCTTCATTTTGTTTAGGAGAAACACGCAGCGCGTAATGTGCGAACCAGCACTTTCATTATATACCGCATATGAGGGTGCAAGTGGGAGTTATCCACCCCCCTGGTATCTGATTGACGTCGTAATGTGAAAAAGGCGAGAATTAGACATGACCGTACGCACCCTTTTGAAAACTCACAAAGATGTCGAGAGCACGGATATGATGCCTGCGTTATTTGTCGGACACGGGTCGCCAATGAACGGGATTGAGGACAATGCCTTCACACGGGGGTGGGAGTCGCTTGGTGCTTCCCTTCCAAGACCCAAGGCAATACTCGTGATTTCGGCACATTGGCTGACCGAAGGGACATTCGTTCACACCAATGAATTCCCGAAGACCATCCATGACTTTTATGGCTTCCCCCAAAAATTGTACGATAGACTTGCTCCCGAATAAGAAAAATGAGATAATTGATGAATGAACATCAGCAAACTTGCCAACGACCCACGTGCAATTAAGGCCTTAACCGGGCTCA
>JAYTWK010000012.1:0-9368 GCA_043743715.1 bacterium
GACTCTCGCAATATGGGCATATTTTGCCGTTTTTTAACCATGGTAGTTAATTTCTATCAGTTCTACGGCTTAACCACAAGGTGGGAGGGTCAAATTAAGACTCGATTTTTGTATATTATGCCTCAATACGAGCCGACAGTCTTTTTTTCTAATTTTTATACATGCCCAAGCGGGGGTGCGGGCGGAGGCACTACCTGCGGTGCTGAAGCAAAAGGCTGGGTTAGCTGAGACGGCGGAGGTACTCCTTCGACTATAGGCACTACTATGTTCTCGGGAGTAGCCAGGAGTGGCGGCATCACTACAACTTGCGACTGGGAGGGCACCTGTGCCGCAGCTATCGTAGCGATAGGCGCAGGAGGAACAGCAACTTGCGTAGCCGGCGGGGGTACTACGGCCACACTCTCGGTAAGAGGTAGAGGGATATGAATAGAGTTGAACGTGACTTGATCAGGTGCGCGTTTGTCGACCGGACTGGTTGCAAGTTCATGATCTGATACGCCTTTGAGTTCCGGGAAATCCTCTAAGGTAAATTCAATCGATGCTCCGGGATTGATGCCGCCGCGGATGATCTTGTCAGCAATTTTTTGCTCGATGACATCCTGCACCGCGCGTGACATGGGGCGAGCACCCATGTCAGGGTCGACGCCATGCGCGAGGAGTGCGGCGATAGCGACGTCATTGATGACGAGACTGATACTTTTCTCGCGTAGGCGCTTCTGGAGTTTCTTGAGCATGAGCTCGGCGATGATGCGATATTCCTTGACCGTGAGCGAATGGAACAGCACAATACCATCGAAACGATTAAAGAGTTCCGGCTTGAGCTTTCCTTGGACGATGATTTCGTCAATAATCTGCTTCTTCACCGACTCGAGGTCCTTCCCTTCTTTCATTGCCTGACGAATGAGCGGCGCTCCGGCATTCGATGTCGCGACAAAGATTGTGTTGCGCGCATTCACCTTGCGCCCCATCGCGTCATGGAAGATACCTTCGTCAAACACCTGCATGAAGATGTCGAGCACTTTCGGGTTGGTCTTTTCAAACTCGTCGAGAAGTATAACTCCGTACGGCTGCTCTTTAAGCATGACGGGAAGTGCCCCAGGCGTGCCGTCCATCCCGCCAAGCATGCGCGCGAGTCCGTCGTCGCCTTGGTACTCGGTCATGTCGAGTCGCCCCATTGCTCCCTCATCGCCAAAGTATACGGTCGCAAGCGCTTTCGCGGTCTCAGTCTTGCCGACACCGGTAGGCCCGAGAAATAGGAAGTTTCCGATTGGCCTATCCATACTGCGTACACCTGCACGCGCACGTCGCATCGCGTTCGCAAGTACTTCGACCGCCTGCTCTTGCCCCACTACTTGCTTCTTCATGGTGGTCTCGAGGTTCATCAGTCGCTGACGTTCCTCCTCAGTGATGTTCCCGACCGGAATTTTGGTCTTCACGCGGATGAAGTCGAGCACGTCAAGTTTCTTCACCAGGTGGCCGCCCTTCGCGAGCATGGTCGGAGTCAGCTCGACCAAGATATCAATAGCTTTGTCCGGCATGATGCCGTCCGAGAAATAACGCTCGGCACCTTTAATGATTTCCACTATTGCCGGGTAGGTATAGAAGATAGGATTTCGGCGCTCATTTGCTTCCGCCACCTCTTCGAGGATACGCAGGAGTGACTCTTCCTCGGGCTCGGTCAGCATCACCTTCTCAAAGCGCGACATGATTGCGTTGTTGGGTTCTATGTACTGATGGAAACGGCTGTTGTCTGCGGTAGCGATGACTTGGAGCATGTTACCTGAAAGGTACGGATCGATAATGCTCATCGCGTCAACATCAAGCGACATCGCACTCTGGATGAATCCGGGAAGGTCTTCAATGACTAAGATAATGTTGCCGGCTTTCACCGCGTCATTCATCAATTTGATAAGAGAGGTCTCGAGTGACTGCTTCCCCGACATGCCGGCAATGAACGACTTGGCGTCGAAAGACATGACGCGTTTGTGCGCGAGCGACGGATTTGCGTAACCGTTTGTAATATCCCTGGCGAAGTCGAGGATGACATCCATCTTGCCTGAGCCTTCTTCACCTACCAAAATCGCATTGGCTTCTTTTTCTCGTGACAGTACTATCTCAAGCTGCTTGATCTCCGCTTGCCCATACACGAAGCGAAAGCTCGATCCGCCGGAGATGGCCTTTGCCGAAAGATCCACTCCATATTTACCAAGGAAATACGCCGCTCCATAAGCAAACTCGGAACCGAACGATTTCGATTGTCCAAGTGACACCTTGCCCCAGAAGCGCTCCTTCTGTTTCTTCTTCTTGAGAGAGCGCTCAACCCACTCCGCAGGGCCGACAAGTTCGCGCTTCCTCACACCGAGTTCGAAGATGAACTGATAAAAATCCGGGTCCTTCTCGACAATACAGTCGGTAAGATCGCGGAGGGTGAATACCTTGCGTAGCTCGCTCTCGAGTTCGCTGAAATTGATTACCGTTTTGCGTTCCACTAGGTACTTATTCATCGTTTCGTCCGCAAGACCGGCGCGGCGGGTGATCTTCCTGCCATAGGGTGACTCAAGATAGCTCCGCAGGAGATCGCCGTGCTTGGTGTCATAGTAAATATCACACACTTCGTAATTCGGAGTTGAATAAGGAGTCGAGGAACCGGTAGTGCCGCGCTCGAGAAGACCTTCGACATAATAGTAGTATGAGCGACTGTAGTACGAGAACATTTTCATCACCAGCCAAACTGCAAGCGCAATCATAAAGATTCCGCTGCCGATACCGCCGGTCGGATCAAGCGGCACATCCACTCCCCCAAAGAACGGAATGTTCGAAGGCAATATTGTGGAGGTCGGTACGGTCACCATTTCCGCGCTTGGAATCACGATCGTTTTGGTCTCCGCTCCTTTACTCGGCGATGTCGGCACCACGATGCCGGTCGCGAGTTTATGTTGTACAAAGGGAGCAGCAGCGACCAAGAGATATACTATGACGATGAGACCAGAGGCTATTGATATCCATCCGCGTAACTTCTTTGGAAAACTGTGCTCGAGAACGATGCCGCGCGCGAAGCGATAGGTCGGGTCTCTCCAAAATGTGTTGTCGGAGCCGAACATATTATAAAATGAGTGTCTTAAGTCCGTTAACAAAAAGCACTACTATGAGTATCGGCAATATGCTCCAGAGTACGAGGAACAACAGTCCTCCCATCACGACCACGGTGAATCCGAGCAGCGCCATGAAAATAATGACGGTGCGCAAACAAAAACCGACAACACGCATGATGAAGTTGACGAGGAGGTTACTGAAAAATTCCTCAGGATGATTGAGGATGCTCGACTTCTCTTCCTGAAGGCGCTTAAACGGAGCGAACAGACTCTTGATAACATCCGGGACCGAAAACAGATGATTCACAAACCAGATATAATTCCACCAGATATGAACAATGTCGTTGTACGCGGTCGAATAGTGCCAAACCAAATAGTTCTTGGTGATGGACAATAAATTCATAAAACTAGTATAGCAGGTAGCAAGTGACAAGTCAGGAGTTTCAAATCAAGAAAGCGAAGGCCCAGTGGCAAACCGACGGGGTATCGGATGCGCTCGAAGACTTCCCTATCGCACGAGAGAGTGGCGCGGTATTCAACGCTTGCTTCGTCATCGCTCGGTCAACGACCAAATGAAAACATTCGGTCTTCTTCATTACTAGGCGAAGAAAGAATAGAAATTTCTTCAGCTCCAAACTCTCAACTTGTCACTTGAAACTTCAATCACTTATAAAACAATTTGTTGCCGAATCTGAGATCAATTTCCCGCACCTCTCCCTTCGCTTTCTTGTCACCGTTCATCGAAGTGAGTAGCACTTGTAGATTACTAATGCTTTGCTCTGGTTTCTCGGTAGTGGTCCAAAGCAGAGTCCATGGAGCATCGAGTGAAAGCTTAATATCGTCCTTGTCGAGGAGTGTAATGGCATGAGTTGTGAAACCAGCGCGTGCGAGCTGGTCGACGAAGGTACGAATGGTTTTATACTCTCCCTCCCCGACAGGCACCGTTCCTAACGGCGACTGAAGCGGCATTCCTTCGACTGAAGACGAAGCGATGATAGCAACGAACGGATATCCGATGTACTCCGGCGCCTCTGCGAACACATACCCCTTCTCGTCTGCAAAATAGCAATTACTCGGGACTATTTTCTCGCTACTTGAGGCGTCGACGCGATGATCTTCAGACTTCCTGCAGTAAAGGAAGGTCGGGGTGTACTCGACGACGGTCACAAGCAGTGTGTGACGGTCGGGGAACGAGACATGTGCATAGGCAATACGCTCGGAGATTGCTTTAATATCTGACTCGACTGATCGCTTTGGGTACAGGTACATATTGTTGCGCTTGATAGCGAACAATAATTTCCCCCCGAGCTCGCCGTCCGCAGCGTCATAAATACTTTTTGTATCAACCGCATGCGCTCCTTGGATATTGATGGCGGTAATAAAGATGGACGGGCGTTCTGAGACCCAAACGAGCATGATAATGATCGCAGTCACCACGAGTATCACTTCAGCGATGTGAAGAAATATCTTATCAACTTGGCGCAGCCGCGTCTCTTGTGACTTCAGTTTCTTGTGTCGTAGTTGCGCAGCCATATGTAGCCGTACGGACCTCCTAGCCGATGACCGTCTTACCCATCATATACGGAAGAAGTGCATCGGGGACCTTGATCGTGCCATTTTCTTGCTGATAATTCTCGATAATCGAAACGAGGATGCGCGGAGTCGGGATGGCGGTGCAGTTGAGTGAGTGGGCGAATCGCATCTTGCCTGCTGCGTCACGATAACGGGTGTTGAGTCTTCGTGTCTGAAAATCGTGAAAGTATGATGCAGAGCTAATCTCGCGATATGTCTGTTCGCCCGGCACCCACAGTTCGATGTCGTATTTTTTCACCTGTCCAAGTCCAAGATCGCCACCACAATTAACTACGGTGTGATATGGAATATTGAGGAGCTCTATGAACTCTTCGGTATTTCGGTTGATAGCTTCATGCAGAGCAACCGAAGTCTCATGATTGGCTTCACACAGAACGACCTGCTCCCACTTGAAGAATTCATGCACGCGAATGAGGCCGCGTGTATCTTTGCCGTGCGCACCCGCCTCACGGCGGAAGCAAGGAGAGAACGCGAGAAACTTAATAGCGCCAAAGGCTGCACCTTGCTCACTCTGAGGGAAGTTAATGACTTCGTCCATGTAGTAACCCATCGTCGCTACTTCACCGGTGCCGGCGAGGAAGTCACCGTCTTGGGTCTTGTAGAGATCTTCTTCACCTTGCGGCAAATATCCCGTGCCCATGAAGGTCTCGCGACGCACAAGTGAGGGCACAAGCATCGGCATAAATTGCTTTTCGCACCAGTGCTTGAGTGCGAGCTGCCAGATTGCGTTGGTAAGTAGTACTCCGTCACCTTTCAAGAAATATCCGCGGAAGCCGGCGACCTTAGTGCCGCGCTCGAAGTCCGCCATATCATGAGCAAGCATCAGATCAACATGACTCTTCGCTTCAAACGAAAACTTTGTTGGCTCACCCCAACGCTTTACTTCTTTGTTATCGGCATCGCTCTCGCCATCGGGTACCGTGACATCGGGGACGTTCGGCACCTGCACCATGTGAGAGCGCCATTCTTCTATCACGACTTTCAGCCCGTTTTCCTTTTCGGCAAGCTTGTCCTTGAATACCTTCATCTGGTCTATCATTCCCTGTCGCTCGCTTTGGTCAGTGGCACGCGCAATCTTGTCGGTGAATGCATTCTGCTCAGAGCGCATTGACTCCACCTCTACAAGCAGTGCCGAGCGCACTCCCTCAACTTTGAGCAGTGCGTCCACGTCAAAATCTATCTTTTTCTTTTTTGCCGCCGCCTTGATGAGATCGGGGTTCTCCCGGATGAATTTGATATCTAACATATCGGTCCATCATAACAAACGACTCGTTTTGGGGCAAAATATATCAAAAACTCGTACAATACTTCCTACTCTTAGTTTGATTGTTTTTATAATGAATCTTCTGTATTCTTGAAAATATGAACAACAGAAAACAAGTGTTCTTCTCACCCTTTGTCTCGTTACCGTCCTGGGAAGACGGTGTTTGTTGAGATTGGAAAATTGGGAATGCGCAATCCCACCCAAAGAATTAGAACATGGAATTCTTCAGAATAACGGACGGCCTTAAATTCTAAAAAGCGGTAGCGTCTATCTTGTAAACCGAAAAGTATCGATGACGCGCTTGGACAGATCACCATTGAGTGAGTAGGTTATGACAAACCTATTGTTTTTTCCGTCAAAATAGATGACACGGGATGATGCACCGTCGTTGATGTTTCCCTTGGCGGAAACTGTGATGGTATATGCTTTATAACCTGCAAACGTTATCTCTTCCAGCTCACTTACTTTCTTTTTGGGGACAGTGGGGTTGTAAATGTCTTCTTTCTTGCGCAATGCTTCTGCAAAAGACTTAAGGTCGAGTGAGGTTTCGGGATATCTTGCATCATTGAACTTAAACTCACTAATATTGATCCCTAGTGTGCCGATGTAAACATTTGCACTCTGCTCAACCGGCAATCTTTCTTCTTCATACATTGGTTGAATTACTGCATTGCTTGGATACTGCAATGTGTAATTATATACCTCATTCGTATATGTACTCCAAGCTTCTTGTGGTTGCGTCGTAGTTGCTGGAGCAGGTGACTGCGAAGAGTCTGTGCTTGTAGAGGTAATCGGCACTTGTGCAATTTCTGTCGGTGTTTTTCGGAAAGATATAAGCAAAAAGCTCGCCAATAGAATAAATCCGAGTGTGAGATAAATATGGATTTTTGTGAGTTTCATGTGCCTAAAAATAGCACAAAAAAGAACCACACACAATGCGTGCATGGTCCAGATATATTTCAAACAAAAAATCAATTACCTGTCGGGCTGAGCGTCGACGGATAACGCCGAATCCACGTCAGTGGCACACCGTTCGTGTCGACCGAACATTCGGTTTGATAGCTTTTCAGTATCTTACCTTCCATTACAACTTTTGCCAGTTCTGGGAGAGTTGATACTCCACTGTCGGCGTAGCGTACCCCAAAATGAAGGTGCGTGCCGTCACTTGCACCACTGTTGCCCATGACACCGATCTGGTCACCTTGCGCAACTGTATCTCCACCGACTCCATTTACAGCTGCAATAAGAGCTACGCCCTGTGTCGCTGGCGGAACAGGTTTTTTTCTTGGAACATCGTTGAGATGAAGATAGCGAGTCTGAATTCCAGTGTTTGCATTCCCATCACCATCATGATCAATAACGATAAAGTAGCCGTTTTGAGCATTTTGATCTGTTCCAATTTGGATAACTTTTCCTCCTGCTGCCGCCAATATGGGAATATTCGTCGGATAACCAGAGTCAGTCGGCGAAAGATCGATTGAAAAGTAATTGAGACCTTGGTGTGCTGAATCAGGCCAAATGAGTGTTCCATTTGAGCTATACATCTTTCCACGACAGTCATACCCGCCAATCTCAGTTGTCAGTAGCCACGAGTACCCGCCCGGAAGTGGCATCTTGAGTTGGATAGACGGCGTGATGTCGAACGCAAGCAACGGACGCAGTCCATCATTCGCGGTGTAACGCGAACTCCAGAAATTGTCGAAGTTGTTGTTCTTGAGCCACGACTCGAGACGGAATCCGGTCAAGCGGTTCGTCATTCCACTTTTCCATGCGTTGTAGGGAGTAAGAATGTTCGCTCCCCACCATGTTCCAGCAACCGGAGCAGCCTTCCATCCATAGTAGTCTTGCGGGTACACGATTGGTGGTTGAGTGTCCCATGTCATGGAGGTATTCCATATACCCCCGTTTAGTGGAAAGTGCGGAGTGTCGAGCTCGGGATACCAGAAATCGATGCCGGTTGGCGTACCACCAGTGGTGTAGGGCATCAGCCAGAGCATCGCTGCATTGACGTTTGATGGAAGACCGGTCAGATCGAAGTTGATGTACCCGGTGTACGAGTCACTCCAGCCACCGATCCTGAGCGTGTCGGTGCGTTGGAATGGCTTGAGCGATGTATAGCTGCTGTTCATCCAGCCATCATGGATGTGCACGATACTGAGATCCTGTGGCATGGGTAGCGGATTTTGCGGTGTACTCCCATACTTCCAAAGCGGATACGGCGTGGGCTGGTAATATACCGTGACTGCGCTCGCGGACTGAGCGAGAGTTAGACCAAGGGTAAGAGCCAAAAGGGAATGCTACATTTTAAACCTCTCTGATTGAACGTTGATGTGAAAGAACAAATCGCGCCAATTGCGCGACTTCATAATCTAAACATTTCATAAAGACAAAAGCAAAATTTCCTCGCTTATCGGCTTTCCTTGCCTTTTCAGCACTCTATATTAATGTAGCTTGATGGAAGACATCCGCAACATCCCTATTCCCGCTCAGCTGATGGAAATCCCCCAGCCCCCAGAAAAGCTGTATTGTCGTGGCGTCACTCCCGTAAAAGATGAGTTGATGCTGACGGTGGTAGGCACGCGTGCGTACACATCGTACGGCAAAGAAGCGTGTGAGACACTCATCGCGGGGTTACGCGGATATCCCATCACAATCGTCTCAGGTCTTGCGCTTGGTATCGATGCAATAGCACACAATGCGGCACTGCGGGCGGGACTCCGCACTATTGCCGTCCCCGGCTCAGGGCTCATGGATGAGGTGCTCTATCCGCGCACGAATGTCGGACTCGCAAAAAGAATCATCGAGGCCGGCGGCGCACTGCTGTCTGAGTACGACCCGGACTTTGCTGCTACCAAATGGAGCTTTGTGCGGCGCAACCGCATCATGGCAGGACTTTCAAAAGCGGTACTAGTGATAGAAGCGCGCGAGCGATCAGGAACACTTGTCACTTCACGACTTGCCACAGACTACAATCGCGACGTGTACGCAGTGCCCGGCAGCATCTTCTCAGAAGTCTCAAAAGGTCCGAATATGCTCATTACACTCGGCGCTACGCCGATACGCACAAGCGAAGATATCCTCCTGGCACTTGGATTCAATATTGATAGAGACAAGAGCGAAGCGGAAGCAGATATCGACATGTCGGGCTTCTCGGAGGAGGAGCGCGCGGTGTACACACTCCTCGCGCAGCCTATGGAACGCGAAACACTCACCGTTTCACTCGGTCTTTCGGCAAGCACAGCGAACATTCTGTTGATGAAGATGGAGATAGCGGGACTTATTAAAGACACTCCACTCGGACTCATGCGTGTGTAATACATACATTAGACTTGCTCCCGAATAAGAAAAATGAGATAATTGATGAATGAACATCAGCAAACTTGCCAACGACCCACGTGCAATTAAGGCCTTAACCGGGC
>JAYTWK010000013.1:0-72346 GCA_043743715.1 bacterium
GTTTGCTATTCATACGTTTGAAATTGAAAGCGCGCTTTTAATAGCAACGTATTTTATCAGTTTGAGGGGTCAAAAAGACCTATTTGGTACTATATGCCCGTTTTGCCGAGAAAGGCTCACTGAAGTCGTCAGAGAGACATAGCGGACCGCTTTTAGGACCTTTGGTTTTGAATGTATAGCCGTCAGCGATGAGCTGCTCTTTGAGGGTGGAGAGTGAGACGCGCTGATCAACAGGGAATCTTCCGGTGAAGATGTCGTTATAGACTCTAAGGTTTGGGAGTGAACGATATAGGCATGATGCGCAAAAATCAAAGCAGATGTTCTTGTACTCAGAAAGTATCTTCTTTACCTCCAGATAATCGTTATCAATATTCTCTATCACAAAATACAACTCGCGGTGTTTGTTGTCCTGATGGGTTTGGTGCCTTGAGTGTCGCTCGTAAGCGTTCTTTTCGCGAAGACCTACCCGCATATGTTACCTACTTTTGCCGTCGTAGGGGATACGTGTGAGCGTAGTGAGGTCGATGTCGTCGATACACCTGATATTGACCGCGACCATCTCGCTGCCATCCGGGCCTTTGCCGCGGCCAATAGGCTCGATACCGCAATTCTCACAAAAGAGATGGGCAATGACTTTCTTGTTGAAACGATACTCCTTTAGCGCCTCTTCACCAGTGAGGAGTTTGAACTCGCCCGCAGGTACAAAAGCCAAAAGTGCTCCTTGTATTGCGCAGTGCGAACAATTGCACTCAATAGCACCATCAATTTTCATATTGACCTCGAATCGCACGTTGCCGCAATGGCATCCGCCTTTGTAGGTTTTAGTTTCCATGGGGGAAGTATAGCACGCTACTTCGTACTAGTTACAGGATCTTGTGATCAAAATCATATTAGACCCGTATACTGCGGATAGTTATCTTTGACCAGCGATTTCCACTTCGCTGTCTCATTATGTCCCAAGTCACTCTTGCAGTAGACAAGGAGAACATGGACACTGTTTGTACTTTCGCAGACTGCAATAATGCATCTATTTCCAGAAGCATGGCGCGATTGATCTGTTCCGACGATCTTAAATTCTGTCTTACAGATCTTCAGGTCATTA
Source organism: bacterium (assembly GCA_043743715.1). Lineage (GTDB taxonomy): Bacteria > Patescibacteriota > Minisyncoccia > Phycocordibacterales > UBA6899 > MHLP01. Next base: position 1,103 of record JAYTWK010000013.1, read on the forward strand.
TCTGATGAAACAGAGATCGTTTCCGCGATATTTGATGCAAACAACCTGTCAATATAAGTGAACTCGAGCTCCAAGCCACTCTGCGTGCGCTCCCAAGCATTCCTGTATTTTTTACTAAAACTTCTGATGAAATGCCTTTCGGTAAAAGGTTCGAATATGACCTTATGCTTCATGATCAATAGACCTCGTCCGGATCTTGCTGTCCAAATATGTCGTATGAGACGATATCATTATCTTCGGCAAAAAGAAAAGGTAGCTGCTGGTGCGTAAATTTTACGATCTCTTCTGTCCGTTTTCCTTCCCATTTCTCGTTGATACGTTTCATAAGCTGCAACTCATCTTTTGAGATACGTGACAATTCTTCTTTCGCTCCGCCACGCGTTACTTTGACAAGCATCGCCCCCGACTCGGTTTGCTCTATAGATATCTCTCCCGCATCAAACATTTCATCGATTAGCCGGAAGTATGCATCGGCGACAGGTCCGTATTGAATCTTACGATATTGCATCCCACTCATACTTTCAAGATGTTTGTAAAACCATACAAAATCTGCAAAATAAAGTAGCTTGGCAAGCTTTGTCTTCGTTACATTCTTGTTGATACGCAAGAACGCAAGGATCATCTGTTTATATTTTGTGTAGTCAGGAAGCTTACCTCCTTCGAGTTCGTCAAATGAAACCCCAAAAAGTTTTGAGAGTTTTTCGAATTCGCTCATGGTGATTTCGCGCTTGCCCGTCTCTATTCCTACATATGAAGGGCGGGAGAGCCCGAGCTTTTCAGCAATAAATGATTGCGAAAGCCCTCGTTCTATTCGAAGCGCTTTGATAAACGATGCGTATTTTGTGCTCATATGGTGAGTATAGCAAATATGTAAAAAAAGTAAACATTGTATGTGGGTAATTTTTACACATGTGATACAATGGGGAAATCGGAGGCTAACCTCACTCTGGGTTAAATTCGCCTCAAGCTTGCTGCGGAGTGGTGTTCCATATATCTGAGGTCAGGAGTCACTAAGCATATCTGCTCGCTGCGCTCCGCGATCTGCTAAGTGCTCACGACCCTGCCTCGCCGTTTCGCTCTCTGCGAAACATGGCTCCGGCTTCACAAAGCGCAAATTGCTTCGCACTTTGAATTTCGCTTTGTGACCCCACGGGGAGATCTCGGCTACCGCCGCAGGTGGATTTCGATCTCGCTGACACCACCATGAGTACTTCCATTTTTCTAAGCTGAATATGAATTCAGTAAGAAAAATTGGTCGCTCGATAGCGAAATCCCTTTCGATTCCCCGACGTAAGCAAAGCAGTTTGCTTACTTGGGGTCATGGAATGCAAAAACCGCACGAATGCGGTTTTTGCTCCCATGACCCCACGGGGAATCGAACCCCGATTTACGCCGTGAAAGGGCGCTGTCCTAACCGTTAGACGATAGGGCCGTGAAAAACATATGAACAAAATTGGACCGTACTTCAGTTAAAAGTGCTCGCCTAACCGCACCACCCTGAGTGCTTCCATTTTCTAGAACGGAGGACCGTTAAGAAAATTAGGTCGTTAGACGATAGGGCCAATGTGTCAGATACTAGCATATTTTCTGGAAAAAACTAGCCTTTTATGCTAGATTTTGAAGCACTGCTTATCTAGTAGCACATGGAGATGTGGCTGAGCGGTTGAAGGCAGCAGTTTCGAAAACTGCCGTAGGGGTAACTCTACCGGAGGTTCAAATCCTCCCATCTCCGCCCGTATAAAATAGCGCCGTTAGGCGCATATTTTATTAGGCGGCCCTAAAACCGCGGACTCTGTCCGCGGATGAAGCCGCAGTCCACAGTAGACGTGATACCATGAACTCCTATGCGCTTCAGGAAAAGTGCTCACGCAACGTACAAAACCGAGTATCACGTCGTGTGGACTCCTCGATATCGTCGCCCACTATTTGCCGATGACGATGTACGTACGTACGCAGAAACTATCCTCAAACACCCCGAGGGGTTAGCGGACGATATCGAGGTTATCGAGCTGTCTATCCAGCCTGACCACGTGCACATGGTGCTGGTGGTGCCACCAAAAATTGCGGTGGCGAGGGTCTCCAATACATCAAAACCAAGAGTGCGGGACACCTCAAGCGCAAGTTCCCATTTATGCACAAACTCGTCTGGGGGCGCCCCGGTATATGGTCCACCGGTTACTGTGTGTCGACGGTGGGGATGAATGAACAAACCATACTGAATTATGTGCGCACCCAAGACGAGGATGACCGAGGACAGCTGCAATTCGAACTCTAGTTACGCGACCACACCGCGGACTCTGTCCGCGGTGAGTGATTGGGAGGAGATGAGCAAGACATCTGCATGTCTTGCGTGGAGGATTCGAAGACCTTGCTGATGTTTTGTCGGCAAAACCAGCAAGGTGTACTGGTCATGTAATGACCGAAACTCCTCCCATCTCCGCCGAGATTTTTAAAGAGCGAAGCGACTATAAAAATCCAAGTGCAGTTGTGTCTTCACAAGCTGCCGCCAACAACAGCGCGGTTATCGCGCTCCAGACGCGTCGTCACAATGAAGAAAACGAAGACCGCCGAAGGTCGATTTTTGTTAGCGACAAAACGACAATATACACCTTTCCAAATCATAAAGAACGTGTAAACTTGTGTTAAGTTGATATGAAACAAGGAAAGGAGGAAATCATTACCCTGCGTGAGGCCTGTGACATTCTAGGATGCCATCCAAATACCCTACGCAAATGGGACAACAATGGGTTTCTAAAAGCTATTCGTTTTGGAACTCGCGGGGATCGCAGATATCGAAAAAGTGAAATACTCAAATTGCTCAAATAACAAATACCATGTTTGAACAGGCATTCAAAAATATAGATCAAATACTCCACACCGACTCTGGTTCGGCGACTGAGCTCGACTACGTAGAGCAGACATCGTGGATTCTCTTCTTGAAGTACCTCGATGATTTGGATGAGACAAAGAAGACAGAGGCGGCACTCGCTGGAAAGAAATATAAATATATTCTTGATGCAGAGTATCGGTGGGATGCATGGGCGTGCCCTAAAACGGTCGATAAGAAAATAGACCACCACAAGGCACTCACTGGTGATGATCTGAATGAGTTCGTGAATGGTAAGTTATTCCCATACCTCAAGAAGTTCAAGAATCCTGATGCAGATGCAAACACCATCGAGTATAAAATCGGTGAGATCTTCAGTGAACTCAAAAATAAGGTTTCAAGCGGATATAAGTTGCGTGAAATATTGAACGTGGTGGACGGCATGCACTTCCGTCTTTATGAGGAGAAGCATGAGCTCTCGCATCTCTACGAAGACAAGATCAAGAACATGGGTAACGCCGGTAGAAATGGCGGTGAATACTACACGCCTCGACCGCTAATCCAAACTATCGTTAAAGTAGTAGCGCCGACCATTGGCGAGACTATCTACGATGGCGCATGCGGCTCTGCGGGTTTCTTGGTCGAGTCGTATAACTTCCTCACAGAGAACCAAGCAAAGCTCTCATCGGCACAGATGGCAACGCTCCAGAACAAGACGTTCTATGGCAAAGAAATAAAGTCGCTTGCCTACATCATTGGGATTATGAATATGATCCTGCATGGGGTAGAAGCACCAAACATACGGCATGCAGATACGCTCGCACAAAACATCAACGACATAGAGGAGAAAGATCGCTATAACGTGGTGCTCGCAAATCCGCCTTTTGGGGCGGGCATTGGTAGAGAGATTCAGCAAAACTTTCCTATCAAAACTGGTGAGACGGCCTTTCTGTTCCTTCAGCACTTTATAAAAATACTTAAGGCGGGTGGACGAGGCGGTATTGTTATCAAGAATACTTTTCTATCCAACACAGACAACGCATCAGTAAGTCTGCGTAAACTCTTGCTAGAGAATTGCAATTTGCACAGCGTGCTTGATCTGCCCGGTGGAGTGTTCGCGGGTGCAGGCGTTAAGACAGTCGTGCTTTTCTTTGATAAAGGAAAACCCACAAAGAAGGTGTGGTACTACCAGCTCAATCTTGGTCGTAATCTTGGCAAAGGTAATCCTCTAAACGAGGTGGATTTAGCGGAGTTCATGAAACTACAAAAGACAAAAGCGAATAGTGATAACTCGTGGAGCGTTGATGTCTGCACTATCGATCAAGAGACTTTTGACCTGTCTGTAAAGAATCCGAATAAAAAGGATGAGACGGTTTTGCGTGAGCCAAAGAAAATTTTGAAGGAAATGGAGAAATTGGATGGGGAAAGCGCAAGTATTTTGAAAAACCTCACGATGTTAGTCTAGATTCGTATGAGTAAATTATTCTTTTTTGTTGATGATAGTGGGTCAAAAGATTGGGAAACCCCCTACGCACTCTCTTTCGCTGAAAAACCGCCCGAGCGCACAGATGCCAATCTTAATTTTTGGCGAGGCAATTTTTTTGTTCTCGCTGGCATTCATGTCGAAGGAGGCAGGATTGCGAGCATCAACCCTAAAATTGATGAAATGAAGCAAGATTTTTTTGGAACTACATTTATTGAAATTAAGTCAGAGTGGTTGCGTAATCCGCATAAAAGAAAAAAGCATTATCTTGAACCATTCAAAAAAACAGAGGAAGAACTCAAGGATTTTGTTGAAAACAAGTGGTATAAATTGTTTGAGAATCACACCAAGGAAATCCAAATTCAAGCATTTGTCATTGATAAACGCTTTTATAATACAAAGAGATCAAAGGTGACCCCATTTCAGGAGCTTGTTCAAGTGCTCTTTGATCGCGTCGAACTTCATAAAAATTGTGCCTGCACTATTGTGTTTGATCAGATGGATGCCGATATTAAATCCCAGAAGCATCAACAGGGTGAAATTTTCAGCATCTCGCGCAAACAACTTGATCTTGGATCATTGCATGAGAAATATTCCCATACCGAAATTCGATTTGAAAAGTCCCATCATTCAAACTTTCTCCAACTCGCGGACACTGCGGCATACAACGTGTTTCGCCAATTTGTACAACACGGGGATAGCTGGGAAGGTGCGGACGGAGATACACTCAAAGAATATGCGTATTTTTCAAAAATCCTTCCGAATTTTTACACCAAGCACGGAGTGGTCGCCGGATACGGCTTGGTAAAAGTTCCTGATACGAAAAAGATTAGATGGAGCCACAATACTGATGCACAAAAAAACCCCACAAATCTGTGAGGTGCTTTTGGGGTCAGTTCCTTGCGGTCCCACCATTCGCTGAGAGGGTGGCTAGGCGTTTCGGCCAACCGACCAATTTGACTGTAGCAGATATTAGGGAGAAAATCAAGGCTATCCACACTCGCCCGTTGCTACAGTTCCTGTTACAGGAACTGTAGCAACGGGCGAGGCAAAAGTCAAAAATAGAGCCACCGTTTGCGTGGTGAATAGTGCGAAAGAAAGCGAAGAACTTGAGATAAATGATTTGCTCGAAAACATAAGGATTCTTCTTCATTATATCAAAAAACAGCGACAAAAACACATGAAAACTAATTGGCAATCAAAAAAACTTTATGTCTAACATTTTATCCATAATTGCGGTCGCAGTTCTTGGTGTTTTTGGCAATATCGCATATTTCGAGTATCAAACAAAAAAGAAAACATCCAAGGATTTATTAAAGCAAAGACTCACAAATCTTCTTTTGCCTTTATATGTTATTTTGCACTTGGAAGAAATTTCTACAGACGCTTGGGCAAGGTCACCGGACGGTGATTACGCTGATGTTCATTCAGAATTACCAAACAGAATTTTATCTCCCATTGAAAAAGTCATTAAAGAAAATATTTACCTTGCAAGCGACACATTGCACGAAGCTTGCATAGATTTTTTACAATGGGCATACGGTAGTGATACTAATGAAAGGTTTCAAAAATTAATGTCTGGGAATTTTGATTTCGCAATACAAGATAAAGATTTTAAGAAGTTTTATGACGTAGTAGTTCGAGAATATAATGAGGCACGTCATGAATACATAAAAAAGTAGTATGATTTGGCAAACAAAAAAACTTGGTGATGTATGCGATCTTGCAACTGGGGGAACACCGAGTAGAGCAAAACCGCACTATTTTGATGGCGATATTAAATGGTTACTATCTGGTGATATTCATCAAGGAGAAATTTTTGATTGTGAGGCCAGAATAACCCCTGAAGGTATGGACAATTCAAATGCAAAGATATTGCCTCTCAATTCAGTGCTAATTGCACTAAATGGGCAGGGTAAGACTCGGGGTACCGTGGCATTACTCAGAACAAAAGCCACATGCAATCAATCATTAGTGAGTATTTCCCCCAAAGTTTCTTCGGCTCTTTTGCCAGAGTTTCTTTATTTAAATTTGCACGGACGATACGAAGAGATTAGGAAAATGACGGGTGACACAGGGAACGATCGTCGAGGATTAAACATGTTAATAATTCGCAATATTAAAATTTCTGTACCGCCTATTCCAGAGCAAAAGCGCATTGTGAAGACTCTTGATGATGTCTTTAAGAAACTAGCGGAGGCGAAGGAGAATGCGGAAAAGAACTTACAGAACTCAAAAGAGCTTTTTGAGTCGTATTTGAATAATGTCTTTGCGAATCCAGCTAAGGATTGGGAGGAGAAAAATCTTGATGAAGTATGTGTTATTTCCTCTAAACTCATTGATCCGCGTGAGAAAAAATATATTGACTTAATACATGTCGGTGCAGGAAATATTGAAACAATGTCCGGTCATTTGATTGAGTTAAAGACTGCACAAATAGAAAAGCTTATTTCAGGGAAGTTTTTGTTCAATGATAAAATGGTCTTATACAGCAAGATTCGTCCTTATTTGATGAAAGTCGTACGACCAGATTTTGACGGTTTGTGTAGTGCGGACATTTACCCACTTCTACCACGCGAGAAGATATTGTCTCGAGATTTTCTTTATTATCTGCTTCTTTCGTGTGAGTTTACGAAGTACGCTATTTCGGGTTCAGGTAGAGCCGGTATGCCAAAAGTAAATCGTGAGCATCTTTTTGCTTTTACTTTCTTTCTACCGCCACTCTTGGAACAAAATGAAATTGTAAAAAAACTTGATGCACTTTCGGCAGAGACAAACAAGCTAGGAAAGATCTACAAACAAAAGCTGACGGATTTGGAGGAGCTAAAAAAGTCGGTTTTGAGTAAGGCTTTTACGGGCGAGTTGTAGACAATAATCGTTAAAAACTCGTTTTTTTATAGCATTTTAACGATTATGTTGTAATATTCGTTAAAAATGTGTATAATAAGCACATGGCTCGTACAAACCATACGTTTAGCGCGATTCAGTCGCTCCGAGAGAGATATCACAAAGCTTTGCCTGGCAAAGAAGCTTTGATGCGCGTGGTGGGTGAGGCAGAGATACCAGAGCACGTCTACAACTCAAATGCGATTGAAAATAGCACCCTTACACTTGAGGAGACAGAGAAGATACTTCTTCAGATTGACCTCGATCGCTATGTGAGCGAGCGCGAGATCTTTGAGGCCAAGAATCTGGCGCGAGTCACGTCCTATATTGAGCAGAAGGCAAAAGAAGCTGAGTTGTCAAAAGAAATCATGCTCTTTCTGCATAAGATGCTCATCGGCAACATCCACGATGAGATCGCTGGTCGATTTCGTACCACAGGTGAATGGGTGCGGGTAGGTGCACATATCGGCGCTGACCCTATGGAAGTAGTGAGCTTACTTACCGATATGTTGAGCACTTATACTGCAGATGCCACAAGTACCATCGTGGAGCGCATAGCGCGTTTCCACCTCACGTTCGAAAATATTCACCCATTTTGTGATGGGAATGGCCGTATTGGTCGTGTGGCAAATAACTATCTACTTATTCGCGAGGGGTATACGCCCATCAATATTGCGTTTATCAATCGTGCAGAGTACTACGATGCGTTCAAAGAATTTGAATCGAAAGAAAGTACAAAAATTATGGAGGAGATCGTCGGCCAAGCACTCGCCAATAGCTTGCACAAGCGACTTGCGTATTTGGAGGGTAAAGAGATTATTACACTCAACGAATATGCAAAACGTCACAAGCTCGTACATGCCAATCTCATCAACAAAGCCAAGCGTCAGACCATAGAAGCCTTTCTTGAAAATGGTGTTTGGAAAATAGGTGTTGATCAAAAGAAACAGTAATATGAACGAATCTGAAACACGAGCTGAATATATAGACCCGATGCTTAAAGCAAGCGGATGGGATGTGATGGACGGGTCACGAGTCTTGCGTGAGTTTCGTATAACTGATGGTAAAATCCAGACTGGTGGAAAACGAAGCAACCCAGAGATCGCTGACTATATACTCGTATACAAGAATCGCAAGATTGGCGTCATAGAAGCAAAGGCAGTTGATCTACCGGCAACCGAGGGGGTGGCACAAGCCAAGTCGTATGCGGAGAAACTGCATATTGACTACACCTACGCGACGAATGGCAAAGAGATATACCAGATCTCAATGAAGTCTGGACAGGAGGGCGAAATAAAAACATTCCCTACGCCTGACGAACTGTGGGCAAAGACCTTTTCAGATCAGAATGAATGGAAGGAAAAGTTTGCGTCCATCCCCACGGAGGGCGGCAAAAGCATGCGTTATTACCAAGAGCTTGCAATCAATAATGCTCTCGATGCTGTGGCAGAAGAAAAGACACGCATACTGATTACGATGGCGACTGGCACAGGCAAGACCGCTGTGGCGGCACAGATTGCATGGAAGCTATTTCAGGCGAGGTGGAATCTTAAGAGAGATGGCACACGCAGACCGAGAATACTCTTTTTGGCCGACAGAAACATCCTTGCTGATCAGGCGTTTGGTAATGACTTCGCTATCTTCCCTAGTGATGCACGAATACGCATAAATCCCCTTGATATACGGAAGAAAGGAGGTGTGCCAATGGGTGGCAGTATCTACTTCACGATATTCCAGACATTTATGAGTGGTGCGAATAATGCTCCATACTTTGGGGAATATCCGCCAAATTTCTTTGATCTCATCATCATTGACGAGTGCCATCGTGGCGGTGCAAATGATGAAGGGAACTGGCGAGGGATACTCGAGTACTTTGCTCCTGCCGTACAACTTGGTCTCACTGCTACACCAAAACGAAAAGATAACGTAGACACCTACAAATATTTTGGCGAACCAGTGTATATCTATTCCCTCAAGGAGGGTGTGAATGATGGATTCCTTACGCCATTTAAGGTGAAGCGTGTGAAGACTACCCTTGATGACTATGTTTTTACTTCCGACGACCAGATTATTGAGGGTGAAGTTGAAGAAGGCAAGATCTACGAAGAGGCTGACTTCAATAAGATAATCGTTATCAAGGAACGTGAAGCAAAACGAGTTCGAGTTGTATTGGACGAGATCAATCAGGATGAGAAAACCATCGTGTTTTGTGCCACAGAAGATCATGCGCTCGCCGTAAGAGATTTGATCAATCAGATGAAAAAAAGTGAAAATCCTTTTTATTGTGTCCGCGTGACTTCTCAAGAGGGGGCTCGTGGTGATCAGTATTTGCGAGAATTTCAAGACAACGAGAAGACTATTCCAACGATACTGACGACATCGCAGAAGCTTTCGACTGGTGTAGACGCAAGAAATATTCGCAATATTGTGCTCATGCGACCAGTTAACTCCATGATCGAGTTTAAGCAGATCATCGGACGTGGCACACGACTCTTTGACGGCAAGGAATACTTTACTGTTTACGACTTCGTTGATGCGTACCACCATTTTGCTGACCCGCAGTGGGATGGCGAACCTTCAGAAGTAGTAGACGTGACCGAGACTGACCCAAAACCACCAAAGGAACTGGAAGTGCCCAAAGAACCGCCAGCATCACCTGAACCACCGGAAGGGCCGAAAAGGAAGCTCAAGATCAAACTTCGTGATGGTAAAGAGCGTGAGATACAACACATGATTGCTACATCTTTCTGGGGTGCAAATGGTAAACCTGTTTCGGTACAGGAATTCATGGACAACATGTTTGGTGCTATGCCGGAATTCTTTAAGAGCGAGGAAGAGTTGAGGAAAATTTGGTCTGATCCGGTTACTCGCAAAACATTTCTCGATAAGATCGCCGAGAAGGGGTACGGCATAGACGAGCTTGAACAACTCCAGAAACTTATCGACGCCGAGCAAAGTGACCTTTTTGATGTTCTCGCCTATGTTTCGTTTATGACCGAGCCGATTACGAGAGAGAGGCGTGTCGAAGAATCCAAAGCAGAAATACTTGAAGGACTCGATGTAAAACATCGGGAATTTTTGGAATTTGTCTTGTCGAAGTATAAAGAGAGGGGTGTTGAAGAACTTAACGAGGAGAAGCTACCGGTACTGCTCAATCTCAAGTACAACTCCCCGGCTGATGCCCTGAACATTCTCGGTGATGTTGAGAATATCCGCTCAACATTCTTTGACTTCCAAAAAAGTCTTTACGCCAAACACACTCCATTCGCATCCTAATTCTTATCCGAGTTGATACTGATGATCTTGTTCTTGAGTAAAATTTTGCCCTTGAGACATCCCAGTAGCTCCCTCTTTTCAACATCCGATCCATCACGGGGGATGTATTTCGCGTAGTTGCGAATATCAATATCTTTCACGACGATATTCTTCCTAACCCCAAGCACTCCTTGTTGAAACTTTTTGATTCGCTCTACCTCATGCCTTATCTTCTCGCGTATGCCGATCTCGAAGAACTCAAAAATCCGTGCTAAAAAGCGTTTGCGGGGGAGTTGTAATCAGACATCCGCACCAATGGTGCGGATGTCTGTGAGCGAGAGGTGTACCTTTCTGGCGCAGTAGGGAAATGGGGATTGCTCAAGATTACATTTCCCGATGCTCTACATAAACCAGTACGTTTGCTCAGGAGCCTCTTACGATTTCTTTGCTCTATTTCCAAGAGCAGATGCGGCAATCTGCTTTGATTTTCGACTCGACGCGGGGCTTCGCAGCGCGCGCGACGCATAGCTTGCGACTCCCTTTCCTGTGCGAATTCCATTTGGTTTTCCCATGTTTGTGTTGTTGTGAAATCGTTAATAAATCGACTCGACCTTGCTCAACAACCCCAGTGTACGCTTCGCTTTTATGATGTCAATATATTAAACATTAAAGTGGTTGACTTTTTGACATTTCGGGGATATCCTTTGTTTATGACTACTTCACACACCCTTATTCGCTCGCTTCGTGCGAAGCGAGAAATTTCCCAACTCGAGATTGCCGAAGCACTCGGGATTTCGCGCACATCCTATCTTGCCTTTGAGCAGGGGAAGCGCGAGCTGACTCTTGCGGAGGCGAACCGTCTTGGTGAAATCTTTCAGATCTCACTTGATGATATTCAGACGGGGAAAATTCAAATAACAGAGGTTGTACTCAAGAAAAAGTCTCCTTCGGTAAAATCAACAAAAAGGGATCTGAGTGATCCGACTCCCGAGGAGCGCATTGCTGTCCCACAGGAGCATGTTGAAAAATTCAAGCAGGTACTCTTGTATATTCTGGCGAAAGTAGGAGGCAAACCCAATGTGGGGCAGACTGTGCTCTATAAAATACTCTATTTTATCGACTTTGATTACTATGAGAAATTTGAAGAGCAGCTCATTGGTGCGCGGTATATGAAAAATACTCATGGGCCTACGCCAATTATCTTCCCAAAGATCATCAAAGAACTCGAAGACGAAGGTGCTCTGGAGGCTCTCAAGAGTAAATTCTATAAATACGACCAGACAAAGTATCTCATCAATCCAAATATTGCGATCAACCTCTCTACGCTCTCCGCCCAAGAACTTGCGCACATTGATGAAGAACTCAATAGACTCTCCGATATGACTGCCAAGAAAATATCCGATCTGTCGCACATCGATACTCCATGGAAGCTCGCGAAAGAAAAAGAAGTGCTTGGTTACGAGTTTGTTTTTTATCGCCCGGATGAAACATCAGTAAGAGAGTATGAGCCACTTTAAGCAACTACCTGAATTTTCAAAAGAATTTCTGCGTCTTTTGAAAAAATACAGAAGCTTGGAGGAGGATATCAAAATTTTCGAGCGCTTCGTTGCTGCGAACCCCACCGGTCTGGGTAAAAATTTCACCATTATTCATAGCAGTGAAGAAGTGAAGATCGTGAAGGCAAGAATGATGTGTACATCACTAAAGGAGCGATCTATGCGGATTGTCTATGCTCATCATGAAGGTACGCTCACGTTTGTGCATATAGAAATCTACTTCAAGGGAGATAAAGAAAATGAGGATCGTCTGCGGGTCAAGGCGTATGTGGACTCACTAAAAAAGCCTAGCAAATAAATATTTTTGTGGTATAGTTTTTTATGAACGAATCAGAAACACGAGCGGAATTCATAGACCCAAAGCACAAAAAATCGGTCTTGAACGAAGCATTTAAGGGGGAGTTGTAGGCAATAATCGTTAAAATCACGCTTTTTTATAGCATTTTAACGATTATGTTGTGAGATTCGTTAATATCGGTAGATTTTCGAGTTTCTGCGTTTGCATAGTGAGAAAAATACCTGACACCTTTCTCCCCCCTGTCGAACTTTCCTCGGACAGTACTGCGTATTGCCTTGGTCCCAACGTTGTGACCAAAATTGAGATCCTTTTGTCAGACTAATGCATAGAGTCGCCTCCATGCATCATGGTTCTCTCAGAAGAATCGTTTGGCTTAGAGTTTTGCGTGACAGGCACTACAAAGTCGGTTGTGAAGACTTTCCCATCTCTCTGAAATTGCGTAAAGACTTTGTATTTTCCAGCTTCAGGAAAATCAACCATAAAACTGACTTCGCCAGTCTGGGGTCGATTTACATCCTCCATCGGATGAGCATGAATGAAATCAAGATCGTTTTCCCGCAAGATAACGCTGTGGCCTAGTGCGCCAAGGTACTCTTCGAGATCAGTGATCGGCTTGCTATTTTGTTTAAGGCTGAAGCTCATCGCAACTTCCTTTCCAGAAACAGGTGGCTGGTCGAATGAAAGCGAAACTTGGTAGTCGCCAAAAGTTTTATCATTCTCTGCTGACTTAAGTGCGACTGGAGTGTAATTTGCACCAGTGCCAGCTGATACATCCTCTGAAATCGTGACGGGAAGCGGCATACTGTTTGAATTTTTTGCGCCTCCCGTAGGAGCAAAGTCGGCGAAAATGCGATACATACCGTCAGCTGGCAACCTTAAGTCTTTAAGCGTGAATACTCCCGTTGCGTGACTAAACTCCGGATGTACGTGCTGGAAATTAGCAAGGTCTTTTCTCACCACAATTACGTGCATTGGCTTAGTGTGGGTAATCTCGAAGTTTTTCAGCGTATTGCCTTGATCATCCACAATAGAGAATGAATATTCGTTTGGAGCGTTAACTGAATAAGTTTTGCCATCGGAGTTGGTCTTCATACAATACGACCGATGACTCTGAATTGGCATGGCGTCGGTAAGTGTGCCATTCGAGCCACAGTAAACACCAGCGTTTGTCGCAACATCGGAAGGTGCAGTGTTGCTCATAGCAAACACCGCAACTCCTCCGATCACGACCAGTCCGATAATTCCTAAGATGATTTTGTTGTTCATATGCTGTGTTGTTATTATACTTGTTTTCTATTTTTCTCCCCATAGATTGCTATTGATGCGTTCCATGCTGACCGCGCTTCAGGAATTTCTCAAGGCGTGGCGCATCATGGTGTCTGAAGTGGTAGAAGATAGACGGCGTGAAGATGAGCGATACAATCGTTGAGCTGATAAGTCCGCCGAAGATGACTACCGCGAGCGGGTGGAGCAGCTCCTTTCCTGGCTCTTGCGATCCGAGGATAAGCGGAACGAGCGCAAGCGCGGTCACAAGTGATGTCATCAAGACTGGCACCACACGATCGAGTGTTGCCTGCACAACAATGTCCTTGGTCACGCCATTATCGTTATTGTGACCCACAAGATCAAGCGTATGGCTGATGAGGATGATGCCGTTTCGTGAGACGATACCTGCAAGCGAGATAAACCCAACGAGGTGCGCGAGGTTAATTTCTCCACCAGTAAGCCAGACTGATACCATTCCACCAAAGATGGCGGAAGGAATGTTGAGCATGATTTGAAGCGCAATTGGAATCGATTTGAAGGTTTGATACAAGACCCAGAGAATTAAGAGCAATCCGACTCCAAAGAGAATCCCCAGGCGGTTACTATTTTCCTTCTGGCTTTTGTAGGTACCTTCGTACGATATGAATTGACCTTGCGGGAGCGTTGACCTGTCGAGTGTTTGTTTTACTGACTCTACTGCGCCAACAATATTGCCGCCCTGATAGTTTGCGCTTACGACGAGTACGCGCTTACCACCTTCATGACTAAATTTGTTGCGCCCTGCATCAAGGCGAAGTTCCGCAGCGTTACCGAGTGACCCCACGTTCTCAAATGGGAGGGAAAGATCGCGAATGCCGTCGCTGTTTCCTCGCCATGCAGGATCGTACCGAAGTGTGACATCCGTGCGCGCTGGTCCTTCCTGCACTTGTCCAACACTTACGCCCAAGAGTCCCTGTTCGAGCTCTTCAGCAATCTCACCACTCGAAAGTCCTTGATCGGCAAGACGGTTACGGTCTGGATAGATACGGAGTTCTGGAAGCAAGACCTCTTTTTGGACTTGTGGATTTTGCACGCCTTGCTGCTTTGTGAGTAGAGTGCGTATAAGCTCCGCTGTTGATTTAAGGTCTTTGAGGTCATCGCCATACACCTTGATGACAATTGGTGCACGGACTCCTGAAAGAAGTTCCTCGACGCGGTGCGTAATAGGCTGTCCGAGAGAAAAGTCAGCGCCTTGAAAACGATTAAGTACCGTTTGGACTTTTGCGAACAGGCTTTCTGTTTCTCCCTCTAGACCCTGCTCGAAGGTAACCTGTATTTCGCTTACGTTTGCACCACTGTCGTGAGGATCGGCACCTGCTCGCCCTGTAATGTGTCCTACCCGCAGCACACCATCAAGTTTTCCAATCTCTTTTTCAACACGGGATGCGAACGCGTTTGAAGTCCCCAAGTCTGTTCCAACAGGAAGTACGACTGAGATGGTCGCTGATCCCTCATTGAAAGGAGGAATACCTTCTTTGCCTGCAACGTAATACATACCGACCGTGAGAAGAATGCCGAGCCCGGTCGCTATAAGGAGCGCCTTTACGTGGTTGATTCCCCAACGCACGAAGAATTCCATTTTTTGTTTTACGTAGCGCACGAATCTTGTGTCGCCCTCGTGTCCAGTAAGACTTTTTGGTGTAAGCAAGAGAGCGCATAAGACTGGCGTAATCGTCACTGACACAAGAAGCGATGCAAGAAGCGCCACGAGATACGCCGCGCCAAGAGAGGAGAGCAACCGCCCTTCAACGCCTGGTATGAAGAACACAGGAAGAAAAACGATCACGACCAACACGGTCGCAATCATAATGGAGCTCAACACCTCTCGCGTACCTTCAAAGACAACGCGATGAAGAGGTTCGTGCATCCCGTTCTTTTTCCACTCTCGCAGTCGTCTGAACACGTTTTCAACTCCGACAATGGCATTGTCGACAAGTTCTCCAACCGCAACAGCGACACCGCCGAGCGTCATGACGTTCACGCTAAATCCAAGAAGTTTGAATACGATCGCCGTGACGAGAATGCTTAGTGGGATCGATACTAATGTGATGAGTGTCACGCGCCCGTGCATGAGGAAGAGCGCGAGTATGAGTGCAACGACCACAATACCTTCAAGGAGCGCCCTTTGCACATTGTTGAGTGCTGCATTGATGAACCATTCTTGCCTAAAGAGATCGTTTTGGAGCACCACCTCTTTAGGAAGAGATTGACCGATTGCTGCCAAAGCACTATCGACTGCCGTTGTAACTGCAAGCGTTTCTGCGTCGGGTTGCTTTGCTATACGCAGTACGACCCCAGGGTTACCGTCAATTGTTGCCGCACCGCGCACTGGACTTACTCCTTCTTGGACGACAGCTACATCAGCAAGTCGAATTCCGCGGCCATTCCATGTAGTGATTCCAATCTCCTCAAGTTCTGCGATATCTTGTGGGGCGACCAAGATGCGGAGCGGATATTCTTTACCACCCTGTACCAAAAGCCCACCACTTTTATTTGCTAGTACTGGCGATAATTTTTGTTCAACATCAGCAATGGTGAGTTTGTATCGACGCAACGCTTCTGGATCGAGGTTCACTTGCCATTCTTTAACGTCACCACCAAGAACAATAATGTCACTCACTCCGGGGACGCGCAGAAGTGCAGGACGTACAGTCCAGTCTGCAAGTGTTCGAAGTTCAGTGCCAGAAAGCGTGCCTTTCTCCGATGTGAGTCCGACCCACATGATTTCTCCCATGATCGAGCTCACAGGGCCAAGTACAGGGCGCACCCCCGCAGGGAGTTCCAGTCGTCCAATACGTTCCTGAATAATTTGTCGATTGCGATAGATGTCTGACCCCCAGTCAAATTCAGCCTGCACGATGGCAAGACCAAATGACGCAGTGCCACGCACACGCGTGACACCCGGTGCACCCGCAACAGCATTTTCAACAGGAGCGAGTACAAGCCGCTCCACTTCTTCGGGCGCAAATCCTTCTGCTTCGGTAAATATTGCGACGGTCGGCTTATTAATGTCTGGCAGAACATCCACTTTCATAGTCAGGAATCCCCACACGCCGAGTGCAGACACTGCAAGAGTCGCGGCCACAATTCTCCACGAATGTTGTAGCGAAAATTTAATGATTTTGTGCAACATAGATTTATTCGTCGTGAGTATGTCCATGACCGTCACCATCCGGAGTCGACGTTGCGTCCGGAATGGCTGCTTCTTCAATCTTCATACCCTCGATAATATTTTCAGACGCTTGTGGGACGTACGTATCCCCGAGCGCGAGACCTTGGAGAATCTCCACCGCATCACCAAATGTGCGTCCTGTTTTTACAGCACGAGAGGTGATGACCCCACCATCTCCAACCAGCCATACGTGCGGATGATTCTCTTCGTCCCAAAATACCGCTTCAAACGGCACTGCAATTGTTTGCGACGTCCTTTTCTCAGGCACCACGCGCACAGACAAATGTGCAGGCCACTCAAGTTCTCCGTCAATACGCGCATCAGCCATGAAGGAACCGTTTCCATCAAGTCCTGTTCCTACACCGGTGATTATTGCGCTTCGAATATCTTTGGAGAATCCCGGTCTAATGATCTTTACTTCCTGACCCTTTTTTGGGATTTCCACATTGCTTGGGATACGAAAGCGAACGATTTTGTTCGTCAGTACTCCAGAACTGATCGATGCGACAGCGTTGCCTGGTTCTGCATACTCACCAATCTGTCGCGTTATCGCCGAAACATAACCGCTCTTCGGTGCGATAATCGCAGTGCCGCCTGTTATTGCGCCAGATACGGCACTATATGAGGCTTCAGCCGCTTCAAGTTCGCTTTGCGCGACTATGCTCTCGCGATCAAGTTCCGTGAGTTTAGTCGAGGTATCACGGGTGCGCTCTGCATACTCTTTTTCTTTCTCTGATACCGTAAGCGCGGCAGCTCGATATTTTTCAACCGCATCATTAAACGCAGCCTGATCGTCGGTAATTTTCTTTCGCAGCGATTCAAGATTTGTTTGAGTAAACGCCTCCCCATTCGCCACGCTTGCCGATACAAGTCGCGTGGACGCCAAGAAATACTCAGCGCCTTCTTGGTCAGGCACTCCATTTTTCTCAAGTGCACTTACGACTGTTGTAGCTGCGGTAAGATACATGTCTCTCAGACTCGAATTTGTTGCACCAAACCACCAAAGCAAGGTTTGAGCGTAGAAATTGGCTGTGGAAGAGAGTACGTCTCGACTGTTTCCCGAGTAAGTCGAATATTCCGTGACCACCGCCTGGCGCAATGTTGCTCGTACGGTTTCTTTTGCCGCAAGAACGGATTGCTTTGCTTCGTCTATGGCGCGTAGCGCGGTGTCGCTCGAAGTAAATGTAGACAGTTGGTCTTTCGATTGTCCCACGAACGTCCGAGTCGATTCGGCTTTTGCTTTTGCTTGGGCAAGTAGGGTGGATTGTCCGGCAAGTGTTGCGGCTAATTCCGGCGTGAGGGGCACAGCCGAAAGTCTTCCGAGTGTCTGTCCAGCTCGAACATATTCTCCAATAGATACATCCCAAGAGACAATGGTGCCTTGTCGCGGTGGTTGTACATCGGCATCATTGGGGGAGATAATTTCTCCCGGCCATGATGCGAATGTCGCAAACGCCTCACTTTCTGAACCTATTGTTTGAGTTGTGGGATTGATTTTTGTATCTGTCGAAGTAGCAGTTGTTGAATTGTTTGATGTAGGCAGGTTCAGTACTCCAAGAGTCACGACAAGTACCAAGAGTATCCCCGAGGCAGCATGCGTTGCGAGAGGGAGCTGCTGAAACTTACCCCATATGCCAGTAGCAACGTTTCGTAGTGATTTCATATATGTTTGGTTAGTCGTTATGAGGAGCTTGTCCTCCATCGTCGTGTGCTGCTGGGGTTGTGGTGGCATGTGGCGTCTTGGTGTCATCGTGTGGCGTTGATTCAACATGCTGTGCTTCAGTGTGTCCATCTCCTGTAGTGTGTAGGGGTGTACTTGAGCGTCCAATTAGGGTGTAGGCAATAAGCCCTCCGACAACGACAATGGCGGCAATAATGATATAGAGTGATGTGTTCATAGTTTTTGTGATTAGTGAGTGCAATAAAAAGCACTCAAACTTTTTAAGTAATAAGAAAACGCATAACACACTAAGGTGCCTGCGTAGAAAAGCCTAGATCAGAAGGACTGTTTTTTGATCTAAGGGCAGATCCGCTGGAATATCTGACTCGTCCTGGGGTGAGAGCGATTGATGCTCTTCTAGAATCTTAATATCAAAAAAGGCAACGGGTGCGCAGGAATGAAAATGCTGATTCGGAGTATGATTGTTCGTCGTACGTTGACTTACCGCTTGATGAAGTTCGGTAGGGCACGGGACATGATCATCAGTGTCCGGTGCATGAGGTGTCTCGTCAACATGGACACCCACATCCGCACTGGCAATTCCTGCATCGGTGAGAAATGTATGGCTAAACGTAAAAGAAAATACCGCCGCAAGAAAAACGACTCCCAGAACCTTTCTATATTCTTTGGCGAAGCGGAACATTATTGCCATATTTGCACATAATTACTCAACTGTACAATTTTTGTAAACTACCCTGTGCCAAGAGCGCAGGGCGTTACAGACGGAAGAGCTTGGGTTAGTTTAGATTCTGACCGGTACCCCAAATATTGCACACCTTCCTCTGCGATATTAGCAGCATAAATCGTGGAATAAGGTCATGAAAAAGTTCCGCATCGCGCCCGAAGTTAAGGCGCAGATTATCAGCCGCATTAAAAATGATGGTATATCAGTTGCCCATGCAGCCAAGGATGCTGGTATTGCCAACAGTTCCTTGTTGCAATTCAGGTGAGAATTAGAGCCTCCCCATTAGCTCCGGTCGTCGTGATATAGTTTCGTTATGAGTAAGAAAAATCTGATACTAGCTCTCGTTGTTATTGTTTTGGCAATCCTGTCTTATTGTGTATATTTTTCCATACAAGAATCCTCACTTAGTGTGAAGATGTATCCTCCAAGCTGCGATCCTTCAAAAGTCGATTGCTCGAAATTTACTCCTGATGGTACGCTTTTTGTGCGAGAGCCTCAACCGGAAAATCCTACAAGTACAACTCAAGTAGGACAGATTGATGAACATTTGTTTATAGATAACGCGCTGAAGGAAGTAGAGTTTTGTGGCAACTCTTACCGCGTGAAACAAGTCTTAATAAATGGGGTTGATGTTATGCAGCGAGTGGCGGAGCTGGCAACAAAGAATTTATTGCCAGAAACTTTCAAGGTGGGGCCATACCTGCCACCCATGGACGAGTGGAGAATAGTTTCAAATAAAAATGGGGAAGTGGCAAAAGCAATTTGTGAAAACATCCAAAATAACACTGTTGGCGAAATTATTATGGTGGATGTTTTTACAAATACGTACCCAAATACAGATATTGGGCAGAAAGAGCAAAAAACATATCAAGTATCTGCGCCAGGCTTTCATGTTGTTGTGAACTCTTCAACAAATGAAATTTTTACTTCCAGTGATTATGATGGAAGTGTGATAGGTCCTCTGGGTAAATTAGAACAAGTAAACTCTGCAACGACAACAAATCTTGGCCAAATTATCGTAGCAGGAAAAGATGCGATAGATAATAACGTTGATAAATGGAAGACATACACAGATAGCAGATACGGATTCCATTTTATGTATCCGAATTACTTTGGTGACTTATATAAAACTCAACCAGAGAGTAACCAAGCAGGTATTTTTGTGGCAAAAGCTGCCCATGGTGGATATGAAATTAAGTACAAGGGTAGTATAGAAGCACTTTCGTCGTGGGTTGCTGACATTCAAAATACTGTCGGGCTACTTCAGGTAAATATATATGACCTAAATTCCTATAGAATTTCAGACGTGTCTAGTGGAATTGAGTTCTCTTATGATGCAAACAAGAAACAGTGGTGGCAGGATAATGGGCAAGTTCGTGCAACTTCAACACTTATGAAAGTCAAAATCGGAAAGAGTAATCTTGTTGGTTATAAAATTCTCATCGGAGATGCTGGCGAAGGATTCGAATACAATCTAATTCCATTAGCCGATAAAAAAGTAATGTTGGAGGTGGTGATATACAAAGGGATGGGTGGTATTCAAAATTTACCGATAGATAAGATTTTATCCACATTCAGAGAATAAAAAAGTTCCCCAGCAGGAAAACTTTGGGTGCTTTCTTTGTTTACTGAAACAGAATGTTGCTCGTGTTATTTATGAGGCGCGCTTGTGTCGAACAAATCTGAAACCGGTACTGACCGTGTAACGGTCGAAACTCCTCCCATCTGCCACCCTGAAAATTGCCTTAATCTTTTTTGACTTGGAGAAGCACCAAGATGCCGAGTATTATCAAAATGCTGCTGACCGCTAATGCTGTAGCGGGTCCACATACTTGCCATAGATAACCGCCCATGACTCCTGCACCGAGAGCACCAAATCCCGACACAGCATTAAAAAGCCCATAGGCGCTTCCACGTTCATGCTCGCTTGTCATCTGAGCAAGATATGAGCGGCTGACACCGTCTGAGAGTGCTTGATAGAGGCCGAGGAGCAAGAAGCTGAAGACGAGAACGGGTACCGTATCGGCAAAGCCGACTATTATGTACCCTAAAATAAGCGTTAGGTAACCGACAATGATCACAATGCGCGGTCCTCGCTTGTCGCTCGCGTTTCCGGCAACCACAGAAAGGCCTGCGTAGGTCACATTGTAGATGGAATAAAAAAGAGGAATAGAAGCGAGAGAGAGGCCTAGCGACTGTGTTTTTAAAAGCAATATGGCAACGGGTATTGTTCCGAATGAGAGTAGGAATAGTGAAGCCAAGTAAATCCTTACTCGAGGAGAAAGCACTTTGATGCCCGAGACACTCAGAAGCTTTGAGCGCACTGCTCCTTTCACATCGTCGACAAAGAGAACGGTGAGGATGGCGAGAAATCCCAGTACGAAGGCTGTCATAAACACATACGCAAAGCGGTCAGGAAAAGCCTGGAGTATGAAATACGCAATGAATGGGCCGATGATCGCACCGGCAGTGTCCATCGCGCGATGATAGCCAAAGGAGCGCCCCAGCTCTTCTTTTGGTGAAGCGAGAGAGATGATGGCATCACGAGGAGCTTCACGAAACCCCTTGCCGATACGGTCGACAACCCGAAGTCCTATCATTCCACCTACACTCGCAAACATCGTATAAAATGGACGAGAAAGAACTGAGAGGGTATAGCCAAATAGCACAAACACTTTCCGCTTCTGCATTCTGTCAGATAGGTAGCCTGAATAGATTTTGACTACATTCGCAAAGCCATCGGCTACTCCTTCGACGATTCCAAGTGCGGCCGCACCAGATTTAAGTACTGAAATGATAAAAGCAGGGAAAATAGCAGTAACCATTTGTGACGAAATGTCATTGAAAAAGCTCGTGATACCAAGCAAGAATATGTTACGTTCGAGTCCGAAGTATTTTTTATTCATTATGAGGAATAATAACATAGGACTTAGCAAGGGGTTGAAATTCGTGGCGTGGGATGATTAGAGCCGTGCCTTATGGCCAAATAGCGTCATGGGTGCTCGAGACGCGTCGAGAAAGTATGCTAAACTATCATTAATCCGTCAGGCAGGGCAGCACTCCGAGGACGATTAGCTCAGTTGGTTAGAGCATTGCATTCACATTGCAGGGGTCACAGGTTCGAATCCTGTATCGTCCACAATATAAAAACACTCGTTTTGGGTGTTTTTATATTGTGGACGATAGGAAGCAATCTGCTTTGCTTCCGGCAGGATTCGAAAGGGATTTTGCTATTGAGCATGCTCAATCAAAATCCACCCGCGGCGGTGGCCGAGAATCCTGTATCGTCCAGAGGAGTTTTGCACGTTTCCTATAGAGATGTGCTACCATTGCAAAATGCAAAAAAGATATGATGTCGCAGGGATTGGCAGTGCACTTCTGGATTTGATTGTTGAGGTTCCAGATACCATGCTCGCGGAAGCAGGACTATCGAAGAGTACAATGACACTTATCAGCAAGGAGGAAAGTCAGCGAATCTTCGATCTTCTCCGTACACGTCATTTCCTTGTCGCGCCTGGCGGAAGTGCTGCAAATACGCTTGCAGGAGTAAGTGTGTTGGGCGGGCAGTCTCTCTTCATGGGTCAGATTGGTGCTGATGAGCACGGAGATACATATGAGCAAAAAAGCAAAGCTGCGGGGGTGACCGGTATGCTTTCAAGAAATTCGGCGGTTGCCACCGGACATGCCATCACCTTGGTTACTCCAGATGGTGAACGGACATTTGCGACACACCTGGGAGCTTCACTACACTTTCGAAAGAGCGATGTGAATGAGGAGGGTATTGCCGCGAGTAAGATCGTCCATTTTGAGGGGTACCAGCTCGATGACCCACAGCTCAGAGCTGCAGTGATATGGGCGATGGAAATAGCAAAAGCAAATGATACGCTCGTCTCAATTGATCTTTCAGATCCTGGAGTGATCACAAGAAATACTGTTACTGTTATGGAGCTGATCAACAGCTATGTGGACATCTTGTTTGTAAACGAAGTTGAGGCTGAAGCACTAACCGGAAGGCCTGCGAAAGAAGCGGTTGCCGTTATCGCCGAACTCTGTGATATAGCGGTAGTGAAGATTGGCAGTGGGGGAAGCTATATAAAGCGCGGAGAAGCCCTACATCAGATTTCTGTATATCCGGTACAAGTGGAAAACACTAATGGGGCAGGTGATATGTATGCTGCGGGAATTCTCTACGGATTAACACAAGGTCTCCCGCTAGAAACAGCGGGAAAGATAGCGAGCTTTGCGGCCTCACGGGTAGTTGCACAAAAAGAAGCCCGCTTAAATGTAAACGGAACAAGAGAAGTTCGTGAGTTCACTCTGCGTATGCTCCTTGACGCGCCAGATAAATAATGGCGACGCGATAAAATGGCCTATTGTGACTTGTTGTTCTTTCCAGTGCCCGTTATGATGATGAGCTATATAACACAATTAATATAATTTTTTCATGAACGAAACTGAAAACTATAAAGTGCGCGACATCTCACTTGCAGAATTTGGTCGCAAGGAGATTGATATGGCAGAAAAGGAAATGCCGGGACTCATGTCGATCCGCGCGAAGTATGGAAAGAAGAAAACATTAAAGGGAGCGCGTATTACGGGAAGTTTACACATGACGATTCAGACAGCGGTGCTTATCGAGACGCTTGTAGCGCTTGGAGCAGAGGTGCGATGGGCTTCATGCAATATCTACTCCACTCAGGATCATGCGGCCGCTGCGATTGCAAAGAGTGGTGTGCCGGTATTCGCATGGAAAGGAATGTCGCTCCAGGATTACTGGTGGTGTACTGAACGCGCACTCGACTTTGGAAATGGCAAGGGACCCAATCTGATCGTTGACGACGGCGGCGATGCAACGATGATGATCCATCGCGGAGTGGCGATCGAAAAGAATCCTGCGCTTCTCAAGAAGACAGCGGGCTTAAACGAAGAAGAGCTTGCACTACTCAGTATCCTCAAGCGTTCATATGAGCAAGATAAGAAGCGCTGGAGTGCCGTGGTGAAGGGAATGAAGGGTGTTTCGGAGGAGACCACTACCGGCGTCAATCGTCTCTACCAGATGTGGAAGGAAGGGAAGCTCTTGTTTCCGTCGATCAATGTCAATGATTCGGTGACAAAGTCCAAATTCGACAATCTCTACGGTTGCCGAGAAAGTCTAGCCGACGGTATCAAGCGGGCGACCAATGTAATGATCGCGGGGAAGACCGTGGTGATATGCGGTTTTGGGAACGTCGGGAAGGGTTGCGCACAGAGTATGCGAGGATTTGGTGCCCGCGTTCTTGTTACTGAGATCGACCCGATTTGTGCGCTACAGGCGGCAATGGAAGGTTATGAAGTCACTACAGTGGAAGATGCACTTGTGCATGGTGATATCTATGTGACGACAACAGGCGCATGCGATATTATTCGCATCGAGCACATGGAGAAGATGAAAGATCAGGCGATCGTGTGCAACATCGGTCATTTTGATAATGAGATACAGATGGCCAAGCTCGAAACCTACCCCAAGATCAAAGAGATCAATATTAAACCGCAGGTCGATAAGTTTGTATTTCCTGATAAACATGAAATCATCGTGCTCTCGCGCGGACGCCTGGTAAATCTTGGAAATGCTGAAGGTCATCCAAGTTTTGTGATGAGTAGTTCATTCACCAATCAAGTGCTTGCGCAGATCGACCTCTGGGAAAACAAGCGTGAGATAGGAGTGCATATTCTCCCAAAGTTTCTTGACGAAGAGGTTGCGCGCCTTCATCTTGGGAAACTTGGAGTCAAACTTACTCAACTGACAAAAGCACAGGCGAAATACATAAATGTTGATCAGCATGGACCGTACAAGCCCGATCATTATCGATACTAGGCTGAGATAAATAGACTAGCGGAGCCTAAGTCGATTGTCATCGGCTTTGTTCTGGGTAATTAGATGAGACCTTGTCTGACTTCAAAACTTTTGCTAATATCCTCTTACGATTCAATTCTATTGGAAAGTATGGGCGGTTACGCTATCTTGGTAGGTATACTCAGTAAACATATTATGAGCGAGAGTTTAGTTGAAGGAAGAATATTGGGCGGTTAGCTGTTTTGGTAGTTAAGCTGAAGTTTATATGGGCGGTTAGCTCAGTTGGTAGAGCGCCACTTTGACGTAGTGGATGTCAGAGGTTCGACTCCTCTATCGCCCACAAGAAACACACCCAGAGGGGTGTGTTTTGCTGTGGGCGAAGAAAGCGGAGCTTTCGCTAGAGGAGTCGAAGCCGTTCTCCCATATTTACGAACAATTCATATCGTAAGTAAATGGGAAACGGGTACTGCGCCCGTAGGGCGAGACTTCCTCTATCACCCATGCGTTGGCGAGAGAATTATTCGTGACCGACTCCATCGGAGCTTTCGCTAGAGGAGTCGAAGACCCTGAGTATATTTCGTCTTCGAAATACGAAGGGTGTACCGTCCCTGTAAGGGAAGACTCCTCAAAATACTCCCGTAAGGGTATGTTTGTTGCTTTAAAGAAATCCCTCTTAATTCGTATGAAGATGCAAGTAAATATCCTCAAGCGCTTTGACTGCGTCACCGGCGGCGATGTTGTTCTGATGATAAAGTCCGTCGGTGCAGTCGCCCGCAGCCCAAATACCCGGTGTCTTTGTCATTTGTGTGCGCGGGTCGACAATGATGTGTCCAATCTTGTCGATTTCGACAACATCCTTCACAAAAGCGGTCGAAGGAATGAGACCTATTTCGACAAAGATTCCACTTGCAGGTAGTGTTTTCTGCTCCCCGCTAGAAAGATCACTGTATACCAGTCCGGTAACAAACTTTTCACCTTTGACTTCAACCAGTTCGGTATTTGTGACGGCTTTCATTTTCGGGTTTGCGAGCACTTTTTCAACGGTAACCGGATCCGCGCGGAAATCCTTGCTGCGCTGAATAAGCGTGACCGACTTTGAGTAGGCGAGAAGCTGCGCTGCGGTTTCAAAAGCCGCATTGCCACCGCCGACAACTACGACATCCATTCCGCCGTACAGCGGTCCGTCACATGAAGCACAGTAGGTGACACCTTTATTATCGAATACATCAGCTCCGGGAATGGTGAGTTTTCTGCGGGTGCTTCCAACAGTGATAAGAATGGTCTTGGTGTCGAAGGACTCACCTCCCTCGGTTTTCACTGTAAAGCCAGCATCCTTCGCTTCAGTTTTTTTTTGAATACCGGAAACTTTTCCTTCCTTGATATCGACGATATCCGCTTTGTATTCTTCAAGATGTGCCTTGAGGTCTGATGCGAGCTTTGCACCTGCAATATGCGCTGTGCCAATCCAGTTCTGGATGTCTTCAGAGACGATAGACTGACCACCCCACTCAGCTGTGATAAAGCAGGTTTTTAAGCGTTTGCGGGCCGCATAGACCCCTGCGGCAACGCCCGCCGGTCCACCTCCGATGATGGTTAAGTCGTACATGTGAAAAAGTATAAAGTATTAAGTATATTGTATCGAGTATAAATTCAACACCACATAATGTAAAGTATACTGTACATTTTAAATCTCACAAATTAACTTCGCTAAAAATTTCGATGAGATACGAGGTGAGGTGGGATGATTGGGAACCCGTCTTCGGGAATCCCACCGCAAGACCTTTTGAGATTTTGTCTTAAAAATCCAAAAGGTGTACTGCGCCTGTAAGGCGGCAAGAATTCGTAGATCGCGAAATTTTAGCGAAGTTTTGAGCGGCGAAGGAAGGAGGGAATAACACCCAGATCATCATCCTCATCCTCCTCTTCTTTCTCCTTTTCTTGATTGCGACCCACCGAGATTACTCGCGGCTTGTCTTCAGGGATAGTATTGAAGATTGCACGCTCGGAGCCTTCCTTGTCTCTGCGGACCGCATCGGTAAATTTTTCCTTACCTCCATGAAAGAGACCGCCGCGTTGTTCCTGCACTTCTTCCTCTTCTTCCTCATCCTCATTTTCGAGCTGCACTGCTTTCGATGATTGCTGCGCTGCGTGTCGGTCCATCTGCTTCTTCATAGGTGCGCGGCCTGTAGCGTCCGGGAAACCGGAGGCGATGACAGTAATCTTTATCTCACCCTTCCTGACCTTGTCGTCGATGATCGCACCGAAGATGACTTTAGCATTGCCGTCGACTGATTCGGTGATGACCTTGGCGGCTTCCTGAATCTCGTTCATGGTCATGTCTTCGCCGCCGGCAATGGCGAACAATACTCCGCGTGCGCCGGAAATGGTGACATCAAGTAGTGGGGAATTGATAGCCATATGCGCAGCTTCGACCGCGCGATTTTCGCCGGTAGCGATACCGATACCCATGAGTGCAGTGCCGGCATTCTGCATGATGGCCTTGATATCTGCGAAGTCGACATTGATGAGGCCCGGAGTGGTGATGAGGTCTGAAATGCCTTCCACCGCCTGGCGCAAAACTTCGTCAACCTGTGCAAATGCAGAAAGAATAGTTGTGTCTTTTGAGGATGCGAGTAGTTTATCGTTAGGGATGATGATCAGCGCGTCGACTTCTGCTTCGAGCGCCTCTAGGCCGCTCTCTGCGAGATTCATACGCTGCGGTCCTTCGAAAAAGAACGGTTTGGTTACGACGCCGATAGTGAGTGCATTCAATTCGCGTGCGGTCTTTGCAACGATAGGCGAGGCGCCGGTGCCTGTGCCGCCGCCCATGCCGCACGCAATGAACACCATGTCGGCACCTTTCAGTGCTTCCTGGATTTCTTCTTTGGTCTCTTCAGCGGCACGACGTCCGAGTTCGGGATTCATTCCCGTTCCAAGACCGCGTGTCAGATTCTTGCCGATATGAATCTTCTTTGATGCAAGTGAGTTGTGCAGGTCTTGTGCGTCAGTATTCGCAACAATGAATTCTACCCCGGTCACTTTTGAGCGCACCATGTGATTCACTGCGTTTCGTCCGGACCCTCCGACTCCGACAACCTTTATGCGCGCGAATGCTTCGATTTCTGGATTAATTTTGGGCATGTTAACAACAATTTAGGACACCGTCCTCGCGGTATCTGCTACTCAATAATACAGCTAGTATAACAAACTATTGGTGGTAAGAAAATCCACCCCCCTACGAACCCTACAAACAATTTGAGTCGAAAATACCTTGCAAAAACAAGATTCCGTGTTGTGGGATCGTGCGCGAGGGATATCGAGAGAAAAAACCTTAAAACTGACTAGGGAAGCAGCTGCTTTAAGAGGTTGCGGAAAGTATCTTTCATACGGCGGCCAATGCCCCCCCCGCTGCCCTGACTTTGACGGTCGTTCCCGGCGCCCCAGATGGTGAGTCCATATGCGACGAACCAAGAGGTATCTTTGATATGTTTACGAGATTTAGGATCGTTGGTAAAATCAAGATTAACCGAAGGAATCTTCGACGGCAGCTTCATCGCCGCCTTGGCAAAGTCTTCGAGCGTCTCGATACCCGACCCACCGCCGGTCAAGATGATACCTGCAGGGAGGAGCTCGTGCTTGCCTATCTTTTTTAAGTGCGCGATGACGAGTGAGAACATATCTTCGAGTCGAGTGAGAACGATGTCATTCAATTTCTTTCTCGGGTATTGATGGCTACCTTTGCCGAGTTTTATCATCTCGGCTTCTTCGAGCGGAATCTTGAGTCCGAGTGCGATGTCGTTGGTGATGTTGGTTGAGCCGATAGGGAATACCTCGAGTGAGATAGGAAGATTCTCTTCGTATACGACGATAGAGACTGTCTCTGCGCCGATGTTCGCAAGTATACATCCAGCCATGCGCTGCGCTTTGGTGAGTGCGACGAATGATGCGGCGATTGGTGCCGCACAGGCATCGATGACTTCGACACCGGCTTCTTCGACCGAGCGTATGAGATCATTTAAATGTTGATCAAGACAAGTGACCACGAGAGATCGTGATTCAAGCTTGAGCCCTTTCATGCCTGCCGGCCTGCCGTAGATAGGTTTACCATCGATAGTGTATGAAATAGGGATAGTGTGAAGAATGCGTTTGTTGGCGGCGTTTGGAAGATTGGTTTCGCATGCGTGGTATGCCCGCTCGACGTCGCTTTCGGTAATCTCTGAATCTGCGCGCGAGATGATGGCGGCGCCGGTGGTCTGAGCCCCTTCGAGTCCGACTCCGCCAACTGAGAGGAATGCTTCGCGCACGCGCACGCCAGCGCTCTGCTGTGCTTCGTCGACCGCCGTGCGCACACTCTTTAGTGCGTCGGCGATATTGATGATGTAGCCGTGACGAAGTCCGCGCGATTCAGATTTACCCATGCCGATGATATGTGGAAGACCGGTACCTGGAGTGTACTCGGTAATGACCACACGAACGGTGTGGGTGCCTATGTCTATTCCTGTGATAATACGTTTAGTCATTTGAAGTGTTCCGGCGGCTCTGCGAGAAGCTATTTTCGCGCCCTGCATCGTTCTTTTTCTGCGGGGTCACGTAGCAGTATAGCTTATACAGCTCCTGTGACACTCCTCAAAAAATAACGATGCATTTCATCGAAAATTTCTTTCTCGCAGGTGTGCATAAGTACCGTATTTCTTAATCCGCGTGTGGGCGACGGGAACAATAAAGCACTTCCGCGCTAAACGTATTTACGAAAGAGTATTCCGTATCTTCAGTTTGGCGAGGAGCTTTGCTTCTTGCTCTTCCATTGTACTCCCGTGACGCATTCCTTTCAAATGCAACATTCCGTGGATAACCAAGAGTGCAACGAAGAATTCGTAAGATTCGCCGCGCGCCTTGTGCTCGCGCTTGGCCTGCTTTAAGTTGAGAAATATTTCTCCTTGCTTTTTGCTGAGAGGGAAGGAGAGTACGTTGGGAATATATGACTTGCCGCGATAGGTTTTGTTAAGTGATTGGGAGCGCTTATCCCCGACAAAGACCAGGGAGAGGTCATAGTCCTTCTCAAGCGTTGCTTGCTTCATATCAAAAAAAGCCAGGCGGGGAATCCTGTCTTTTGTTGTGGAGTGTATTGAAAAACTATCCTTTACGTCCTTCGCCATGTACCTTATCAGGTATCTTGCCGAGCTTCTTTAAGCGGTCGTAGCTTTTGGTCTTCTCCATGGTCACAAGCGCGCGGCGCTTGGTCTTGAGTTTGGACATCTTGCGATTGTGGTAGCGCTCTTCTCGGACTTTCACGAGTGCTTGGGTAGACTGGACGCGTTTGGTAAAACGGCGAATAAGTGCCGCTGCCGATTCATTACCTTGCTTCTTTACTTCTGCGATGATTTTCATCCCGTTAGAAATTAATTCTTGTGTAAATTCAATAAAAGTTAGAGTATGCTGGAGTGTTTTCTGCCCCTTTTCTCCTCGACTAGGCTTCGGAAGTGCTGCACTTCCTATTTCTAACAGGATTCATACGTGGGGCTTATCCTAACATGTCCTCAAAAAAGCTGCAATAGAGCGCCTTTGGGGTCAAAAGAGGTATTAAAAAGGCGCCTAATGAAGGCGCCAATATTCGCACAGAAATGTACATTTGCCGATTCCGGCGGTGGTAACAGAGCAACAAAGTACCCGTCACCACCGCCGGCTCGTACAACCCTGAAAGTGGCGGTAAATCAGAAGGTTAGGGACACCTTCTTGGCCAGTGGTGCGGCGAGCATAGCTTCAGCCGCAACTAAGATCCATAGGTGTCTGACGAGAGCACGTCGTCCCTCTCTAGAGGAAACGCTTATGCCACAGCGCTTGGTGCCTTTTAGGGCAAGTAGCGCTAGCGCCGTTCTTCACATACGGATCGGTCTTTGAAAACAGCAATTCGGGCCACCAACCCGGCATGCCGGATGAAGCGCGACCTCGCCTATCTATTCCAGATACTACCAGGTATATTTTCTTTGTCAATGATTTTCATCGTTACTGAGGGCAGTCCTCTGTAAAAGGGGTACCCTTGTAAAATGGGCACTTTTACTAACTCAGTCGATAGGCAGAGTTAGTAAAAGTGGAGTTTGGGATAAAAAATCTGCCGCACGGTGAAGTGCGGCAGGGGGGGTGACCCGAAAAGAACGAACGGTTCACTTCGTCAATTATTCAGCTTGGCTTTCATTCGACAGGTCCAGCCGGCGGTTGGGATGGACAGTTCAATCGTCATCTCTTTCTGGTCAATCGTGAACCGTGTTTCGTCGATGGGAATCGCGCTCGGTATGCCGTTGACTTGCTGCACATCAATCTTCATCGAGTATCTTCTCAAACTACCCTTTTTCTCGCGCAGTGTGAGGGTAATGGTGCCAGAGATCGGCAGTTTCACGGGCTTTGTCATGATGGTAATCGGGTCAAGCATCCAGCCGGTGAATCGATTGACTGTCTTCCTGTTCAACGCAGTGGGATAGAGCTTCTTCGGTTTCTTCATGATATAGCCCAGCATCTTGCCCTCTGACACCCAGCTGTCTGAGGTTTCCGTTGTGACATCGTCCAATACTCCATCGAGGTAAGTTGTTGCGACGTCACCTTGAGATGTCTTGTCGAACACGATGAGAATCTTTTTCGGAAACGATGGAACATCCGTGCAGTCGAACTCACGGGTGACAGAGGCGGCCGCAACTAGAGAAGAGATCCCGAGCAGAAGCAAAAAAACAAATGAACGTAGCATAGCTGACTCCTTGTGTTGTGTGGGGAACTAAGAACATAAATATTATATCACGAAACTATAAATTACGCAAGTATCTGCTAGCAACAAAATACCCTTATAAATAAAAGACTTGCTCCCGAATAAGAAAAATGAGATAATTGATGAATGAACATCAGCAAACTTGCCAACGACCCACGTGCAATTAAGGCCTTAACCGGGCTCAGTTACCAAGAATTTACTGATCTGCTTCCTGCATTTGAACGATCTCTTCGAAAAGTTCAAATGAAGAAACCAAATCGGAAAAGAAACCCTGGCGGAGGGCAAAAAGGGCATCTCCCCACGGTCGAAGCCAAGCTTTTCTTCATCCTCTTCTATTTCAAAACATACCCTACGTTTGATGTGCTTGGTTTTTTGTCAGGAAAAAGTCGAGGGCGCACATGCGAAGCGGTACACTTTTATGCGCAAGTACTCAACCGCAGTATGGAGCAAAAGCACACGCTCCCGAAGCGCAGAATCGGTGATATCGATGAGTTTATGCGCTTGTTTCCAGAGGTCAAGGATGTGTTTCTTGATGGGACTGAGCGACGGATACAGCGTCCCAAGAAACCCAAAAACCAACGTAAGCAATACTCGGGAAAAAAGAAGACCACCACACGAAAGAATATCGTGATGACGGATGACAAGAAACGTATTCTGTATCTGTCTCCCACCAAAGCGGGAAGGCGACACGATAAACGATTGGCAGACAAAGTATCGCTCCTCACGCACATCCCCCCATCGGTCTGCGTGTGGGTGGATACTGGATTTCAGGGTATACAAAAACAACACCGGAATGTGTGTATGCCGACAAAGGGAACGAAGAAGCAACCACTCACCGTGGCACAGAAAGAAGAAAACAGACTCATCTCAAGTATTCGTGTTTGCGTGGAACATGCCATCGGCGGGATGAAACGGTTTCGTGCCGTCTCTGACACCTTTCGCAATAGATTAGGCAAGCTCGATGACCTCTTTATGCAGTTGGCAGCGGGATTGTGGAACTATCACTTGAGTTACCAGAGTTAAAAGCACACCTGTGTGTGTTTTTTGACGGGTGGGTCTTATTGGGGAGCGAGTCTGATATATCGTACAATTGTCCTGGCGCTCCTCAGTACGCAAGCACATTACAAGCGCTCGTAGAAGGAGAGACGGTCCAGAGCGATGTCTCATGGGGACTCGATCACGGCGCTTGGATTGTGCTCATGCGTATGTACCCTGCAGCAGACATTCCGGTTTATCAGCTCAGTCTCGATGTCACCAAGTCGGGAGCAGAACACTATGCACTCGCAAAACAGCTCGCGCTACTACGCAAGCGCGGTATGCTTATCATCGGAAGCGGCAACCTCGTACACAATCTGCGCATGATAGATTTTGATCCGAATGCGAAAACGTTTGATTGGGCGGTGGGATTCGACGGGCATGCAAAACTACTGATAGAAAACCACCAGCACGACAAACTCATCGCATATGAAAAATTAGGCGGTGCTGCGCAGCTCGCTATCCCTACCCCAGACCATTACTGGCCGCTGCTTTATACACTCGCACAACAAACCGACAATGAAAGCGTGTCGTTTCCAATTGAAGGCATCACACATGGGAGTATCTCCATGCGCTCATTACTGATTAAGTAATGCAGATTGAGCCGCCCCCGAATCCTCCTCCGGAGAATCCTGGCAACTATTTCGTCTGCCCTGTGCGCGAATATCTTCTCGCATGACAGCTCTCGATATACAGCCAAGGCAAGTATCCAGAGTTCCTTATTAACGGATGCCCGAATCGAGAGTAAGTGCTACTGTTGTTGATTTACCCTTCTCGACGATAACCGTTGTCGGCGAAAGTCTCGGCATGACTGATGTTGAAGCGAGCGTGATGATATAGGTACCCGGATCAAGATTCAACTTGAAACTGCCGTCGCTTCTTGTGCTCAGTGTCGCGACGAGTTTGCCGCTCTCGGTACGCACATAAAAACTTCCTTGGTAAGGCTTATAAGCACATGCTGGATCAGGAGGCATACGCTCTACAGGACAGGTCGGACCGAGCGATGCGGTACCGCTGATGCCCGATGAGCCGGATGTACCGGAGGCCGCAGGAAGAGGACAAGCGGAGAATTCACACTTCGGTCCCGTGCGCCCGACGTATGATCCGTCAGGACACATTTTTGCTTCCATCGCACACACGACACCACCGTCAGATGCGGGTGGTGGAGAAGGCACAGTGACATCTTCCGGTGGCTGTGTACTACCGTCCTTCACACCATCTTTCACGCAACTCCCTCCGCGGTCGGCGATTTGCTTCAGCTCACAATGATAGCCCGACGGACATACCGGTGCATCTTTAATAAAACCACCGCAGTGCATTCCAGTCGCATCAACTCCTGAGGGAGATTGTTCGTAAGCGGCGCGCACCCCGACGACCAAGATGACTACCGCGCATAGGGATGCAACAATAGCGATGAGAAAATATTTTTTCATATATATCATTCTAACACCTAATAATGAGCACTGTGACAGTACCTGGGGGGAGAAAAAGCCCTGCACTGCACGACCACCTCAATTTCTCCATCTGCGAAGCGCATGACCGATACTTTCGGTGATTGGTCCCGTCGACGGACGGTGACATCCAAGGAGTCAGTAGCGCAGATGTGCGTCGCGCTCCACCCGCTTGCCACTTGCCCAGCGATCGGTAATGATGACATGCACACCGCCTGGCCCACACACGCCTATATGAGCGCAGCGTGCGATGCTGCGAGAAGCAAAAGGGGTGTTCCATAATTAAACACCCACACTTCAGGCAAACAGAACCGACCCGACGCAATGCACGCCGGGCCGCATTTTGTATAAAAAAAACGCGCGCACAATCATTCGTGCGCGCCCCCTCTTCTGTGGGATCAAGGATAGTACGTGTCAATGAGCTCAAATAGTCTTTCTGGCATCGCCGGCTTGCGGAGATATGCGTCGACACCCGCAGCAATTGGCACCCTCGAGTCGGTCTCTCCGCTTGTCATGATTACCTTGAGACGTGCAAACTCCGGTGTTTTACGGATCCACCGAGTGAGCTCCACGCCGTCAACTCGTGGCATGTTCCAATCGGTGAGCACGAGATCGATGTCTTCTTCGTTACGCAGGCGCGCGAGTGCGCCCTCTCCATCTTTCTCAACGTAGACGGTGTTGAAGCCGTATGCTTGAAGCAAGATCTGTAAAACTTCGCGAAGATCCTGGTCATCGTCGACGACCAGGATCTTGATGCTGGTATCCATAATGAGCACTCCATCTTGTTTATCAGACCATACTCTACAAAATATCTTAAAAATGTCAAATCACACGTAGATCTCATTATTCACAATCGAGGAAAAGCGCTGCATGGTCAGATACTTCGTCAGGAAGTACACGAAAATCATTTACCGAAAGACCATCAGAGACAAGCGCGTAATCTGCGAACTTCTCTGGCTTCGTATAGTGCGAAGTACGGGTAGAGGTAACTCCATATTCTTTGATGAGATTGCGGAGTCCAAACGTCTCGAATAGCTTCATGCTCTCAGTGTCGGGAAGCAGATTGAAATCTCCAAGCATCGCATACGGCATCTCGAGTCCTTTCATGAACGCGATGATCTTGCCCGATTGGAGCAGCCTGTCGTCGCTGTCGCCCTTCCCCTTGCCGTTCCATAGACCATGGAAATTGATCACAGTGCGCGGTCCCTTCGGCGTCTCTACGATGACGAATTGTATGTTGCGCGCATGATTGCCGACATCTCCTTCGGGGATGTGCCCCTTCTCGCGATAGACGAAGAGTTCACCATCTTCTATGACCGTAAGTCGTTTGTGTACGAACATAAGCAGTCCATAATTTTCAAGATGATGCGGACGAAAGAATGCTACATGCTCAGGAAGCGCCTCTCCAATCTCTTGGAGGCCGTAGACCATGATGCCCGAGTGATCGATGGCGAGCCCTCCTGCATTTAATCCTTCAAGGTGTTCATACGGTGCCGACCATATCTCCTGGAGACAGAAGATATCGGTGTCTTTACTATGTGCCCGAAAGAAGCTGAGCAGCCCCTCTCTCCCCGCACGACCGCCCCAGGTATTAAGTGAGATGATATTCACATTCACATGATATGGGTAATTCACTCTCCTCGCAAATGCTTTCGAGTTCAATCCTCTCGATTGTGAGTATCCTCATCCACCACGACGGACTCGTAACTCTCATTCAGTGGGTGTGCTGATATTCATGCTTGGTCTCGTTTTGATATACTAAGTTTATGAGAATAATAGTTCTACTAGTATTTGTATTTATTATTTTAGGAATAGTTGTCTTTATAATATCATCTTCCGCTGACAAAGCAGATCGACCAGGAAAAAAGGGAAGCAGATATTTATACCAGCGCAAACAATGGTTTATGTCGAAGAACGAACATGATGTGTTTGATGCAATAGTCATTGCTGTTGGGGATAAATATCATGTATTTCCCCAAGTAAAGTTTGACAAGATACTTGATTGGAAAGGAAACGGAAAAAATTCAATATATGCGATGCGTCATATCAACCAGAAATCTGTAGATTTTCTTTTGTGCGACAAAACATACATAAATCCCAGACTTGCAATCGAGCTGGATGACACAACCCATGAGCGAGAAGATCGCAAAGAACGAGACGAGATTGTGGAAGGAATTTTAAGCGCTGCAAATTTTCCTCTTTTGCGCATTCATTATTCTGATACCACAAACTCCTCGACGCTAAAAGAAAAAATTATTGCATCGATATAACAAAAACCACCTCTTCGGGTGGTTTTTGAAACTTCATAATAAAGTTTGGAGTGAAATCTGAAGGAATAAGAACTTTGGATGCAATCCGACGTACTTTTTGCGCAGTGTCGCCAAGCTGTATGAGCGACCTAAATTTCACGACCGTAGGGAGATGAAATTGGAAGTACTCATTGTGGTGTGATACTGCTTGGCGTACCGAGCACAAAAAGGACTAGGAGTGCGCCAAAATTGTTATTTCTTACCGACTTTGCGACGGCTGACGATAAAGACGTTCGAGTACTTCTTCGGTGCTCTAGTCTTCTGACCCTTACCTGAAGGTTTACCCCACTTGGTCTTGGCGCGACGAAGCCCGCGTCCCATGCGGCCTTCACCACCTCCGTGCGGATGGTCGACGGCGTTCATGGCACTACCACGAACAGTCGGACGAATGCCCTTCCAGCGGTTGCGTCCAGCCTTACCCTCCTTGCGGAGCTTGTGCTGATCGTTTGAGACTTCGCCTATCGTTGCCCAGCAGTTCTCAGAGACCTTGCGAACTTCCGATGACGGCATCTTGAGGAATGATTGTCCAAGGTCGTTGGCGATTACTTCGATGAAGTTGCCGGCTGCACGAGCGAGCTTTGCACCTCCCTCGGGCTGCACCTCGACGTTCGAGACGAAAGTACCGACGGGAATCTTCGCAAGCGGTAAACGGTTAAACTTGGTGAGCGGAGCTGCAGCGCTGACGATAAATGTATCGCCTGCTTTCATGCCCTTCTGTGCGATCATATAGCGGCGCTCTCCGTCTTTGTAGATGACGAGTGCAACAAATGCGGTGCGTAGCGGGTCGTACTGAACCGCCTCAACCTTGCCGGGAACATCGCGCTTGTCGAACTTGAAGTCGACCATGCGGAGGGAATTCTTGTTGCCGCCTCCGATGTGACGCATGGTGATGCGTCCGCGGTTGTTGCGCCCACCGGACTTCGCATGACCCTTGATGAGTCCCTTGATCTTCTTCTTTGCATCACCGGAAAGGAGTTCCTTGTACGGAGTAAGGACGGTATTTCTGGTTGATGGAGTGTATGGTTTGAATGTTTTCATGATAGTTGCAGTAGGTAGTCTGTAGTTCGTAGTTCGTAGTTACTGCTTTCGCATTTACTACGTACTACCATCTACGTACTACGAACTAGTTTTAGACGAATTCTATTTTATCGCCTTTCTTGAGATATACCATCGCCTTCTTTCCGCCTGCCTTCTTCACGACGACGCGATTGGTCTTCGGGCTCTTCGAGTATTTGGTCGGCTCGTTGATGACGGCGACCTTTATCGGGCGAACCTTGAAAAGTTTCTCGACAGCCATCATGACGTGCATCTTGTTTGCGCGCTTGTTGATTTCGAACGCATAGACTCCCTTTTCGGAAAGATCACTTGCTTTCTCGGTCACGTGCGGGCGAAGCAGTATGTATGCGAGGTCGAGTCCCTTGCCTGATTTCTGCCCTGATGCAGTTGATGCAACAGTTGCGACATCGGCACTAGAGTTCTTCTCTGTTTTCTCTGGCTTTTCTGCCTTCTCTACTTTCTCCGGATTCTTCTCGAGCGTTACGACGGCATCCTTCTTTGCTACTTTCTCTTCGTTCTTTTTCTTGAATATTGCCATATCGATTACGCTTTTGCAGCGCTCTTAGCCTCGAGGGTCTTGACCATCTCTTCTGGTGAGGAGAGCACGAGGTACTTGTAAGAGAGCACATCGACCGGATTGAGTGACGATACTGTTCCGACGAGTACATTGCCCATGTTCTGAAATGATTTCTTCACATTCGTGTCTGCGGTAGGAAGGATCATGTACATTGCATTGTTCCTGCGGTTGCCGAGTTTTTCGTATCCACCGATGGTACCGAGTTGCGTGAGCATGCTGCGGGCATCCTTGGTCTTCGGCTCTTTCATCGAAACCCCTGAGAGGAAAAGAATTTCTCCATCTTTAAATTTCTTTGAGAGCACCGCGTAGAGTGCCTTCACCTTCATCTTGCGATTGATTTTCTGTGAGAAATCACGATCATTGCGAGGTCCGTGCGTAACACCACCGTGACGCCAAATAGGCGAGCGCGATGATCCGTGACGAGCGCGGCCTGTACCCTTCTGGGCCCATGGCTTGCGTCCTCCTCCGCGAACTTCTGATCTATCCTTGGTATGCGCGATAGGCTGACGAGCATTCGCCTGCATTGCGACCACGACCTGATGGACAAGGTCTGCGTTCCACAACTGTCCGAATACTACTTCGGGAAGTGTAACGCTACCTGACTTCTTGCCTTCTTGTGAATAGACTGTCGCTTCGAGATCGATAGGCTTTCTCTCCTTCACTGCTTTCACTGTATTGGTCTTCTTCGTTGCTGTAGCCATAAGCCTATGAATTAGTTGCCTTGATCTCTATTAATGTCCCGCGGCGACCCGGGATAGCTCCCGACACGAGAAGTAAGTTGTTGGTCACATCGACTGCGAGCACTTTGAGACCCTTGATAGTCACGGTGTCCGAGCCCATACGTCCGGCCATGCGGGTACCCGGGATCACGCGCTGTGGTCCTGTGGCTCCGATGGATCCTGCTTCGCGCTCTGAGTGCTTCTGTCCGTGCGTACGATCACCGCCGTGGAAACCATGGCGCTTCACGACTCCCTGGAAACCTTTACCTTTTGAAGTACCTGTCACTGTAATTTCTTCGCCTGCTGCGAATGTCTCGACTGTCACCTTGTCTCCGACTTTGACATCAGCTACGACCTTATCCGACTTAGGTCGATACTCACGCATGTAGCGGAAGACACCGAGTTCTTTGAGTGCGCCTTTCTGCGCCTTGTTCACGCGCTTCGGAAGCTGAGTTCCGAAACCGACCTGAACAGCCTCATAACCATCGCGCTCCATTGTGCGGAGAGCAGTGACGGTGATAGGACCGGCAGAGAGAAGGGTTGCCGCGGTGCACTTCCCATCGGATGAGAAGTACTGCGTCATTTCCTGCTTTGTTGCTAATAGGAATTTCATATTTGGTAACTTTCACCGCTGCATAAGGCGCAATTTTGACGCATTGTATTTCTGTTTTCCTGCGAGGTCGCGGGACAGTAGATGACTACAGCCCCTGCGACACTTCTCGAAAAACAGAAACACACTGCATTCAAAATTTCATCCTTACGCGAGTGACTTTGATAGCGATTAGGAGTTAACTCTAGGTTCTGAATGAGAGCAATGACGATACTCATGCAGTTAAGCCACTCTCGATGTTTCGAGAGTGGTCTTTCTGCATTTGGAGTAGAACGAGGAAAAAGTGGATTGAGCACGAACGAAGATGCTGTTATTTTGGATGCAATTCGGGATGCGACATCCGACTTGGTGTTCGAGAAGACTTACTTTGAGTAAGACTTCCGAACCCAAGCTCGGGGTCGCGCCCGTAGTGCGCCAAAATTACATCATCTTAACGTCGATATTGACGCCAGAGGGTAATGTCAGATTGGTCAGTGCCTCGATGATCTTGGGCGTGGGGCTCATGATATCGATAAGGCGTTTATGGATGCGCATCTCAAACTGCTCGCGTGCATCCTTATAGATGAAGGTCGAGCGGTTCACGGTGTACTTGGTGATCTGCGTAGGCAGAGGAATGGGTCCAAGTACCTTCGCATCGTAACGAAGTGCAGTGTCCATAATCTGGCGGACCGAAGCGTCGAGAATCTTGTATTCGTATGCGCGCACACGGATGCGGAGCTTCGAGACGGCTTCTGTCTTTGCATTACTTCTGGGCTTTTTCGTTTGTTCCGGTGTCGTTGTCATATGCTTTCAAAGAAGAGTAACAATGGGATGGTGTCCCGATTAAACGACAACCTTGGTGACGACACCCGCGCCGACTGTTCTGCCTCCTTCACGGATAGCAAAGCGCATTTGTGCTTCGAGTGCGACTGGGGCGATGAGTTTCACCTTAAAGGTGACGGTGTCCCCTGGCATGACCATTTCGACTCCTTCTTTGAGGGTCACTTCGCCGGTCACATCCGTGGTGCGGATATAGAACTGTGGCTTGTAACCTGAGAAGAATGGAGTGTGGCGACCTCCTTCCTCCTTGGAAAGAATGTAAACCTCCGACTCGAACTCGGTGTGCGGCAACACTGAACCTGTTGCTGCGAGTACCTGACCGCGGGTAATGTCTTCCTTCTTGGTACCGCGCAAGAGGATTCCTGCATTGTCTCCCGCCATACCCTCCTGGAGTGACTTATTGAACATTTCAATACCGGTGATGGTGGTCTTTGCAGTCTTGGTGAAGCCGACAATCTCGACTTCCTGACCTACCTTGCAGATACCGCGCTCGATGCGGCCTGTTGCAACCGTACCGCGTCCTTCAATTGAGAAGATATCCTCAACCGGCAT
The DNA here is from genome assembly GCA_043743715.1 of bacterium. GTDB lineage: Bacteria > Patescibacteriota > Minisyncoccia > Phycocordibacterales > UBA6899 > MHLP01. Next base: position 42,005 of record JAYTWK010000013.1, read on the forward strand.
AAGGAACGGCTTTTCTATATCACGAATTGGCACAGGGATGTAGGTGTCGAGTGCATCTGCGAGTGCGAGGACTCCCTTAGCATACTCGTCATCGAGGGTCGTCGATTCGAGTGCCTTGAGGCCTGAACCACGGATGACCGGGCAGTCCTTTCCGTCGAATCCCTGTTTGGTGAGGAGTTCGCGGACTTCCTCTTCGACAAGGTCAACGAGGTCCTTGTCATCAACCATGTCCACCTTATTCAAGAACACGACAATCTTGGGCACTCCGACCTGCTTTGCCAGAAGAATGTGCTCACGGGTCTGAGGCATCACACCGTCAGTCGCAGCTACCACGATGATAGCGCCGTCCATCTGAGCGGCACCGGTAATCATGTTCTTAATATAGTCAGCGTGACCAGGCGCATCGATGTGCGCATAGTGACGATTCTTTGTCTCGTACTCGTTGTGTGAGAGAGCGATGGTGATACCGCGCTCACGCTCCTCAGGAGCTGAGTCGATTTCATTGACTCCCTTCATCTTCACATTGTTTCCTGCCATGTGGAGGACGTGTAATATCGCAGCGGTGAGCGTGGTCTTTCCGTGGTCGACGTGACCGATGGTACCGACGTTCACATGCGGCTTCGAACGATCAAAAACTTGGGCTTCAGCCATATGTTTGTGATTATTGATTAAAAAAACTAATAAACAAGAGGTTATATGAGAAGATCATATAACATTATTCCACGTGCTTCCCCGTTCGTTTCCTCCTGTTTGACCGACACTATCCAAGGATAGCTAGTTCAAACAAAAAACGCACAATTGGCGACGTCGAATCAGGATACCAGATATGGCTTAACCGTCAATGTTTTTGGGAGACAACCGACCATGGTTACTCACAAGTTGTCCACAGACTTCTCCACAGCAGGTTTTTGATATACTCAGCTATTTTGATTCTTTCCAAAATATCTTGTTTTTAATTGACAGTATTGATAAATAATTGACGTATAATCCCTCTGTAGAGGGCTATTCTTACCTTTTCAGGACTCTAGCTGCATTATATAATCTTCCTCTTCTCGTCCATTGAGGCAATCATGTTGTTGGCATGACCATAACGAAATAAAAAATAGAACAAGATTAGTGCGGTAATTGCTGCAATTGCGACTCCATCTGCATCAAATCCTGCTCTTTCGTATTGATATCACGATGTAGCTCTTGGTGCCGCATTTTTAAATGTGTGAGTTCATTCTGGCGACGAACGATATCCTGATTAAGGAGCGTCAGCTTTACCTCACGCTCATGCAGATGCTCACCCTCGGATTTTACGCTGAAGTGCTCAAGCTCTCCGGTACGGCGATGATCCTCCTTCATGCGCATGAGTCCACGCGTCTCTTCTTTGACCTCAGCAATCTCGCGCTCTTTGCCCGCAATCTGCTGTTTCAGTTGTTCTATGTCATGCTCAAGTTTTCGCGTCAAATCTTCCTTCTTGCGGAGCTCCTGCGTCACGTCACGTAGCTCGAGTTGCTCATGCTTCTCGACACTTGTGCCTTGCTTGACCTCCTGCTCCATGCGCCGTTGTTCTTCGGTGAGACGTTTGTGATCCTGCTCCATGTGATGAAGTGTATTTTCAATATCTTTGGTTTCGCGTTCAATTTCGCGCAGATGGTGTTCACGGTCAACAAGCTCCCCGCGCTTGACTCGCACGCGGTTCTGCAGCTGTTCTCGCTGTTGGCGTAAGTGAATCTTCTCCGCCTCATCGTTTCCTCCCTGAGAAGATCCTCCCCCTTGCGATGGTACTTGTTGTTGGAATGGTGGCATATGGAAAATTGTATCACACCCTCTAACTCAGGAGCGTAGAAGATCATGCTCAAGGAGTGAGATCTTGCGTGCAGCTTCAGTGTCAATATCTCTCAGCTCTTTGACTTCGGCGAGAAGTTCTTTGTGTTTTAATTCCTCCACATCATCTTTGTTTTCTTTTTTAATTTCATCGATTTCTACGTCTGCGCGATCTTCACGTGTCATGTCTCCGCGATGCTCAACCTCCTTGCGGGCGCCCGCCACACGCTCGCGCGTATCGACATACTCAGACTTACGCAGCTGTATCTCGAGCGCGGTCAGTTCGCGTTGTTTTTTAGAAAGCTTGGCCTGCGCATTCAGCCGGGCTTGCTTCAAGTGCGCGATTTCGTCACGTTTTCTTTTCTTCATCTCGTCATAGTCTTTTGCCTGTTGGTCGACAAAGGCGCGATCTTCAGTGCCCTTCTTCGTGAAGGTATCGTCCGATTGCTCTTCTTCATCTTCTTCATCAAGATCGTCATCGTATTCTTCGATCACAATCTGTTGCGGGATGACTATTTCTTCTTCTTCGTCGTCGTCGTACATAGTGACAGTATAGCAAAATCCGCCGCAAGGCGGATGTGCTGACAACTACTCAACTCCCGGTAGTATCCCCTGCTGTGCGCCTGCAATCTTCGCATCCTGCTTTGCTACTGCATACTCTGCGAGCTGCTTATCGATAGCGGCGAGTTCGGCTTTATCAGCATCCTCGTCCTCATCCGGATCACCTCGCTTCACAACTCCTGCTTGAATGTTCGCTTCGGTCTGCTCCTTTTTAAATCTCAACCTTTCTACTACCTCGCTTCGTTCCTGGTCTAATCGTTCTTTGGTTTTTGGGAATTCTTCGTTTATCATATATGCCTAGTATATCGTCCAAAGTGCAACGGTCAAACCTCACTCGTCTGATATGCGCCATTTACAAGGTCAATAGTGGTGAGTGAGTGATTCGGCAAGAGCGCCCAAATGATGTCTGGAATCTGAAGTTGCTCGGAACAGATAATACGCTCGCCTCGCCCACCTTGCCCAAGATAAAGTGTATAGTAGCTTGTCGCCGCACTGCGCTTCACGAATGGATGATCTTGATCGAATTCACGCAGGGCATACGCATACCTTCCGTCGGTCAGGATTGATGATGCAGAGGTGAAGCCACCGCCCTGATATGAGGTACTCGTGCGTAGTGCTTGTACGGTGCGAACGATATGACTTGCAACCTTTTCTTTGTCATGCTCCTCACTCAGATCAAGGTCCTGTATCACCAGATGAAAATAAAGTTCGGAGTCAGTCTGGCCGATGCAATGATCGCGCACCGGGCCAAAGATATCCTGTGCGGTAGCACCGAGTGTACCATTGTGAATGAATGCATATTTTCCCGAAACAAATGGGTGGCTATTATGTTCGGTCGGTTCGCCGATGGTCCGCTTACGTATATGCGCGAGCAGGGCGTCTGGTTTGTGCATTGCAACAAAGGAGAGTTGATCATCCCGCAGCGGATCACTTGCACCGCTTCCCTCCGATCGAAAGTGTCGCAGGAGAACACCGCGTGAGTATGCGGCAATACCCCAGCCGTCATGATGTCCCGGACTTGCTGCTACGGGCACCTGCCCTTCTTCGGCGAGGCGCAAGAATGTTCGGAGTACCAAGCTCCTGTCTGCATTGCTGTCAGGAAGAAAAGCGAATAGCATTCTGCACATACGGATATCATCTGACTATAGCAGACGATGTCGATTGTGAAGCTGTGTATAAACCTTCGCAACAGATATCCTTGACACTTCCACGCTCTTTCGATAACTTAAGTAGATGCAACAGCGCAATTGGATGATTATTGGATTCATGTTTATTTCCCACAATAAAGCGGGCGCGGTGCATATTTCATAAAAATCTCAAAAGAAACAAAAGAAATACCCACCGTACGCGGTGGGTATTTCTTTTTCTGAGGAATGTTCGAATCATACATGCGGATATTCCCCAGGAAAGCCCTGGTAGTTCTTCACAATTTCACCCAGATAAGGAAGCCTGACAATGGAAAATGAAACGTGTTTCGTGCCCGAACTGCAGTCGCTGTTCGATTGGCATGCGTATACACTGCATACGGCCGACCTCGGTCCGCTCATCGAACGGTCCGACATCGAGTCTTCGATAGGCCGGTTCCTGGTACTCCCTGGATACCGCGTCACATACCCGAAGTCCGTCGTGAGTGTACTCATGAGTCTGTATGCCGAGTACAACCAGGCGTTCCGTCCGCTGGTCCAAGCGAACAGAGAATGGAATACCGACTATCAGTACTGTACGACACCGGACGGAATTCCGGTCAACGGTTGGGTGCAGATAGACATGGTCGGACTGCCCCAGGGATTTCTCGACATCGCCGAGTCACGGACCAAAGAAGAAGTGTGCGCGGTGCTGCGCAACTCGATCTTTGAGATTGAGAACTCGCTCGCGATGTATCAGTTTCTCCAAGAAATCTTTTCGACCCCTCTAAACAATTCAATGTTCAAGCGTAGCTTCCGCGCGTCGCTCGATCGCATCCGTCAGAAGCACGGGAGGCCAATCGCACTTCTTGCAGTGACCGACCAGAAGTATCTCGACATGAAAGCGACCGAGTTCGGAGCAGGTCCTGACGACACGCTTACTGACGAGGATGTGGAAAGACTCTCGGGATTTGATCATTTCTTTGGTCCAGAGGATTTCCGCGAGTATCTTAAAGCTCATGGCGGCGAATGCGAGTATCTGCTGTATGTGCGCTCGAGCGACCCGGTTCCCAAGTTGAAGTGTCCCGATGTCACCGTAGAGCACCCGCTCCTCGGCGACGAGGCGATGCGTAGGATCATCAAGGCTCATTCCCTCACCTTCAATGTCGACGCGCCCGACATGCCCTACGATGCGCGTATCAACGACACCAAGGAGTATATGTTCGCGATGGGGATGGCGTTCCCAGTCGAAGAAGAGGAGGACATCATCACTCCCGAATTCGTCGCACACCTCGCGACCGGCAAGAACTACAGTGAGTACTACGGTACACGAGTGACTCAGCAATTCACCGGATATCTCGAACAGCAAGGAATCGAGCAATTCACAACCACCACGGGGGAACTCATGCTGCGGGCGAAACCGCTCAAAGGCACCTATGGCTGCTATGGACACCTCTCCGGCGAGATGCGCAACAAGAAGTTCAGGAACGAACTGCGCCGACAACTGAAGTCACGAGGTAAGTACGTACTGCAGCACGAGATGGAAGTGCCGACAATCACCGGTGAAGAATGCGGCAGAGAGTACCTCTACATCGACAGGCTGTTCTTCTCGACCGACGGAGATCAGGCCACGTTCATGGGTGGATTCCGCTCACTCATGCCGAAAGATTCGGCCGAAGCAAAAGGTCGCCGGATCCACGGCAATGAGGAGACCGCCTGGGCTGAAATTGGTTAACATGACCGCATTCATGTGTTAACTTGAACCGTGTAGCCCTTAGGGCGCACGGTTCTCTTTTTTATATGAACACAAAACCGAACAAGATATCACTATCCTCAAAAAGCGCTACTATGGAGATTGTCGCACTCGCAAAGAAACTCATCGTACTGCGAACGATCCCTGCGCGCCCTCATGAGCTCACGAAGGCACTTGCACTTGCGCTTACACCACTACGAGGATTCACCGTCGAACATTTCACCAAGAATGGCATATCGAGCGTACTCGTACACAATCAAAAAAAGCGTCATAAGAAATTCAAAATACTTTTAAACGCGCATCTGGACGTTATCCCCGGTAAGAACGAGCAATACTCACCGAAAGAAAAAAACGGTAGGCTTTACGGAGCCGGAGCGATGGACATGAAGGCGAATGCCGCATGCATGATCATGGCGTTTAAAGAGGTCGCGCGAGAGATTACCTACCCGCTCGCGCTTCAACTCACTACCGATGAAGAGGTCGGGGGATTCAATGGTACCCTTCATCAGCTACAGAAAGGAGTGCGGTCCGAGTTCGTACTCGCGGGCGAGCCAACCAATTTCGATATCGTGCATATGACCAAGGGCGTGCTATGGCTACGCGTCACGGCGAAAGGAGAGAGTGCGCACGGCGCATATCCCTGGAAAGGCGACAATGCGATCTGGAAGATGAACGACTTTCTTGAGAGATTACGCTCGCAATTCCCGATTCCAAAGCAACAAGCATGGGTCACGACCGTCAACTTGAGCCGTATCGAAACCACGAACGATGCATACAACAAAATCCCTGACAACTGCACTGCGCTCCTCGATATCCGCTTCATCCCCAATGATGCGAAGACTCTCGTCGCAAAAATCAAAAAACTGCTGCCGAAAAATTGTTCGATGGAGATCATTACCAATGAACCTGGATCGTTCATCGAAAAGAACGACGTATTGGTTACATCACTCGCAATCATCGCCCACCAGATACTCAGAAAGAAACTCATATTACGTGGAGCACAAGGATCATCGGATGCGAGACATTTCACTCGTGTGGGTGGAAGAGGCATCGAATTCGGGCCGATTGGTGCGGGCATCGGCAGCGACACCGAGTGGGTCGATATCAGGAGCCTCGGAGACTATCATGCCATTCTCAAAAAATTCCTCCTCTCGCAGCAATAAGAAGAAAAGACCCCAAGCGGGGTCTTTTCTTCTCTGTGCAAAAAATTATTTGCCGCGAGCTTCGATCACCGCATTGGCTACATTCTGAGGAACCGCGACGTACTCCGCAGGCTCCATGGTAAACGTTCCGCGGCCTTCGGTCATCGAGCGAAGTGTCGTGGCATAGCCGAACATTTCTGCGAGCGGGATGATTGCCTTTGCGACCTTGAGCATGCCGCGCTCTTCCATCGCGTTCACTTGTCCGCGGCGTGATGCCACCGAGCCAGTGACGTCACCCATGAATTTGTCGGGGAAGACGATTTCAACCGCCATGACTGGCTCAAGCAGTGTCGGGCGTGCGCGCTTTGCGCCATCCTGAAGCGCCATCGATCCGGCAATTTTGAAGGCGATTTCCGATGAGTCGACTTCGTGGAATGATCCGTCATAGAGCTCTGCTGAAACATTCACGAGTGAGTAACCTGCGACCACACCACGCTCCATTCCTTCCTTGATTCCTTTTTCAATAGGCGAGATGAATTCCTGAGGGATGACACCACCCTTGATTGAGTTAATGAACTCGAATCCGGGAGAGCGCTTCACATTTTTCGGAAGATCTTCCGCCTTCACCGTCAAATCCATCGGCTTCAGGCGAATGCGTACGTGGCCATACTGACCGCGACCACCGGACTGCTTGATGTACTTGCACTCTGCTTCTGCTTCGCCCAAAATGGTCTCGCGGTATGCAACCTGCGGCTTGCCGGTAGTTGCTTCGACGTTAAACTCGCGCTTCATGCGGTCAACAATGATTTCGAGATGGAGCTCTCCCATTCCCCAGATGATAGTCTCCATCGTCTCAGGGTCAGAAGTAACACGGAACGTAGGATCTTCTGCGGATAATCTTCCGAGCGCGATACCCATTTTCTCCTGATCTTGTTTTGTTTTCGGTTCGATACGCATCGAGATGACCGGCTCAGGGATGACAATACGCTCAAGGATGATCGGTGCGTCTTCAGAGCACAGCGAGTCTGAAGTGAGGGTCTCTTTGAGTCCGACTGCGGCGGCAATCTCTCCCGCAAAGACTTTCTTCACCTCTTCGCGCTCATTGGCATGCATGCGCAAGATGCGACTGATGCGCTCCTTGCGTCCCTTCGTTGCATTGTAAACATATGAACCTGATTCAAGGGTACCTGAGTAAACACGGAAGAATGCGAGCTGTCCGACGAATGGATCGGTTGCAATCTTAAATGCGAGCGCAGAGAACGGCTCTTTGTCGTCAGCATGGCGGAATATCTCTTCACCGGTCTTCGGGTCATGACCCTTGGTCGGAGGAATATCAAGCGGGCTAGGAAGGTAGTCGACGACGGCATCAAGAACGAGCTGTACACCCTTGTTCTTCAGGGCGCTTCCGGTGAATACCGGGACAATCTTGTTCTCTATAACAGCCTTGCGCAGAACGCGCTTTAAGTCTTCGACTGCAGGCTCCTTTCCTTCGAGGTAGTCGTTCATCATAGTTTCGTCATTCTCTACGATAGACTCGAGCATTTCTGCGCGATACTTCTTTGCATCAGCAAGATGCAGAGCAGGAATTTCTTCTTGTACGAGCGTATTACCCATATCACCCACAAAGGTGACGTACTTCATGGTCAAGAGGTCGATGACGCCGGCAAAGTTCTCTTCCTCTCCGACAGGAAGCTGCATGCGTACGGCACTCTTGGTCAAGCGATCCAAGATGCTCTGGAACGAGCGTTCAAATGATGCGCCGGTGCGGTCAAGCTTGTTGATGAAGCAGATGCGAGGCACCTTTCCTTCATCGGCATAGCGCCAGTTGGTCTCCGACTGCGGTTCGACACCTGCGACGCCGTCGAACACCACGACCGCGCCGTCGAGCACACGGAGTGAGCGCTTCACTTCAATGGTGAAGTCGATGTGCCCCGGAGTGTCGATAAGGTTGAAGCGATGCTTCTTCGTATCATCACTCTTGTCGCCAACCTTTGCGTAGGTCGGGGTCCAGAAACAAGTAGTCGCAGCTGAAGTAATGGTGATGCCACGTTCACGCTCCTGTTCCATCCAGTCCATGACCGTGTCTCCTTCGTGTACCTCGCCAATCTTGTGCGATACGCCGGTGTAAAAGAGCACACGCTCTGAGGTCGTGGTCTTTCCCGCATCGATGTGAGCGATGATACCGAAGTTGCGAACTTTCTCCAGTGGATAATCTCGTTCCATAAAACAATAAATAATTAGTTACTAAACTCCTCCTTTTTCCGCTCGTTCCCAACGAAAAAAGTTAGGAGGAAAAAAATAAGCCATGTCGGGCTTGAGTTGGTAGAACTATATCCAAAGTTTGGCCAAATTGCAAGAACTAATTTATTCGTATACCTCGTGGGTCCCCACATCAAGAAAATGGATGTCTTTCTCTTTAATTTCAACAATGACGCGGAAGTTGAAGTTCGCCGAGAATGCATGATACTTATTCATTCGCCCTGATAGCTTATGAAGACGCAGTGCCTTATGTTCGCTCTTTTTCTTGAACCTCTCCGCGGCAAGAATCACATCGTTCTGGACCGCTTCGGGAAGCTTTTTGAGTGAGCGTAGAAAACGCCTTGTATAAAGCTGTGCCATGCTATTTCGAATTAGCTCGGCAACTTCTTTATCAGCTTGTGCAGATCGCCTTTGTATACCCGACCCTCTTTGATATCCTCCTCTGCCTCACGGATACGCTTATACGCCCGGTCTTCGCGCAGTAGTCGAAGTGCCTGACGCACGACATGTGCCTTGGTTTCTGAGTTTCCTTCGCGTATTTCCATGTTGATAAAATCCTCGAGGTCCTTATCGATAGGTGTAGTGATGGTGGTCATATACTATAGTGTAGTACTACGAAATAGTGTGTCAAGTCTATTTCTCTCGAAAGGATCACCGTAAACAAATATCCCCCCAGTGGCGGATTTTCGTCTTTTTGCCTCAGGTTTTTGTGAGAATTTTCGGATGCAATTCGAATTTTTTACGCTGTGAGTGTCTAAGTTATCGATGCTGGGAACCAAATATGACGATGGTAGGTACTCGAGACCGAGAAGTTATTTCGGAGAATTTTTTGCGGACATGACGACTATAAATCCGACAATTCCGATAATAATTCCAATAGGAATTGTAGCCATTGTAAGGTATCCCAACGAATACATCACCTGCAGTGGAAAACCGAGTGTGCAATTAGGTGTTGTGTTTTGATCAAGATTACATGAAAAAATCATACCCAAAATATTTGCTACCACTTGACTAAGGAGCGGGAGAAATGCAATTACCACCGCAGTCCAGATCATCCGTTTTCCAAATACTTTCATTATTATTTATATTAACAATAATCATACAATTTATAAACCACAAAAAAGAGAGCCAAAGAATCGCTCTCGTGGTTACATGTGATTTTAGGAATCATGAAATCATATTTCGATATACACTCCTAAGCGAGAAACAAAAATACCGCCCGAGCGTACGTAGTTGTACCGGACAGCATTTTGTGAACTCAATGAAGTAGTGTGCTCGAAATGAGCTTTCAACTACCAAGCGAAATGGGCAAACGCTTTATTCGCTTCAGCCATCTTGTGCACATTCTCGCGCTTCTTGATTGCTTCGCCTTCATTCTTCGATGCTGAGATGATTTCATCGGCGAGCTTCTTGGCCATCGGGGCTCCCTTCTTTGAACGTGCTGCGTCAATAATCCAGCGCAGTGCAAGGAACGTGCGGCGCTCGGGACGAACTTCACGGGGGACCTGATAGTTAGCACCACCGACACGGCGTGAGCGGATTTCCATCAAAGGGCCTGCGTTCCTGAGTGCATTCTTGTACACCTCCATCGGGTCTTCCACCTTCATCGATTTCTTGATCTCCTCAAATGCGTCGTATACGACTGCTTGCGCAATTGATTTCTTACCTGAGAGCATAATGTAGTTCACAAGCGTCGATACATCGAGCGATTTGTACTGAAGGTCCGGCTTACGGATATTTCTATTTTTTACTGGTCTGCGCATAGTGTGTTGATTCGACTGGTCTTTCCCACAAGTCAGATGGTACTCCAGTGCGATATTAATTCAGTTAATGACTTGGAAACTATTTCTTTGCTTCAGCCTTTTTTGCTCCATAGAGCGAACGTCCCTGCTTACGCTTCTCGACACCTGCGGCATCGAGGCGACCGCGGACGATAGTGTAACGAAGTCCGACATCCTTCACACGACCACCACGGACGATAACCACGGAGTGCTCTTGCAGCTTGTGGCCCTCTCCCGGAATGTATGCGGTGATTTCCATACCATTGGTGAGGCGCACACGTGCAACCTTACGAATAGCAGAGTTCGGCTTGCGAGGAGTCATGGTTGTGACCTTGGTGCAGACACCGCGTTTGAATGGTGAATTGTAGAAGATCGGACGATTCTGGATCGAGTTGAAACCGCGTCCCATAGCAATAGCTTTGGATTTACGGCGTACAATCTTGCGACTGGTTTTTACTAATTGATTGATTGTTGGCATATGACGATTTAAGTAACCTCCATAAATTGGAAGTTAGTTGATATATCGAGATGGTACCCGTTGCTGTTTCTCGGTTCAAGGCAGAAGATACACAGCCATGCATACCTCCATTTATTGCCTCTTGGATAACTCCCGTCAAAGACGGGGCAATTCGTCATCCGGAAACCTTAAAACGAAAATCAGCAACGAGTACCGCATACTCTAATATAGATAGGATGAAAATGCAACAAAAAGACCTACCCGAAAAGTGAATAGCCTACCAAGAGTTTTGACACAAGAGCAGCTACGGGAAGTAAGAATTTCCACAAAAAAAGCACAAAAAAGAGAATAATGAGCATTGAATAGCGCTCAAGGTAGTCTCCAACATAGCGATATCGAAGGGGAATAGCATTCAATAAAATTTTTGATCCATCTAATGGTGGTATAGGCACCAGATTAAAAATTGTAAGCATAATATTAATTCCTATTATCAGATACACGATTTGCTGGACGGAGTCTGTAAGGAATGAGCCAAAAAGCCGAACGAGCAAGGCAAAAAATAAGGCGATCCCCAGATTTGTGAGTGGCCCTGCGAGGGCAACTTTCGTATCACCCCATTTTTGGTCTTTGAGATTGTACGGGTTGTATGGGACTGGCTTTGCCCAGCCCAAGATAAAACCCCCGGGCGCTAACGACATAAGAAATGGGACGAGTAATGAGCCAATAGGATCAATATGCTTAAGGGGATTCACAGACAGTCGACCCGCTAGCCGGGCAGTCGGATCACCTAAATACTGAGCCATGTAACCATGAGAAATCTCATGGGCTACGACCGAAAAAACAACAATGGCAATCTTGAAGAAATCATTTATAAGGGTCGCATCTTGCATAGTAGTGACACTCATGATAGCATGCACGCTACAAATCCCAAATCAGTAAAGGTCTTACGAGAGACACAACAAACGTATATGGCAACATCAAATATTTGCATCATCTGTTCAAAAGGAAGCCGCATGGCAGGCGGTTATTCAAACCGTATCCGCGCGACGAAATTCAATCCGTCTGGCGATACACGCAAGTATCCCAACCTCCAATGGGTTGCGCTCCCAAAGACTTCGGGTGGCGGTCGCATTAAGATTTGCACCCGCTGCATCAAGGGCAACAAGCATCTCGAACTCGCAAAGAAATAGTGTCAAGAAAGGACCGCCGAGGCGGTTTTTTCATTTCGACGAATAAGGAGCGAGATGAGGACGTCCTCGAACTCATCTCATCCAAGCGACGTCGAAGCAGCAAATTGTGATTGATTATTTCCGAGAAATTGTCTTCCCGTCACTCTCAAAATCAATCGTCCCCTCTTTGAATGTGATGAGATAAGCGACGCCCAGTTTCTCAAGCAAATTGAGCACTTCTTTGTGCGGATGACCATAACGATTACTCAGTCCGGCAGAAATAACCGCAATGTGAGGGTGGATGGCGCGTAGCCACATCTCGCCCGAAGAAGTACGTGACCCATGATGTCCGAGCTTGAGCACCTGTGAGTGAAGATTGTTTCCATCGAGTGAGACAACATACTCTTCTTGTCGCTCTGGAAGGTCTCCTGAAAGGAGGAATGCCGTGTCGCCGTAATGAATACGCATGACAATTGATGCACTGTTCGTGTCCGGCCAGTTCTCGTCTCTATCGGGATACAGAATATCTGCGACTACACCGTCACCGAAGTCTATCGACATGCCGCGCCGTGCGACAATGCGTTTGATTCCGTGCGCCGCAATTCCACTCTCGATGTCATCGTATACCCCGTTCGTCGAACTCGCTCCCGGCTCCATCACCACATCGACCTTGTAATGATCAAACACATCCTTGAATCCGCCGATATGATCCATATCAGGATGAGAAAAGATTGCTACATCGATAGTGCGGTCAAAAAATGGCATCTCACTCGAGAGTGCGCGCAGCACTGCGCCCGTTGGCGGCCCGGCGTCGTAGAGCATCTGGGTCCCGTTCGGTGCCTCAATGAACACCGCATCGCCCTGCCCAACATCGAGGAATGAGACGCGCAGATTATGATGCTGATGACGTGCATAAATAGAAAGGAGCAGCAAATCAAAAAGTGCCAGGAGTATGATAATCACCGTACGCGGTCGAGACTTTATCTCATGAATCCATGTATGTTCCTTCATGGGCAAAGGCTAATCGAGGTTCGCCGAGTTTGCAACTGGCAAAGAAAACGAGACGCCGAAGCGCCTCGCATGTCGTCATTCTCGACCCTTTAGAGCATTACTCAAAACATCGTCGGCGAATGAGCAGCCCGGGATGTCAAACTTCGCCTGTGGCGCTTGATCGGAGCGCTCGCTGCGAATTTTTTTGAGATTGTCTTTCCATCCCTCGACTAATGAAAGTTTTTCATCATACTTCATGAATGCCACACTTTCGTATCCGGACTCCTTCGCCTTTGCAAGGTCGTCTGCAACGTGTCTCAGAAATTCTCGGAAGGTCATGACGTGATCGACGAGACCATTTTCTTTGGCGTCAACGGCTGCGAACCATGCACCACTTGTGACCCCCTTCGGCTTCTTCGATTCGGCACGCAGGTCTGCGAGCGAATACAGCGAATACCTTGGACGGCCATTTTTTACCGCCAGCAGAAATTCCTCGAATATAAGGTTGACCGCACGCACGTCGATTGCGTTGTCGGCGGCATTTGATTTTTTCCACTGTCCGCCTGCATCCTTACGTGGACCAGTGGCAATCACCCGCTCAGTGATACCGAGACGTCGCCCGAAGTCATGGGTGTTCATCCTTCGCACAATGACGCCGATGTTTCCTACCTCGCCGACAGGGTCGGCGATGATCTCGCCGGCAGCCAGTGCGATGAAGTAAGCGCCGGAAAATGCTTTCCGAGGGACATAGGCGTAGACGCGGACTTTATTTTCTTCCGAGAATTGCCGAATGATGCGGTAGCTTTCGGCGCTTGAAAACATGTCGCCACCATAGCTGTCGATGTAGACGACGACCGCGGCAAGATTATGATCTTTCTTCGCAAGCTCAAGGGCGTCGTACAGATAGCGCGGAGTGTTCGATACCTCCTCGGGACCGACCGGGTCGCCTTCGATCACCCCTCTGACGGGAATGATGGCGACGTGTGCTTCTCCCCACCCATCGGCACTGACGGGAAGGGTGCGGAAGATGTTCTGCTCTAGGCGAAGGCGTCGCTCAGAGAACTGCGAATACTGTAACCATGCTGCACCAATGATGCAGAGGACAAGCAGTAAAGTGATGAAGCGCCAGCGTCTCCGAGAAGACTGGATGCGGTCTACCGCACCAGAGAGCACCATGAACACTGCCCGACCTTCGGGGTGATTCAATTCGGTTTCGAATATCTCGAGAGATCCAATGAGCCTACCGAGACGCGAGAAATGCCACCACGGGCGAGTTGAGTCTTTCATTTCTATTTCCTTTCAAGACATGTGAATGAACACGAACGGATCGAGTCCATGGGGAGGATACGACTTCTTTTTTTATCATAGACGAATGTCCGGATTGTGCAACTACATGCGTCCCCTAAAAAATACGGTATACTATGAGCCATGGATCCCGTGAGAAGTCGCGGACACGAAAGGAGGTAAAAACACATGGACCGCAGAACTATTACAAAAACTAGCCGAGTAATCACGCGAATATACTTGTTCGCGTCCTACTTCTAACGGGATGGATATTGAATCAGTCATCGTTGCAAGCAGCTATCTCGGGATATTTCTCTTGATGATTGCAAATGGCGCGGTCTCATTCCCTTCAAGCCAGATTCTCTATATTATCGTCGGATATTTCATCTCCGTTGGCACGCTTTCACTCTTCCCTGCATCGCTCGCGGGTGCGCTCGGCAACGCCATCGGCAACATCATCCTCTATGAAATCGTTAGGCGACGTGGGATACGCTACCTGAAAAAATTTCAGGTGTTTCGCGAACAAGACATCAAGAAGGTCGAGATAGTGTTTCGGAAACGCGGACTCTGGTTCTTGTTCGTTGGGAAACTGCTGCCGGCTATCAAAGTATTCGTGCCCATCCCTGCAGCGATGGGCAAGACGCATCGCGGAGTATTCGCCGCAATCATGTTCGTCGCATCATGGCTCTGGTCGCTCATCTTCATTGCAATAGGTTACACATTTGGAAAAAGTACTGAGGTGTGGAGATCCTACGGGGTAATACTGTTTCTCATCGCCGCTATCATCATCTTTGTGTTTTATCGCATGCTTAATTCGAAAGAGGTGCTCCGGGAGATCGAGCTTGTCTCACCCGAGCACGATGCTGGTCAAACCAAATAAGCAAGGCCAGGAACACATAGAGGAAGAATGTTACCGTGGGCGTCACTATGGTGATTGCAACTGCCGCAAAAGGAATGCGCGACGCATAATCAGCGACATTCAAAATCCACGAAAGTAGTGCGTACGCTGGGTATGATGCAAGTGCACCAAGGTAAGGAATGATCAGCGTCACCACAGCAGATGTGAAGCCAAGCAGCATGGTGAGCGGGATAGCTGGCAGTACAATCAGATTCACCGGCAGTGCAACCAGTGAGAGAATTCCAGTCTGAGAAAGGAGAAGCGGGAGCACCATCACTTGCGTCGCGAGAGTCGAGACGAACACCTCCCTCCACATCGGAAATTTTTTAAATAATGTCGTGCGCTTTTCTACTAGTGGTGAAACAAAAATCAGCCCAAGCGAGGCCAAAAATGAAAGCTGAAATGACGGATCAAAAAGTAAAATACTAGGATTCTGCAGCACCATAAGAGCGCCCGCGAACAAGAGCGCTCTTCCCATATCATAATTTCGCCCGGTGGCTTTCGAAAGAAGCACGAGCACTGCCATAATAGCAGCACGCATCACCGTTGCTCCGCCGCCAGTCATGATGGCGAACAATATAATACCAATACTCCCTACACTGAGGCTTCCGTAGAATCCCAAACGCCTGAATGCGACAACCAACCACTCCGAGACCAGCGTCATGTTATATCCCGAGAGCACAATGATGTGAATGATGCCTGCGGTTCTAAATTTATCGAGCCATGCCTGACCGAGCGATTGCTTGCCACCCAAGAGGAGCCCGGAGAGGAGTGCACTATGCGGCGCCGGGAGTGCATAGTCTATCGCACCGACGAATTTTGTCTTGATCCAAAATAATCCTCCTGTGATATTGTTTGCCTTGCCGCCACCCTGCTTATGCATCTTCGGAAATAGCATTTGATAGCGAATACCTTTTGATCTTAAGTAGGTAGGATAGTCAAACACTCTTCCGTCTTTTTCTACAAACTTCTCGGGGTGCTTCATCACTCCGCTAAAAAGAATTTCATCGCCGTAGGTAAAAACCGGGAAGCGCGGGACGATAACGAGCGCAGTGCCCATTACCTCCTTCGTTAAGCTTCCTTCTTGTATACCAAAGAGCATGACCGTGAGGTGCACATTTCCTTCACGTACATCTGGTTCGTCTGAGACCACACCTTTGTACTCATGCACAAAAGAGAGACTCGCTTCAAGTGTACTGTCGATAGGCGCAGTATCCCAAAGCATGAATCGATACATGCCACCACTTACTCCGATGCATACAATCGCAATGAGAAGCATGCGCACCGAGCGCGACCTCCAGGCAGAGAACGCAGCAGAAGTCCCGATAAGAAAAATACCGCCGATGAGTACCGAACGAAGCTGAAATATGCTGGCAAGAAAAACACCTCCCAGGAATGCAATAAGAAATAGTGGCGCGAGTTGCGAGAAGCGAGCAAAGCGGCTCATGCGCGCAATCCTATAGATTTACCTTCCGTTTGACAACCCATACTGTCATTCGGAAGCATGATCACAGGTGTCGTATAGTCAATGAAACTCCCCGCGACAGAGCTGGCGGGGCATCTGTTACGCTAATTATGCTAATTGTAACGGCCGTTACAATTAGCATAATTAGCATTTAGCGCTCTGTGTCTTTTATACCCGCCATCTCCCAGAGCATCATGAAATACAAGTTGGTAATGCAGGGGTGTACGGGCTATCCAAATAGAGTATACTATTATCAATATATCCTTAAGCACATACACTATGGATCCACACGAGACGCCTCCGGCAAATTACGGAACAGATGCACTGCGAGACGGTTACAACCCTGACCGAGTGAAGATTGAAGAAACAGTGCGGACAGAGGAAGTTGCGTTGCATCACCCCTCAACATTTGAAGGATATAGTTATCACCTGGCAGGTCCGCTGCGTTTTCATCCAGGACTAGAAAATGTTCGACCTATCGCCGCTTCAGCGAGTGTGCTCACATTAATTGGAGCAGGCATCCTCAGTGTTGCCACAAACGTCGGAGTAGAGACTCAAGCGGGTGGATCGAACGAACAGCTGACCGACGCGAAGCAAGTAGAGAAAGGACTCGCGGCACAATCTGTGGAAACATTTGCACGAAACGTCCAGCAAGAGGTCTGCAAATATATTGACGGCGATTTCATGCACCGATTCACCACTAAAAACCCCTCGGGGAAGGAAGAATTCAATCCTGGGGCTTTCATTGTTCCGTTTGCGGTTTCGCTCACCGAAGACTGCAGAGCCCAGGTTGAAGTTGAGATCCATATCCCCTACGATTTTGCCAGAACATTTCGCGAAGCGATTGCAAAGAATCCCGCAGGGCGAGACAAACTCGTGTCGCAACTCACAGATTTTATCCACAAAGAAGCAGAGAACCAAGTCGTGATTCGTGGTGTCGCAGGAGTTACCCACACCGCGATGGTGTGGAATAAACAGACGAATTCATTGCTTATGAGCGGGAAGCCAAGTATCGACTTTGGAACGTTCGACATCCCCAAAGACCTCACCCTTGAAGGATCCGCATCTGCGGAAGCTGAGAGGAGTGTCGGGACGAAGGACGCTGAGAGCCTCCAAGGGTTCAACCGGGAAAATATTCATCTCGCCGAAAAACGCCTGAACGAATTCTCTCCGATGCTGAGGGACGCGCTGAATAAACTTGGCATCGATTCGCAGGTACTCGCACAGGCGAAAACCTTTAGCTATGAACACAACATGGTCGACTCCGAAATACACGACCTCGCAGAGGTGAGCCGTCAGGTGTTCGGGAGTATCATCCAGGGCTCGGACTCAACCTTGGCATTCATGCTGGTCAAAGAATACAACGCAAAAAATCCGCTTGCACTGAAGGCGATTGCAGATGTCCCCGGAGGAGCGGAGCGGCTCAAGTCCCTCCTTGATGACCAACGAGGAGTCACCGTACGTTTCACCGCGGAGACTGAATTTACCAAAGAGAATGTCTACAACATCGCTCTTCCATTTCCTCTCTTTCTGCTCCTCCTGGGATCATTACGGCTTGGAGCATCCCGCGGGCTGGGGTACATGATTGAAGGAGTGATGGAAGTTTCCGTACCTGACTCGATCATTGAACAAGATGTGCATATGTTCGAGCCGATATCGCGCAGACTGTTTTCCGAGACGACCCCGGGAACACTCGAGAAGCCGAGGGACTTCAATGAAATCTACGATGAACTTGATACTACCTCACGACCGGAGGATTCACACAATCTCCTCGTGCACATGCTAATCGAGGAGGTCATGCCGAATATGTACCCCGACTCTAAGGAACCTATGACCGACTATGAATCCCTCATCAACACCCATCGCGACCAACTGCACTCAAACACACGTAAAGAAGGTGTGACAAAAGGTTCATACGACACAAGCGAGGAAGCACAAAGGGGGCTGACTGAGGCACTCGTCGAGATGTGGGAGCGACACGATGCGGAAACCTACCCTATGAAAGGGATCGACACGCGTGAGGTGCTCAACTATCGCCACAGTGAACACGTGGTGTATTGGGCAAAGGTTCTCGCAGAGTGCCTGATTCCGATTATGCAACAATCTTTGACCACCGAAGAAGCCCACGGTCTTCTTGAAGAAACGATCCTATCCGCAATCAACGCACGCGAAGCGCAAGGCAGAACACACAATAATAAGCTCGTTACCTCACAATTACCGCTCCACTAAATTGTTGAGGGCACGGTCTACGGTCAAAGGTGAGATGGTTTTTTCACGTCGCGTTTTTCTTTTTCATACTTTATACTACTGCTCTATACTGTTATACCCTCCCCAATTAACTCTTTCTGAATAACCCCCAATGAGGTATACTATGGAGATGAAACTCCATAGTACTTTGTGCGCCCATGATTCAATTACCCATCTTGAAATAGCGGCAAAGAATGCCCGAGACCCTGCTCTTCGAGTACGCATCAAAGCGATCATTCTCTGCAAGCGAGGAAAAACACCGCAAGAAATAGCGGAAAACCTTGTCGTCACCGATCGCTCCGTGACTGGATGGATTAATAAATATAACAAGGGTGGGCTCGCTCTTCTTGCCACGAAACCGGGAGGGAGATCGGAAGGTAACCCCAAGTGGGGCCCCGCACTATTTAACGATCTCGCTAAAGTTATTGATAAAGGTGGTTACTGGTCTATTCCCCACATGCAGGAATGGCTGAAAACTCATAAAGGTGCTGATATCCCTGAACAAACCGTGTGGTATCGCATGCATCAACTCAAGTATTCATATAAAGGCGCACGACCGCACCCTGCTCAAGGAAACAAGGAGAAACAGGACAACTTTAAAAAAACGGTCTCGCACCGTTCATGGAGCCGCTAAACAATACACCCTTCGAGCTTTTCTTCGGAGATGAAATGCGCTATGGACTCATCTCGAACTTCCGCAGGAGTTGGTCGAAGGTAGGTGTACGCACGGTCATCGATAGCCAACAATCGTTTGATAATCGGTATCTTTTCTCCGCTGTTGCCCCACTCTCGGGAAAGAGTTTTCATATCTCATCAATAGACGGCTTTGATAGTGCCGCGGCACATACGTTTCTCCTTGAGCTCAAAAAAGAGTATTGCGATACCATGGTGATCCTTGTGTGGGACAATGCACCATGTCATCGTCCAAAGATCCATCGGGAGATACCCGGACTTATTGTACTGTTCCTACCGCCCTACTCACCAGAATTAAATCCCGCAGAGCGATTCTTCGGCGAACTGCGCAAAGCCACGGCAAATCAGATCTTTAAAAGTATTGCAGAGCAAGAAACGGCGATCGAAGCGAGGCTTAATCTTCTTGCGGATGATGTTCTGGGTATGAAACGATTACTGGGGTATGAGTGGATCATCAAACAATCGGAAAGGGTTAATTAGGGATGGTATTACTCATTTCGCTATCTCCCTCAGCATCATAAAGAGGCTTCGTATACACTAATTGACCTTCTTTACTGGTCACATAAAAATAGGACTTTATCCTTGCGTATCACCATGTGTGTCGCACCCTGCGGGGGGCTTATCAAGAAATCGTATACCGGAATCCGTCCATTCAGAAATATGTTTTACATACAAGTCCTTCTCCTTTGTGCTGCCAATATAGTATGTGGTGATGTATTTTCGAGTTTCATTCACGAAATACTCATTGAGCGTTTCCCCCATCATATCTGCAAAGCCCTGTGTATTTCCTCTGATAATGTATTGCGATTCCTTTTCTCTAACCGAGTGCACCCAGTCATATTCATAGCGCTGTATCGCGGCACTACCAACGTACATCTCAAAATCCTGTTCGTTGCCAACATTACTTATACTGCTCAAATCGTGCGCCAAATCACTTTCTTCAATTGCGCGCTTGCGTCCGAGTTTATCGATCTCACTGCTTGGGCGAGCTGTCGTTTCGAAAGCTGCTGTGCGATAAGCTCTGCGACAGCACCGTCAGTGAGATCGTCTCACTTTCACGGGAAGAGACCACAATCGCCGGCTACTGGATGCGCTACTACCGGTTGCGGTTCGTCCCTGTGGCTGGACATTGGCTCATGTATTGATCGGGGGTGCCGAATTGGCACCCCAGACTTTTTTATTATTTACCAATCAACTTTATTAAAGATGCTAACTCGCTTTCCAGTTCTGCAATCCTGCTTCGTAATTTCTCCAGTCGGTCGCGCTCTTCCTCTGATAATTCGTTGTTTAATTCCCGCTCCTTAAGCGGGGTATGTTCACTACGTAACCGCTCCAGTTCGGAGCGCAACTTCTCTTCACGTCGCTCCTCATTGAATTCTCTGGCTAACTCTTGCGCGTTCTTGAAACTCTGTTCGATACCACCCTCTCCTTCATGAGTGCCCATATATAAATTTTATTGTGACTAAATGATATTTGGTATTGCAGATGACTCTTATTGCAGCTTACTTCCCTCCCCACTTTTTTACCAACACAATTTCCTCGGCTTTCGAGGCTACTTTTTGAAATCTGGCCTTCTTTCCTTTTACTCTCGCTTCGCACTCTGCCCACGTCTTGTGCACCGTTACCTTACCATCGACGAGACTGACATACGAATACGCCTTAATCTTCGCGCGCTCCTTCCCTGCCTTACGTTTTTCGAGCGCATCCTCATCGATACTGATGTTCAGAATGTCGATCGCGTAATCGCCTATCACGCCATCAAAAAGACCCGGCTCGTCTTCCTTGGCATAGCTGGTCGCTATCACATCACAGCGCTCGTTACCCGCAATACCCGAGTGCCCCGGAACATGCCTCCATGCGGTGGTTCCAAATTTCTGTCTGTCCTTAAGGAGCGGGAGGAGTATCTCCCATAAATCCCGGTTCTCAACATCTTTCTTTGCCATGGTCTGCCAGTTGCGGCGCTTCCAGCCTTCGGCCCACTGTGTTGAGCCCATGTGTGCATATGTTGAGTCGGTAAATATAGTGAGATCTCCGGATTCTTCTTCTAGACGCCTGAGTCCCTCGATAAGTCCGGTGAGTTCCATGCGATTATTGGTCGTGTACTTCTCAAAACCGCCAAGTTCGACGACGTGTTTTTTGTTCAGCACAACCACGGTGCCGTAGCCACCTCTGCCCGGATTGCCGAGCGAACTCCCGTCGGCAAAAAGTAAGTGTCCGTCAAAATCTTCCATGCTATCTTCCATGCTATCTTCCATCCCGTTAGAGATTAATCATGTTTGTAAATAAGGTTATATGAGTTTGCAAAATATATGTCATGTATCAATATGGAGATCTGAGCGAACGGAAGTGCCGCACTTCCTATCTCTAACGGGATTCCATAGGTAGATGATATCACTTCACATCAACTATTCGTAGTCGCAATTCGGAGCGACCGCGGAAATGAGACTGCTCAAAAGTTGCCGTAAGACTGATGCGTGCACCACTACGAATATCAGCGTTCTTAAAGGTATTCGGATTCATAAAAAATCCCATCGCAGTAACCGCATCTCCCGTCTCGTTATTTACGAAAATAAGTTTCATGTGTTCTCTCCCCTTTCCGAACTGCTCTACTTTTGAGATCTCAATGTTCTCAAACTGAAATAGCGGGCGCGGATTGCCGACCCCAAATGGAGCAAGTCGGTCGATGGCCCTAAAGACTTCCAGATTCACATCTTCAATATCGAGTATGCTGTCAATATCTGAATGTGCGGTCGATTTTGCTTTTTTTTCAACTTTTGCATGTGCATCGACGAGCGCCGATTCGAGGAAATGAATCGCATCATCACCGATTGAGAATCCTCCCGAAAATTCATGTCCTCCTTTATCGATGAGCACGCCCTCGCGTACTGCAACCATGAGCTCAAATACATTCACCCTGCCGTCCGAGCGGCACGAACCTTTGATGACCTGCGAGCCTTCTTTGCCCCAGACGAATGCCGGGCGGTCATAAGTCTCGGCAAGTTTATTGGCGACGATACCCGCGACTCCGACACGCCACTTCGAATTGCCCACAACAATCACTTCACGCAACTCGCGCTTATCGACGAGATGAGTAGCTTCCTTCACCATGCGGGCTACTTCACTCTTGCGCTCGACATTCAGCGCTGCCAAATGTGCGGCGAGCGAATTCGCCTGACTTACATCACGCGTCGAAAGCAGCTCGAAGGCGCGTAGCGGCACGTCCATCCGCGATGCGGCATTCACACGCGGCCCAATAGTGAACCCCACATCTTCTTCGGTGAGATAACGCTGATCGACGCCTGCTTCTTTGAGAAGTGCAAGCAGTCCCGGGCGCGGAGACTTCCGCAGCACTTTAAGTCCGTAGTACGCGAGCATCCGGTTCTCATTCTGGAGCGGCACCATATCGGCAATGGTCGAGAGTCCTGCCATGTCCAAGAGCCACTTCTCCCAGCCAGCGGGAATGTCACCAAACTTTCCCTCTTTCTTTCCGCGCATGAGAATTGCCTGAGAGAGCTTGAACGCAACACCTGCACCGCACAACATGTTGTCGGGATAGGTATCACCTTGTTGTTTTGAATTGATTACCGCATATGCCGGGGGCAAATTTGATGGAGGAAGATGATGGTCGGTAACGATGACATCGATACCGAGCGACTGCGCCATCTCAACTTCGGCAAAGTCAGAGATGCCGCAATCAACCGTGATGATGAGGTCAACTTTTTCTTTTGCAAACTTTGCGATTGCTTCTTTATTGAGTCCATATCCTTCGTGATGGCGGTGCGGAATATAGTTTGAAAATTTCGTCACTCCAATCTTCTCGAACAGGTCGTGCAAAATAACCGAGCCGGGAATGCCGTCGCAGTCATAATCGCCGTAAATGACGATGCGCTCGCTACCGCGTATGGCGGTGAAGATGCGGTCGACCGCGCGCTCCATGTTGAGGATGAGGAATGGATCATGACTGTCGCGCTCATAATCAGGATTCAAAAAACGATCTTGGGCATCGGGATCTTCGATGCCCCTATTCTTTAAGAGTAGCTCGGTGATGGGGTGAAGTGCTTGTGCCTCCTCTTGCTGTTGCTTCATAAAGAGCATACTACCATCCGGCATGAATCCCTGCCTACAAACCCAACCTTGATTCAACTTGAGCATATGAAGGCGCACCCAAAATCTCATTATGTGGATTATCTGTGGATAACCTGTGGAGTATAGAGCAGCTACAGAGTACCATGAGTACCCTTTGCTCTATATAATGAGTATATATTCACACTAATCTTGATTATATGTCATTATTTGGACCACCAAAACCGGGCGGCATCACAAAAGAGGAGCTGACGTTCGTACGCGGAGAGCTGTTGAACGCGCCGTTCGGACACAGCGCTGAGAAACTTTCTGAAACCCAGGTAAATGAAATCATCGAAGACCTCACTATGGCGATGGACCCAGACACCGCGCAGGATATGAAGTACGGATGGGCACAGGTTGATGCAGCGGAAGCTGCCGAGATAGAAGCCGACGCCGCGAACAGTAAGGGTCTTAAATACTCCGCCGCTCAAGTCGCGCACATTCATGAAGTACTCGCGAAGTACCTCGCTATCAATAAACACAAATCATTCATCTAATGTATGGATAAGGACTGTTTATTCTGCAAACTTGTAGACGGGAGTATTCCTATTGCCGCAAAAGTATTTGAAGACGAAGACACACTGGCATTTCTTGATATCCATCCGATAAATCGCGGACACACACTTGTAGTTCCCAAAGAGCATCATGTAAATATCTATGACACGCCGCCTGAAGTATTCGCGAAAGTCATGCGTACCGTGCAGATGCTTGCACCGAAAATCAAGCAGTCTGTCGGAGCGGAAGGTATCAATATTGGTATCAACAATGACCAAGCTGCAGGACAGCTCATCTACCATTTTCACGTGCAAATCATTCCTCGTTTCACCGGAGACGGTCGTGAACACTGGCACGGCAACCCCTATGAAGAAGGGGAAATCGCAACCATCGGCGACATCATCGCTGGGGAGTTCAAGTAGATGTTTTGACAAAAACTCTATAATCGCTTACATTCATTTCGGATGTAATACTAAGGAGCAAAGAATGACGCGACGCGAGATTATTGATGCGCAGCTATATTTTTATATGTCGGGCGGTGCTGGTTGCCTCTTTGTTGCGCACGCAGCAAATGACCCAAGTAAGTACGAATGGAGGCTTGAAATACTTCAGGCCACGATACACAAAGTAGATGCGACAATCAAAACAGCCATGGAAGACGGGGGAATATCAACGTTGAGCTTGCTTTTTCCTTCGATTTTGACAGCCGAACATCTCGTGGAATTCCTGAAAGAACTCGGGGCTGCGAGTAAGTATGTCGGCATTAGTCAATATGAAGAGTTGCTCGATGCTGTTTGCCTAGGATTGCGTGCAAGGATTTCGGGACTGACATCTTGGGTAACAGGGTTTGGCCCGTTTGATTTTCTTCCTGCTACGCGACGTGCCCCTCACGTTGAACTCACAATGCGAATAAACCCCCGACCTCACTACAATGTGGTGATGAAAGAAGCCCCATCTGGTGTTATCCACCTGGCAGACATGGACATGAAAAGTATGAGACAGAAGAAATTCCTCGCGCTTTGGAACGGCTCATTCATAAATACTGAGAAAATCCTCGGCCACAAGCCCGACCTCCGTAGTGCCGCTCGCACCACATTTGCCATCCCTAAGGTAATTTGGGAGCGACAATAGGAAAACCGAAAAGCAGCGGTATACTTAGGTGTATCGCTGCTTTATGAAAAAAATTATAACATTCGGGGAACGAGCAAAATCATTTTTTAGTGACTTACAAGTCCCCAACAATCTTCCTGCGAGCATTTCACCAATATTCCCAATTCGAAGCGGAGCACACGTCTATTTCGATGCTTTCGCCGATGCATACCTTAATGACGAGAACGAGAGGGTATTCGTGTTGGGAATCAACCCGGGTAGATTCGGGTCAGGTGTAACAGGAATTCCATTCACCGATCCCGTGCAGCTCGAGCTATCTCTTGGGATTAGGAACGAACTAAAAAAGAGACAGGAGCTTTCCTCAAGTTTTATCTATTTGCTAATTAAGAGAGCTGGCGGACCAAAAAAGTTTTATGAACGATTTTATCTTGGCGCAGTATGTCCTGTTGGCTTCCTGCGAAACGGCAAGAATCTAAATTACTATGATGACGCTGAGTTACTTAAACGAATCTCACCATACATACGCGACTCCTTGCGTGCCCAAAAAAAGCTTGGAGCAAAACGCACCCTGGTCATTTTGGGGAAAGGCAAACATGCAAAAATCTTCTCACAATTAAATAAAGAATTTGAGTTCTTTGACAAGATTGTCTTTCTTGAACACCCGCGGTACGTCATGCAATATAAACGAAAAAAATTGGAAGAATATATCGAAAAATATCTGCGTACCCTAAATGACGCATTTACAAAATGATAATGACGTTATAGATTGTACGGGAATCTTAATCAACAGGAGTTCTCGATGAAAAACATGAATCTCTCGATAATCGTTCATGTACTTGTGTCTGAACAGCTGAAAATTCACCCGCTTCCATGGAGGATCGAGCGAGACTGGGCATATCAAGTCGTAGCTGTCGACGGAGCGGTTATCGCACAATCGCACAAGACTGAAGTGGTGGAGTGCATCGTGCAGGTTGCTGAAGAAATCAATCGCGAACAAAGTAGTGCTCTCGAATCGACGCCCGAGAAGGGGCACTTTGAAATCATCGCAAGCGCAGCGTAATGCGCACAACACAAGCGGCCCTGGCCGCTTTTTTATTGGGGCAAGGGAACGTGCAAAAGTACCTCTCACCTCACTAACAGCAAGACTGTGGTGCTAAAATGCGGTATGCCGTGCTGGAAACGAGCAATGCCCACTGGCACGGCAACCCCTATGAAGAAGGGGAAATCGCAACCATCGGCGACATCATCGCTCGGGAATTCAAATAATATGACCTTGTACTATGAGTAAAGCTGGCTATGCGTGACAATAGCTACAAATATCGCAGCATCTTCATTTTCTGCTTTGTAGATTGCGCGAATGTCCCCAGTTACATTGATACTTCGATGATGTCTGTACTTCCCGTACAGTTCATGATTCTCGAGTCGTGAATCAAATGCATCTTGATAAAATATTTCAAGTTGTATTTCAAATTTATTCTTGATGCGCTCAGAGAGTTTAGTAAATTGTCTTTGAAACTGCTTATGAAATATTGTGCGCATGGAAGCTATTTGAGTCTACGCAAATATGCGTTTGCAGCTTTTGCCGTAGCAAACTTAGGCGACATATTTTTCCTTGCCTTGATGTCTTTCTCCACCTGCTCAAGCACTCGCTCGAGATGTTGGGTCATCTGGTAGCCTGCAGAAAACTGCACCGAGCGTGTACGAATAAATTGCTTGAGTGATGCCGTAACAAAGGATGCAAGAGTGAATCCTAATTCGTGAGCAAGCTTTTGTGCTTCTTCCTTAACTTTCTTATCTGTCTTGATGTTGATCATAGTTGTCTTCATATCCAAAGTATATACTTTGGATACATTCTGTGAACAGGCAATTTGTGTACAAATTATCGAGTGAGCACGTTATCTCCCCTGTGCCATCAGCTCGCGCAGGCGGCGATTGACGTCGATTAATTTTCCATTTTCTTTAATGAATGCGTACATGCCGAGAATCATTTTTTGAATATCACTGTGACGAATCTCGATCACGAGCTGATCTTTAATAGCGAGTAGATAGAGCGCGTCATTGAATGCAAATATTTGCCCCGAGTGGCCGAAATATTTTTTGTCTATATATACACTCGATGCTGTTCTTCCTTCATAGTCTTTCGCCCACGCATCCCCCATCGCCTTGTAGTGATCATCGATCCAGCCCGAAGGTGCGACAAACTCCGCAATGATACTATTTCGTTTGACCATACGGTTGAACTCATACATATCTTCAGCAGAAAGCACAGTCAGCCATCCTTCATCGAGGAGTGATGGCGAAAAATCGGAGAGACCTAAAAAACGCTCATGCTTTCTTCCTGAGATCATTCCCATAATTACCTTCCGTACTGCATCTTTTCCACGATACACGGTGATCACACTGTCGCTTACTCCATGCATCTCCTTTTTTCCATCGCAAAATTTGAGCAGTACCTTTTTCGCTTCATAGAGCGTCTCTGCAAGCTCCTTCTCACTCACCATATGCCACGATTTCTTCCCGCCCCTGATTTGTGAGACTACTAATCCCCGCTTTTTAAGTTTAATGAGGATATCGTACACCGCAGGGCGAGTGACTTTGGTCGATGTTGCGATAGCAAGCGGGGTTCCAAGTCCTTGCTGTAGCGCTAGTAGCACTATCTCCTCTTTTGAGGACAGCTCGAGAATCTTCAATTTTTCACGTAATTCCATTCATTCATCATACGTTTTTACTAAGTTTTGTAAAGTTTTTCTGACATTTTATTTTAATAATAAACTCTTATTTTACAACACTTATTTGTTAAATTTTATATAAGTACAATTTATTTTTTTAATGTCAAGCATTTCTTGATATAGTTTTACCAGATAAGTTCGTTGGCATCCCGCCAAACCGAGACCCTCGGAATTAAGGGTAAGGAGACGCATATGCGTAAAGCATGTGACGCCGCCGCTAACACCGGTTCAGCCGGTCGCAGCGGTCGCGGTCAGCCTCCGCCCCGCTAGGGGCGAGCTGATACTCGGTTAAACCGAGCGGGGGTAGTCGCATACCTTGTCATCAAAGCCGGCAAAGCTCATCACCGTATCTAACTTAATTGATACGAATGAGCTTCTCTATCAAGGTTTGAAATTAGAAGTAATTTGAAACCTTGTTGAGAAAGTTCTTTGAAATTTATTTAACACACATTCAATTTCTAAGTGATATAATGGAGGCATTATGATAGAAAAATTTCCAATTCACCAAATCCTAGAGCAGCAAAACCCTGTAACAACAGTGAAACTTCCTGAAATCTTTTTACAAGAAGAAATCAGGACGGGTTACGAATATTCTCCATCAGCTGAAAAATGGTATTTTTCAGTATTAAAAGGTGAACCATTTGAAGAAAAGGATGCTGCGGAGCTTCTTTTAGCACAAAAAATGGAGCTTCCAGAACTTGCTAGCGCTGTTCTTGAACGCACTTGTAACTTACGGTGTGCTCACTGTCTTTATCAAGATGAAAAAAGCAGTGCTCATATTTCTCGCTCAATGCATCTAAATGATGTGATCACAAGTATTGTCAAGCAAATGCCAGTTGCTAGTGAAACATACGCACCAAAATTCCTATCAGCAGGAAGGATTCTTCGTGCTTCACACTTAGAATTATTCCACCAACTACGAGAAGTGCGCCCAGATGTACAACTTGGTGTTATAGACAATGGAACATTCACAAAACTTTTATCACATTGGCCAAAAGACTTCAAGTTTGATTGGATGGATATTTCAATCGATGGAACAGAATCTGTACACAACACACAAAGAGAGTCTACTGTTGCTTTTAAAGATGCAATAAGTGGACTAAAAGAAGCTAGATCCGTTGTTCGTCCAAAAGAAGAAGGCGGTCGAGTAACATCACTTTTTACACTGACAAAAATAAACTCTGGGAATATTCTAGAAACGGCTGATATGTTGTTAAGCAATGAAGACGGACAGTCACTAGTTGATCAATTTAATGTAACTACATTATCACCTACAAACGAAATGAATGAAGGCATCAACACTGACATAGAAGATCTTGCTCAAGCGTGGGAAGAAATCACTAAAACTTCTGAAAAATATAATACGGGAAATGAAATAAAATTTCGTTTTAGTATTTACCAAACAGAAACCATGGAGAAACTTGCTAGTGTTATAGGTGAGAAAAAATTCATGCAAGCATTTAGCGTTGACGGCGGGTTAAGGCTTAACGCAAACTTTCTAGAAACAACAATCGAAGGTGTCCCGATTTCATATTTACCACTTTCAGTCTGGACACCTGAAGAGTTTTTGATAGAAGCAGACGGAGCCTATCGAACAGCTTACGAGGGAATGTTTACATTAGAAGAACTTCGCTCAGGTGTAGCAAAGGATGGTAGAGATACTAGACCTTACACAATAGAACAGCTTAATCCAGAAAGCAATCTGCGTACTGCCTACGAACATGGGGTTGATAAGTATTGGACTGGGTTCGGAAAGGTACGCATGGAAGAAGAGAGAGAAATATGGGGACGTATTCGTTCTAAAGCTGAAATGTAAGAGCTAAACCGAACCGCACAGAAATGTGCGGTTTTTCTTCTGTCTTTAGAAAATAACACTGTACGATATATCGTACAAAATCACTTTGCACTCAAGCAGGTCTTTTCGGGTGATTATAAAAAATCCACTGGGTCAGATGCAACGCCTACCTTCTTGATTATCTCAAGACGCTCGATGCCAAACTTTTCAAATTCGTCATCATAAGTGTCGACAAGAGCATCATGGCGCTTCGGGAGCCAGAAGTCTTTTTCTGCCTGCTTCTTTTCTTCCGGAGTGATCGTCCGATAAAAGTCTCGGTGGCTCAAGCGTGTTGTAAGCTCATGCCAAAATTGTGAGATAATACCCAAAACCCCGGCTTTTCTGTCGGTGTTTTTTGATCACTTTTTCTTCTTCTTTGGCGCGATCGTGGACTCAAGAAATATCGCATCAAGC